>DWVZ01000079.1 GCA_019119975.1 Candidatus Blautia merdavium | reverse complement strand
TGGAGGCATTAATACGTCTATGTTTTCGCCTAAATTCTCGGAACTGTTGATTTCATCTACCACATTTTTAAACAGCTCGCTTAATTCGTATGCGCTGTAATCCACATCCTTTACAGATGGAATCAACCCCGCCTCATACCAGTATTCCATACTATCCATCTGGAAAAGATAATCCACAAATTTCACTGCCATCTCTTCGTGCTCTGTCTTAGCATTAACCACTACGGCTTCTCCCAGACCTCCGGGAGGACAGTTATCCACTTCGTCCGATGCCGGCGGCAAATAGAAGAATCCTACATTGCCATCCATATTTTCCACAAAGCCGGAAACCTGCCAGGTGCCTGTAATCCTCATAGCGCCTTCCCCTGCATAAAAAGCTTTATGACCGTCTTCAGAAGAAAGACTCAATGGTTTTTCTGTTGCATACCCGTTTTCATACATTTTGTAAAGCTCGTCCAGCGCTTCACCGAAGCCTTCGCTTGTCCACGGGATTTCTCCGGCAACAGCCTGTTTTACTTTATCTGCTCCAACAAAGCTGTTCAGCCAGATAGACTCATAGTGAAATCCGGGCCACTGCTCTTTGTCGTCCATGATGACCGGTGTAATTCCTTTGTCTTTAAAGACCTGGCAGACTTGGAGGAACTCCTCGTATGTCTGGGGAACTTCCACACCTGCTTCCTCGAACAGCTGCGTATTATAAAATACCCCCAGCATCTCCAGTTCGTTGGCGATTCCATAAAGCTTCCCGTCATAGATCGTCTTCTCCAGCGCCCAGTCATGGAATCGGTCGTCCCAGTTATACTCTTCTCTGTAAGGCGTCAAATCCAAGGCAAGACCTGCTTTTGCAAGCACTCCCAGATATCCCGCACCGGCATCATAACTGAATACATCAGGACCTTCTCCGCTGTTAATAGCAGGCTTAATGGTATTGCGCAGATCATCAACCTTAAATGCTGTCCTCTTTACAGTAACATTGGGATTTTCTTTTTCAAAATTGGCAATCAGGGTATCGATCATTTCCGCTCCCGCACCCTCTGTCCTTAAATCCCAGAAATTCAGTTCGATTTTTTCGTCCGGATCTGTCTGTTCTGAAGTCTCTGTACCTCCTCCTTCCTCTGTACCTTCAGGAGCCTGTCCGTCGCTGGTAGAGCTGGGCGTACACCCTGCCAGGAGCGCTGATGTCAGCAATAAACTTGCCAATATGTTCCATCGTCTTTTCATTTTTACATCTCCTTTGTTTGTTCTTAATATTTTGTATGGTTAATATACCATTTTATTATTCAAAAGTACTTACCTATCCTTTTTCATTTCTTTGCATTCTTACAGTTTTTGTAATTATATTTTTTAATACAGAATTTTTATTTTGCATTCTCCTACTTTTCCAAGTTCTTTTCACGCTTTTCTGATTTCTTTTTGCTGTAGAAATGCAAAGTTTCTTGTTATCTCTTTCTATTTTTTTAGAATATTTTTTGGTTACGGCGATTTTTTTCCTATTTTATTCATCTTTTTCTTCATTTCTCCTTAATGATTAACAATCTATTTCTTTCCATACTCCAATTTTCTCTGTTTCTTATCTGTAAAATTGAAAAAAGCAAGGACACCCAATAGACTTGGCGTTCTTGCTTTTTCTGAAATGCATTGCTCTGTTCTGTTTCATAATTCTTCTTATGTTCCACGGATTTCTCTTATCTCTGTCTGATCTGCTGTCCGGTATGCGGTTCAGCCGGGCTGCGAACGATTCAGGACTCTTTTCGTTCTCTTCCTTTGCTCCATCAACTTACAAAAAACCACCGCCACCGCAGTACTCACCGCAGTCGCCGCTATCGCCGGACCCACAATGGCAGTTGGATCAGGGCTTCCGTACTGGCTCCGGTAGGCTATGATATTCACCGGGATCAGCTGCAAAGAGGAGATATTCAGGATCAGAAACGTACACATCTCATTGCTGGCGCATCCCGCCTTCCGCACCGGTCCCGGCGCTTTGCCCCGGCGGCGCTCCTCCTCCAGTTCTGCCAGCTTCTCCATAGCTTTCAGTCCAAAGGGCGTAGCCGCCCAGCCCAGCCCCAGGAAGTTGGCGATCATATTGGCAGAGATAAACTCCATAGCGCGATGCCCCGCAGGGATCTCTGGGAACAGGAAGTGCAGGAGCGGATCCATGGCTTTTGTCAGCCGGTCCACCAGTCCGGAAGCCTTGGCGATCTCCATAATTCCCACCCACATAGCAACAATGCCTGCCATGGATATACAAAGAGACACTGCCTCTTTCGCCGAAGAAAGGGCAGCGTCTGTCACCTGGTTCATATTTCCCGTCACAGCGCCGTACACAATTCCGATCAGGAGCATGGCTCCCCAGAGAATATTCAGCATCTTTTTCTCCTGATTTTCTTCTCCTTTCAGCTTATGTCCGCTACTGCCGGCTTATTCTGTTTTCTTGCAGAAACTCTTATATTCTTTACAAAAACTTTTACATCCCATGCAGAAACTTTTAAATTTCTTACAGAAGTCCCTGCATTTTCTGCGGGAAGCCGTAATCTTCTGCAGCTTCCTTTCTGTATCTCTCTTCCCGTATCCTCTTGCAGGATCAATCAGAGATACTGGCTGTATTCCTGGATCCTCTGAAGAATGGCGTCTTTCGCTTCGCCTTCCACAGGCACCGGCTGATAATTGTTATATCCTTCCAGATAGGCAGAAGAAACCTTGCAGGGGATCACATTCGTCACATTATCCTCTTTCAGCTGACCATTCTCCACCGTAAAGGTCTGCTGGAAGATCATAGAATCCATATCCGAAGGAGCAGAATTTCCGCCGAAACAGAAATTCCCCAGACTGTATACAATATTCTTTCCATTGTACTCTTCAATGCCTGAAATCACATGGGGATGATGTCCCAGCACCAGATCTGCGCCGCTGTCAATGGCTGCATGAGCAAGCTCAATCTGTATTTCATTGGGTGCAGTCTCCCGCTCCACACCCCAATGGAAGCTAACAATGATAATCTGCGCCCCTGCCTCCTTCAGACTCTGCACATTAGCAGTCATCTGCTCTTTACAGCCCAGATTTTCTGCCAGTTCATAGGTGCCTACAAGCCCTACCTTCACACCCTTGATCTCCATCAGGGCAGTCCTTTCATAACCAAAGCTGGTGATTCCGGCGCCATCCAACGCGTTTATGGTATCTGTATAGCTCTGTTCTCCATAATCCCTGCTGTGATTATTTGCCAGATTCGCCGCTTCCACAGATCCCTTGGTAAGAATCTCCGCATAAGAGGGCGGCGCTTTAAAAGCAAACTCTTTCTCAGCCCTGCTCTCCGCCTCTGTCAGGGTTCCCTCCATATTCACGATAGTCAGATCATCCTGACTGAAGATCGGCTGTACTTCTCTGAAAAAATAGGCTGGGTCTCCTACAGAATCATAGATTCCTGTAAATCCGCTTTCATAGTCAAAATTTTCATCGGTCCCCAGCGTACAGTCGCCTGCCGCGCTGACTGTGATCGTCACTGCACTGTTCTCCTGCCCTGCCTTTGCCTGTTCCGAAGCTTCTGTGTCTTCTCCTGACCCGGCAGATTCGTCTGCTCCTGCGTCTGTCTCGCCCTCTCCTGCTGCCTGTTCCACCCGGGAACTCTCCTGGTTCTGGGATGCCGCAGCGGATCCGTCCTCCCGGATCCATTGCCTGATCCCCATACCGATCAGGAGCAGAACCAGCACCGCCATCAGGATCCCGTCGGCAGCAAGGATTATTTTGATACGGCGTACTTTTTTCTTTCTGGCTTCTAATTTCTTTCGATAATGATATGCCATCTGTTTCTCCTTTTGTATCTTCTCTCCCCTTTGGGACAAGGATCGGAATTTTTATCAAAGCAAAGCCTGGTAAATGTCTCTTTTGCTGACGCCCCGGTCTTTTGCCACCTTCTTCATGGCTTCTTTTTTCTCCACGCCCTGATTTACATAATATTCCATGTGCTCCTCCACAGACAGTTCCTCCCACTGGCTGCGTGCTTCTTGTTCCAGCTCTTTACGGTCCTTGCCCTCAATTACCAGGACGCATTCCCCTTTTGGCGCCTCCTGACGGTAATGACAGAGCGCCTGGGCAAGGGTAGTACGAAATGCCTGTTCATGCTTTTTGGTCAGTTCCCTGCACACAGAGACTCGGCGGTCTCCCAGGGCTTCCAGCAGCTCTTCCAGGGTTTTTACCAGACGGTGAGGAGCCTCATAGAGTACCAGGGTCCTGGTTTCTTTTTCCATCTCCTGAAGGATTTTCTTTCTCTCTTTCTTGTCTGAAGGCAGAAAGGCTTCAAAGGCAAATCTCCTGGTGGGAAGCCCGGACATGGTCAGTGCCGTGATGCAGGCGGCTGCTCCGGGAATCGAAGTTACCTGGATCCCTGCCTCACAGCACATAGCTACCAGCTCTTCTCCCGGATCTGAAATTCCCGGCGTACCGGCGTCTGTGATCAGCGCCACATTCTTGCCTGCCTCCATCTGCTCTACCAGGTATCTGCCTTTGTCGTATTTATTATACTCATGGTAGCTGGTCATGGGGGTCTGGATCTGGAAATGATTCAGCAGCTTAATACTGTTTCTGGTATCCTCTGCCGCGATCAGATCCGCTTCTTTGAGAACCCGCAGCACCCGCAGGGTAATGTCCTCCAGGTTTCCGATGGGTGTCGCACATAAATATAATTTTCCTGCCATTTTATTTCTCCCGTCCATAGATTTCCAGGATCTCGCTGGTGTATACCCCCGGCTTTTCATATACGATCAGGGGCTTTTCCACGGTGATCCTGGATTTGCCTCCCCTGGATCCTTCGATCAGCACCAGGTTGGGTTCTTTCTCCACATAGGGATGCACCAGACGCATCCGCTTGGGTTCAATCTTATACTGGATCATCACATGGAAGATCTCCGCCAGGCGGAACGGTCTGTGCACCATATAAAACCTGCCGTGTTCGTTTAACAGCCTGGACGCCTGTGCGATCACATCCTCCAGACTGCACAGGGTCTCATGGCGGGCGATGGTCTTTGCCCTGTTTTCTCCCGTCAGTCCGTGACTGCCGATCATATAAGGGGGATTCGTGGTCACCACCTCAAAAGAAGCCCCTCCGAACGTGGATGCGGCTTCCTTAATGTCTCCTGTCACTATCCTGATGTCTTCCTCCAGCCCGTTATAGGCAACGCTCCTCCTTGCCATGGAGGCGCTGTCCTCCTGGATTTCCAGTCCTGTATACCTTCCCTGGGGATATCTCGCTTTTAATAAAATGGGGACGATCCCTGTGCCCGTCCCCATATCCAGTACTTTCTCACCCGGCTTTACTTTCGCAAACCACGCCAGAAGCACTGCGTCAATTCCGAAACAGAAGTGTTCCGGATTCTGTATCAGCATATATCCGTTCTGAAGGTCATCCAGTCTTTCATGCTCCAGGATCAGTTCTCCTTTGTCCATGAATCTGTCCTCTCTATTTTTCCTTCTCCAGTTCTTTTAATGCCTTCATCTCTTCATCGGAAAGCCGGATTTTTTCTTTTCTCTGTCTCGGCTTAAATCTCAGCTCGTCTGCCCGGTATTCCCGGATTTCCTTCTCATCGCCTACATCCACCACGACCTTGACCAGCTGCCGCAGCACATTGACGCTCTGCACTTCTCCCTTCAGTCCGTCAGGAGCTGTGACACGGTCTCCTGTGTTGGGAAGCTTCCGGTTCAGCTCTTCATAGGTCTCTTCCTCATTTTTCAGGCAGCACATCAGCCGTCCGCAGACACCGGAAATCTTGGTAGGATTCAGGGACAGATTCTGTTCCTTCGCCATCTTGATGGAGACCGGCGCAAATTCGGACAGATAGGTATGGCAGCAGAGGGCTCTTCCGCAGATCCCGATGCCTCCCAGGATCTTTGTCTCGTCCCTGACTCCGATCTGCCTTAACTCGATCCTGGTCTTGAATACGGATGCCAGATCCTTGACCAGTTCCCTGAAGTCGATCCTTCCGTCTGCAGTAAAGTAAAAAAGAATCTTATTATTGTCAAAGGTGTATTCCACATCGATCAGCTTCATCTCCAGGTGATGCTCCCGGATCTTTTTCAGACAGATCTGGTATGCTTCCTTCTCTTTTTTCCTGTTTGTCTCTTCTTTTTTCTTATCCTGTACCGTGGCGATGCGGATTACCTCTTTTAAAGGCTGGATCACCTTCTCATCCTCCACTTGTCTGGGCGGAAGCACCACTTTGCCGTACTCCACCCCTCTGGCGGTTTCCACGATCACGTGCTCGCCTGCCTTGATATCCAGATCCTTTGGTGCGAAGTAATAAATCTTACCTACACTGCGGAATCTTACTCCGATTACTGTTGTCATGTCAATTCTCCCTGATCGTAAGGAACAGAAGTTCCATGGTTAAATCAAAATTCACATTCGCCTGGAGACGCGCCTTGGCAGTCTCGATGGCTTTGATGATATTCTCAAGTCCTTCATAAGAGCTGGTGTCCGCCCGGTTCTTGATATCATTATACTCCTGGCGGAATACCAGACCGTCCATCTCTCTGGTCGCTTTAAAGAGAAGGACATCCCGGAACCACACCAGAAACAGATCCAGATATTCGTAAACTGTATGCTTCTGCTCTGACAAAGCCTTGATGGCGTCTACCATCTCGTACACTTCCATATCTTTTCCTTTTTTCAGGATACGGAATGCTGCCTGCATCATTTCTGAGAAATCCTCTGCCGTGGCAATCTGTTTTGCCTTTCCCACATTTCCCTGGGCGAAGGCTACGCTGACTTCTGCCTGATAATCCGGCACATGAAGCTCTTCCATCAGATATTTCTTGATCACATCATCCCTGACCGGTTTAAAGTTCAGGGTGACGCATCTGGAAGAAATGGTAGGCAGCAAAGTGCCGCCGTTGTTTACCAGAAGCAGAATCACCGCATAGGCAGGCGGCTCCTCTATGGTCTTCAAAAGCGCGTTCTGCGCCTGGACAGTCATCTTTTCCGCCTCGTCTACAATGTAAATCTTATAAGGTCCTGTATATGGTTTTATGGTGACATCACTGATCAGCTGTTCCCTGATATCCTCAATTCCGATGGAATTCGGTTTTTCGTGAGACACATAAATAATATCCGGATGATTCCGGTTCATTGCCTTTTTACAGGAACTGCACTGTAAACACGGTTCTTTGCCGTGACGCTCGCATTGCAGAGTCATAGCAAAAACCTTTGCCAGAAGCTTCTTGCCGCTTCCTTTCTCTCCCGCGAAGATATACGAGTGAGAAACCGCGTCCCTCGCTGCCGCATTCTGCAAATGTTTAATGACCTCTTCATGTCCTAATACACGTTCCATTTCCTGCATTGCAATCACCTCAATTCCTGTATCTTTTCCAATCATTATAGCATAAGTTTTTCCATTACTGCAACTTTTGTATACAGTTTTTGATTTCTTTTATACAATTTTCAAGTTCTTTGTTTTCAAATCGCACTCCAATCCCGGCGCGCATCAGGTTTTCTTCTGAGAAATCTTCGGTATCTGCCAGAAATCGTCTGCACATCTCTGCATATTTCGGCACTTTCTGCTGCTCCTCCCTGTGGATGGCGCGCTTCAATCTTTCTCCGTCTTCCACCTGGATGTATACAGGATACAGTGCTTCTTCGCCAAAATACTTCTTCATGTTTTCATAGGACTCCAGGGTTCCGATGCCCAGGTAATTTTTCTCCTCCAGACGGATCTGTCCGTCATCTGCGGTAAAATAGGTCCAGGGACCATAGACGGTCTGGTAAGTACGAGCCTCGATCACCTTGCCCTCTTCCTGAAATTTCCGGAAATCCTCTTCTTTTACAAAATAATATTCTCTGCCATAGACCTCGTCCTCCCGGATTGGTCTGGTGGTATACAGGATCATCTTACACAGTCCCAGCTCCTGGTCCTGCAGAAGTCTGCTGTAGATACTGTCCTTTCCGGATGAACTTTTCCCCATGATATAAAAAATCTTTCCCATTTTTTCTCCTCTTACTCCTTCACTGTCATGATTCTCTCCATTGTATAATCCTTCATTCCCTGGAGCACCAACCCTTTTCCCTTAAGCCTCTCTGCCTGTTCCAGAAATGCCCGGCTGATCCTCTCTCCGGGTACCAGCAGGGGAATCCCCGGGGGGTACAGATAGGCGTACTCTGCGGAAATCCTGCCCTCGCTTTCTGTTAGGAGTATTTCCTGTCCCGGCAGCTCCATCCCTTCACTGATCCTGCATACCTGCTGGGCACAGGCAGTCTCTGCTCCGCCTGCAAACGGCACCGAAAAGCCAGCTGCGCTCCTGCCCTCTGCCTCCTGCTGCCTGACCAGCTTCTCATCGATGTCGAACAATGCTTTTTCAAGCCTTGAAAATCCCTCCCGGGTATCCATCAGACTGGTCAGCGCCAGGACATACTGCTCTGCTTCCATCTCCATTTCCAGATGATGCTCTCTTCTTAGTATATCATGAAACCGGGGTCCGCTCATACCCGTTCCTGCAGAAAAAATCACAAGCTTCGACCGGTCAAGATCAAAGACATTTCCTCTGCCGATAACCTCTTCCCCTAAAAGCCGCAGACACTGCAGCTCTTTTAAATGCTCCCGTATCTCTTCCAGATTCTCTTCATACCTGGAAAACCGTTCCTTTCCCTGCTCTTTCAGATACCGCAGACAGGCAGTGATGCTTCCCATAAGCACATAGGAGGGACTGCTGCTCTGATAAATTCCCAGAAACCGCTCCAGCTTCTCTTTGTCCACCCGGGAAAATGTACTGTGAAGCACTGCGGTCTGCGTCAGCGAAGGAAGTGTTTTATGTAAACTTTGGATCACTATATCTGCCCCCAGTTCCAGGGCGGACGCCGGAAACGCCTTAGAAAAAGGGAAATGGGCTCCATGTGCCTCATCCACGATCAAAGGCACTCCATGCCGATGGCACACCTGGGCGATCTTCTCCACCGGAGAAACCAGTCCGTCATAGGTAGGGGAAGTGATCAGCACTGCCTGGATCTCCGGGTCCCTCTGCAGCTCCCTTTCCGTATCCTCCGGCGAAATCCCTCCGGCAAGCCCCAGAGTCTCATCCAGCGCCGGATAGAGATAGCGGGCAGTCAGCTCCCGCAGATAAACGGCATGGTACGCTGCCTTATGACAGTTGCGCGCCATTAAAATCCTGCCTCTTCTCTCCGTGCAGGCGCTGACTGCCGCCAGGATGCCTGCAGTGCTGCCGTTGACCAGGAAATACGATTGCTCCGCGCCGTAAAGCTCTGCCGCTGCCTCCTGATTTTCTTTCAGAATCCCCTCTGCATGGTGGAGATTATCGAAATCTGTGATCTCCGTAATATCCACCTGATAAGGATCTGCAAGGTTTCCTGCCGTCATCCTTCTCTTATGCCCCGGCATATGAAAAGGGTAAAAATCGGATCTGCTGTATCCGTACAGCTTTGTATCTAAATATTCCATTGCTCTGCCTCTGTCTCCTCCTGCACTGCTTTTTCCCAAACCGCCTGACTCAACAATAGGCGGCACGCTATGCGAACACCTATTGTCAAGAAATACAGGCGGCACGCCTTTCGCGAACCGCCTGCTTATCCTGAAGCTTTCTCTTATACCTTGAACCGGTATCCCACGCCCCAGATGGTCTCGATGTACTGAGGCTTGGCTGTATTGAACTCAATCTTTTCTCTGATCTTTTTAATGTGGACCGTAACTGTGGCAATATCCCCGATGGATTCCATTGCCCAGATTTCCTTAAAAAGCTCGTCCTTGGTAAAGACCCGGTTGGGATTCTGGGCGAGAAAAGTAAGAAGGTCAAACTCCTTGGTGGTAAAATTTTTCTCTTCTCCATTGACCCAGACACGTCTGGCAGTCTTGTCAATCTTCAGTCCCCGGATCTCAATGATATCATTCTCCTGCACCCCGGTTCCGATCAGCCTCTCATACCGCGCCAGATGGGCTTTTACCCTGGCAACCAGCTCACTGGGGCTGAAGGGCTTTGTCATATAATCATCTGCGCCAAGTCCCAGACCTCGGATCTTGTCAATATCGTCCTTCTTGGCAGAAACCATGATAATAGGCGTATTTTTCTGATTGCGGATCTCCCGGCAGATTTCAAAACCGTCCACCTCAGGAAGCATCAGATCCAGGATAAACAGATCATATTCTCCCTCCAGCGCCATCTTCAGTCCTACGTCTCCTCTGTGTTCGATCTCTACTTCAAATCCGCTCAGTTCCAGATAATCCTTCTCCAGATCAGCGATCGCCTCTTCATCTTCAATAATTAAAATCTTACTCATTTACCGGTACCTCCTGATATTTTCTCAGAACAAAGTACATCACTGTTCCGATGTTTTCCTTGCTTGTCGCCCAGACCTTTCCTCCATGGTCCTCCATGATCTTCTTTACAATGGAAAGACCGATGCCGCTTCCTCCTTTGGACGAATTCCTGGAAGCGTCTGTGCGGTAAAACCTGTCAAAGATATTGGGCAGATCTTTCGCCGCAATGCCTCTTCCGTTGTCTTCGATCTCCGCCTGTATGAAGTCTCCTACGTCCTTCACTCTCAGATTGATCCGCTTGGGATGTCTGTCTCCCATATATTTCAGAGAATTGCTGACAATATTATTTACCACTCTCTTGATCTGCTCTACATCCGCGATTACCAGGACGCCCGGCTCTACATAATTGTAGTAGGTAAATTCCACGCCTTTGGATTCCAGTTCCACGCTTAAATCCTCCGCGCAGTCATCAAAAAAGTCCGTGACTGCGATTTTATTGAACGTATAGGGGATCCTGTTGGTATCCATCTTGGAATAGAAGGTCAGTTCATTGATGAGCCTGTCCATGTCATTGGCTTTATTATAAATGGTCCTGATGTATCTGTCCATCTTTTCCGGCGTATTTGCCACGCCGTCCATGATGCCTTCTACATATCCCTTTACTGCCGTGATGGGCGTCTTCAGGTCATGAGAAATGTTGCTGATCAGCTCTTTGTTCTCCCGGTCAAATTCTACCTTTTCCTCCGCGTTCTCCTTCAGCCTCTGGCGCATGTCTTCAAAGTCTTCACACAGCTCCGCGATCTCACTGGCGCCCTCCGGCGTAATGGAGAAGTTCAGATTTCCCTCTTTGATCTTTCTGGTGGCAGTCCGCAGTTTGTCCAGCGGGGCGATCAGTCCCCGGTACACCCACCAGGTCAGTCCCAGCGCCGTGATGGCGAGAATCAGCACTACTGCTGCCACCATATTTTTCATCAGGTCCTTCAGCTGCGGCACCACGTCAAAGACGCTGCAGATAATATAAACTCTTCCATCCCGTACATTGGCTGTGGTGAAATTCACCTGCTTGATCAGCGCCTGGATCTTCCCTCCCAGATACACGCCGTCATTAGAAGCTGAATTAAAATCATCGTATTCCTTCAGCTTTTCTACCAGCTCAGCAGAATAGGTATCATTTCCATAGTAGGTGATGTCCTCATCTTCCCAGACAAGGACATAAGAATAGGTTTTACTCAGCTGCTGGTTCAGAGAATTGAGATATTCCGTATCTTCAAATTTCCAGGGTTCTGTATCCGCAATCTGCTTGATCTGCTCTGCTGCATCGTTGGTAAGATGATTCACCACTTCTGCTGTGTTGTACAGACTTTCATAAGTGGGATTCTCAATGCCATACTGCTTTTCAAACATCTTAATCTGGTATCTGGTAAACAGGTTGAGGGCAATTCCTGCAAAAATCAAAGGTTCCAGCATAATGATAAAAAAAGAAATAATGATTCTGGTCTTCAGTTTCATGCTTTTGTCGCTCTCCTTAACAATTAAAGAATTCCATTCTTAGTTTATTATAGCATAGATTTCGTCATTTTCTTCTAAAGAAAACAGCACCAAATCTAAACTTTCTATAAAAAGCCCCCTCTCCAAAGCTGCCCCGTCCTGAATCCGGCAGGGTCCTGCCCTCAGGATCTGCGCAACGCCTTCCAGCGAAAAAACACTTTGACTTCCCCGGCAAGTATCATTAAAATAAAAAACAGTAGAACAAATGATAAGGAGAGACTATGTTTTTAGACAAAGGCAATATTCTTTTAAATTTAAACCAATCTGCCGGTCTGCCTGGTGTGCGGACGGTTTCCCTCTATTCCCGGGAAGGTATGGGAAAGTCGCGGCTGCTTAAGGAATTTTCTGCCGGAAACAGAACCCTTTATCTGAAAGCCGCACCGGTTCTCTATGAAGAGAATTTCATCCTTTTGCGGGATACCTGCGCCCGCAGGCTGCATGCAGACTTCCTGGCTGCGAAAACATTTTCCGAACTTCTGCGGATGCTGGCAAAGCAGGCGCAGTCCCAGCCGCTGACCGTCATACTGGACGATTTTCAATATCTGCTTTCTGGAAACCGCCGTTTCCCCGCGCTTTTCGCTTCTCTGGAAAAAAAATACGGCAGATCTTCACAGCTGCTTTTTATATTATGCAAACCTATATCGCAGTACGAAAAAGAAGCTTCCAAAGAGCAGAATGCACTGCGTCTCTGTCCCTTTACATTTTTTGAGCTGCGCAGGCTCTATCCTGATCTGCCTCTGAAGGAGCAGCTCCTTCTCTACAGCATCACAGGAGGCATTCCCGGCTATCTGCGCCAGTTCCCCTCCTCTTGCTCAGTCACTGACCGTATCCGGGAACTGTTCTTTACTGAAGCAGGAATTTTTTACCGTTTTCCCACAGGATATACCCGGGAATATTATTCCAGTTCAGCTGTGATCCGCACCATACTGCTGTCCATAGGAGATTCCCAGCGAAAGCTGCAGGAAATCTGCGACCGCACCGGTCTTACCCCCAGCGCCGCAGGCAGTCTGCTGACTTCTCTGTCTCTGCGGGGACTTGTAAAGCGCAGGATCCCGGTCACGGAAGATTCTGGCAGCCGCCGCACCCTCTACGAGATCTGCGACCCTGTTTTCCGCTTCTGGTACCGTTTCGTCTACCCCCACCTTTCAGAAATTGAAAGCGGGCTGGGGGAGGAAATTTTTAAAGAGCTGGTACTGCCTGAACTGGAAAACTATCAAAAGCCCTTTTTTGAAAAAATCTGCCGGGAATTTCTCGTACTCTGGAATCAGGCGGGTCAGGCGCCCTTCCCCCTTTCTCATCCGGGCATGTGGTGGGGACAGCATCCTACCAAGAAAAGGACCGAATCCGTCTCCATAGCCGCTGTCCACGAAGATCAGATCCTCCTTGGCACCTGTTTCTGGACAGACCAGTGGATTGATATCGATGCCCTTTACCGCCTGCAGAAGCATGCCAGTCTGTTTCCTCACAGCCGGAAATGGTATGTGCTCTTTGCAAAGTCCGATTTTGTCAGTGGGTTTGAAGCCATCTCCGGAGACCATGTGCGGGTATTCTCTCTGGAGAAGATGTGCCGCCTGGCTGAGGAATACAGCAGCCAGTCTTAGAAATGTCTGAAAAAAGGACTGCCGGTTTACCCAAGGCAGTCCTTTCTGTTTCATAAAAATAATTTGCTAAAGTCTTTCGCTATAACCTGTTTATTCTGCGTATTTCTTCAGCACTTCCACTTTATCCAGTTTTTCCCATGGAAGGTCTACGTCATTTCTTCCGAAATGTCCGTATGCTGCTGTCTGCTTGTAGATCGGGCGGCGCAGATCCAGCATCTGGATAATGCCTGCCGGTCTCAGGTCAAAGTTCTCCCGGATAATCTCCACCAGGCGGGCATCAGAAAGCTTTCCTGTTCCGAAGGTGTCCACCATGACGGAGGTAGGATGTGCCACACCGATGGCATAGGAGAGCTGAATCTCACATTTCTTTGCCAGACCGGCTGCTACCAGGTTCTTTGCCACATAGCGCGCCGCATAGGCTGCGGAGCGGTCAACCTTGGTGCAGTCCTTACCGGAGAACGCGCCGCCGCCGTGACGGGCATATCCGCCGTAGGTATCTACAATGATCTTGCGTCCGGTCAGTCCGCTGTCCCCATGAGGTCCGCCGATGACAAAACGTCCGGTGGGATTAATAAAGAACTTGGTGTCCTCATCCACCATCTCTGCCGGAAGGATGGGGTCAAACACATATTTCCGGATATCCTGGTGAATCTGCTCCTGTGATACTTCCGGATCATGCTGAGTGGAAAGAACCACCGCATCCAGACGTACCGGTCTGTCATTCTCGTCATATTCCACGGTGACCTGGGTCTTTCCGTCCGGTCTTAAGTAAGTCAGTGTCCCGTCTTTTCTCACTTTTGTCAGCTGGCGCGCCAGTTTATGCGCCAATGCAATGGGATATGGCATATACTCTTCTGTCTCATCTGTGGCAAAGCCAAACATCATGCCCTGGTCTCCGGCGCCGATGGCTTCCAGTTCTTCCTCAGACATTTTATGTTCCTTTGCTTCCAGAGCCTTATCCACTCCCAAAGCTATATCCGCGGACTGCTCGTCAATGGTGGTGATCACGCCGCAGGTATCTGCGTCAAAACCGTATTTGGCTCTGGTGTATCCGATCTCACGGACCGTATCCCTTACAATCTTGGGAATATCTACATATGCATTTGTAGTGATCTCGCCCATGACCAGCACCATTCCTGTGGTGGTAGCAGTCTCACAAGCCACACGGCTCATAGGGTCCTTTTCCATAAGTGCATCTAAGATGGCGTCAGAAATGGCATCGCACATTTTGTCCGGATGCCCTTCGGTTACAGATTCTGATGTAAACAATCTTTTTTCCATGATTTCTTCCTTTCTTCTGGTCTTTATATATTAGGAAAATCCTCGCGGTTTTCCTGACATATAAAAAGGTCCGCTTTTTAAGCGGACCCATATCGTTTTTTCCATGAATCCTCTTATTGTTCGATTATTCGCTCAGGATGGCACCTTCCGCAGGGCGGGGTTGCCGTGACTTCACAGTTCCTATGTAACTCCATCACTCTGAATAAGAGAAACTTTCTTCTTTTGCAGTTGTCAGGTAATACAATACAGCTTTTTTCTGTATTCGTCAAGCCTATTTCGGATAAAATTTATCCAACTCTCAGCTGGAACTTTTTCAGTTCCTTTTCACTTGTCACTTTTTCAATCTCTGCGCCGAGGGTTCTCAGCTTTTCCTCAAAGCGCTCATAGCCTCTCTGAATATAGACAATGTCATCAATTACCGTGATTCCCTCTGATGCCAGTCCAGCGATCACCAAAGCTGCGCCTGCACGCAGATCGGGCGCACTTACTCTCGCGCCTGTCAGTTTGGTCACACCGTTGATGATGGCAGTGTTGCCTTCTACCTTGATGTTGGCTCCCATTCTCGCCAGCTCGTCCACATACTTAAAGCGGTTTTCAAAGATACTCTCCGTAACAATGCTGGTACCCTCTGCCAAAGCCAGGGCTACGGCAAACTGAGGCTGCATGTCCGTGGGATAACCAGGATACGGCATGGTCTTCACATTGGTGCGGGTCAGGCGTTTATTCGCCACTACGCGCACTGCGTCGTCAAACTCTTCCACCTGGCAGCCGATTTCTTCCAGCTTTGCAGTGGTTGCTTCCAGATGTTTGGGGATCACATTCTTTACCAGCACATCTCCGCCGGTAGCGGCAGCCGCGCACATAAAGGTGCCTGCCTCGATCTGATCCGGAATGATGGAATAACTGGTGCCGTGAAGCTTTTCCACGCCCCGGATGCGGATCACATCCGTACCTGCGCCTTTGATATTGGCTCCCATGCTGTTCAGAAAGTTCGCCACGTCAACTACGTGGGGTTCTTTTGCCGCGTTCTCAATGGTGGTGCTGCCGTCTGCCATGGCTGCAGCCATCATAATATTGATGGTGGCTCCCACAGATACCATATCCATGAAAATATGCTTTCCTGTCAGCTGCTCTGCCTTCGCCACAACGGCTCCGTGGATAATATCCACAGACGCCCCCAGCGCCCGGAATCCCTTCAGATGCAGGTCAATGGGACGGCTGCCGATGTTGCATCCTCCCGGAAGAGGAACCTCCGCGTTTTTATACTTGCCAAGAAGAGCTCCCAGCAGATAATAGGACGCCCGGATCTTCTTGATATATTCATATTCGACACTGATGCTTCCAATAGTGGAACCTACGATCCTTACCTCCGTAGGTCCGATTCGGTCTACCGTCGCACCGATCTCTTTGATTGCCTCCAGAAGCACATTAATATCCCTTACATCCGGAAGGTTTTCAATGTGCACTGCCTCATCTGTCATGATCGCTGCCGCCAGGATCGCAAGCGCCGCATTCTTCGCTCCACCGATCTCAACCTCACCAACCAACGGATTTCCGCCTTTGATAACATATTGTTCCATATTCACACCTCTTATTTTTTATTCACCACGGAAAACTCCCGGCAAACGTTTTCCTGCCTGCCGCACCTGTACCATCTCTGGCTCCGGCGCCCTGCTCCCTTCAGGGGGTATTCCAACTCAATTCTATCCTCGTGACCGCAGTCAGCTGTTTTTGCTTTTTGCTGCGGATATTTTTCTTCATGACAACAGGCGGTACCCACAGGGTGCCGTCCGCTGCTCTTGTGTTTTTTTACGGTTTAAATATTATATTATAACAGATATTACATTTTGTAAATAAAAATCCACATTTTATGTTTTCGACCTTGAAAACGCCTGTACTATTATCAATTATCTTTTCAGAGCATCTAAAATTTTCTGTAAAGTCTCCTCTGCCCCGGTATTTTTCTCATCAACAGTGAGATCTGCATATTTTTCATATAATGGCACTCTTTCTTCATATAAATCTCTCAGTGTCTGCCCTTCTTTCAGGACCACACCCCGTCCCCGCAGGTTTCCCAGCCTGCTTTTCAGGATGTCATATTCCAATTTCAGATAGATCACAGTCCCAATGTCCCTGAGATGCTCCATTGCCTCCCTGCAGTAAACCACACTCCCTCCTGTGGCGATCACTGCCCGGTCCGTCTCGATAGCAGCATTGACCTGATTCTCGATCCTGAGAAATCCCTCCTGTCCTTCCTGTGCTATGATTTCTTTTAATAAGCGCTTTTCTTTTTTCTGGATCAGCAGATCCGCATCTACAAATTCATAGCCAAGCACCTTTGCCAGGATGACTCCCACGGTGCTTTTTCCTACTCCGGGCATGCCGATCAGTACAATGTTATTTTTCATTTTTTCTGTTTTTTCTTCCTTTTCTTCTGAATGCTGTAGCCGAACTTTCCCAGTTTTTTCCCAAGTCCGTAATATTCCCCGTGGGAATACACGATGGGTCTGGCAAGGGCAAGGTCAAACTTTCCTTTTTCGTCCATATACTCTCTGTCTACGTGGACTGCCAGGACCTCTGCCGTAAAGACCGTATGGCTGCCCCATTCTCTGGTTTCTATGACCCTGCACTCAATGTTCACCGGCGCTTCTTTGATCAGAGGCGCTCCCACATGGGAAGCCGGTTCCCTGGTCAGGCTCAGCTCCTGAAATTTATCCACGTCTCTTCCGGATCTGACCCCGCAGTAGTCTGTGGCAAAAGCCAGTTTCTCTGTGGTAAGATTGATCACAAATTCCCCGGTATCCCGGATCATATGATAAGAATACCGCTCCGGACGCACCGATATGGATACCATAGGCGGGTTGGTGCATACGGTGCCTGCCCATGCCACTGTAATAATGTTGTCGTGCCCTTCCTCGTCCGCCGCGCTTACCATGACTGCCGGCAGCGGATAGAGCATATTCCCGGGCTTCCATTCCATTTTTGCCATGTTCTGTTTTCTCCTGTATGTTATCCGTTATTCTGCTGCAAAGTTCCTATAAATGCAGGGATCAGCTGTTTTTTCCTGGATACCACGCCCGGAAGGAAATAGCCGTGATTTTCTTCCTTCACATTAAAGGACTCCTCTACCAGCTTTCCGCTTCCGTCTCCGAAGCAGATGATCTCTGAGGACTCCTCCAGGATATTGGTCAGCATGAAAAATACCATGGAGATTCCATTCTTGCCGCACTCATGCTTCATAAACGGGAGCAGACGTTTCTTCAGCGCTTCCAGCTCTTCCTCGTTCATGGAGCTGATCTGTCCCACGCCAAAATTGACCTTATCCGAAGTAAAACGCTTGAAGTCCTGATAAAAAATAACTTCTGTGGTCTTCCCTTCCAGATTGCTTCCCGCGGAGAACATTTCCTTGGCAAATGCTTCGATCTGGATCCCGGCAATCTGTGCCAGTGCTCCTGCTGCCATCTTATCTGCCGGAGTGCAGGTAGGCGAACGGAACATCAGCGTATCGGAAAGAATTGCCGCGCACAGCAGCCCTGCGATGGACGGCTTGATCTCCAGCGCTTTTTCCACGTACATCTGATATAGGATCGTCGCCGTACAGCCTACCGGCTGATTGCGGAACATAATGGGCTGAAGGGTTTCCAGCGATCCGATCCTGTGGTGATCCACGATCTCCAGGATCTCCGCCGCGTCTATATTCTCTACCGCCTGTGTTTTCTCATTGTGGTCCACCAGGATCAGCTGCTTTTTCTTCATTCCCAGAAGATTTCTCCTGGATACGGTTCCGATGTATTTGCCGTGTTTATTGACTACCGGAAATGCCCTGTGGCGGTTCTTGACCATGGTATCTTTAATGTTATCAGTGAAATCATCGGTCTGGAAGGTCAGCAGATGATCTTTCTTCATAATATGTTTGACTGGTATGCTCTGGTTGATCAGCCTTGCCACAGTAAAAGTATCCAGCGGAGACTGGATGACTACGCATTCATTTCTCTCTGCCGCTTCTTTGATATCTGCCTCCACCTCTGCATGGTTGCATACGACAATACAGCTGACATTCTGCTCAATGGCGCACAGATGATCCTCATGCCGGTCGCCCAGGATCGCCAGGTCGTCTTCCTCCAGAATTTCTCCCAGCTTGTCCGGATGCGCAGCCCCGATGACCACCTTTCCTTTCATGAAATATCCGTGAGCATTTCCTGTGACGACTTTTCCCTCCACGGTATTGGCAATGCTGCGGTACTGGGTCTTGGCATTGGACAGGAAATAATTGTCATGGGCATCCATATAGGATTTGGCAATATCTCCTGTAGTGATCAGACCCTCCAGCTGTCCGTCTTCTTTTGTAATGGGCAGCGTTACCGCGCTGCTCTCCTTCATGATCGCCCAAGCATCCTTGATGGAAATGCTGTTGGGCACACCCGGTGTCTCACGGATCTCCATATCCTTCACCTGCGTGCCTACATCGGACAGATATCCCGGCGCCTCCACACCGAAGCGTTTCAGCACGTACTCTGTTTCCTCATTGATCTGCCCTGCTCTTTTTGCTACATATTTTAATCCGTTTCCATTGTTGATCCGATTCTTGATATCCGCGTAAGCGATCGCGGAGCAGATTGAGTCGGTATCCGGATTTTTATGACCGATAATATAAACCTTCTCCTGTTTTGCCATCTTCATTCCTTTCCCGGCAGGCATGACCGGATAATGCCGGTCTGCACGGTGCGCTCTTGTGTCCCGCCGTTTCTTTTTTTATAGTAACATACTTCTAATTTTATGGCAATTATGATATAATTGCCGCATATTGTGAATGGAGGTACTGCTCATGTCAGAAGAAATCAAAAAACAGGAATCAATGGAAGATTATATGAAAGAAATCGACGCATCCTTTTCTAATTTCCGCGATGACGATATGTTGGTCTGGGACAGGCTGGAACAGATGAAAGAAGAAAAAACGCCTTTTGAAGTCACTGTAGAGGGCATCGTCAAGGGCGGAGTTATCGCCTATGTAGAAGGCATCCGCGCTTTCATCCCCGTATCCAAACTGGCATTGAATTACGTGGAGAATCCGGAAGATTATTTAAAAAAGACCATTACGGTCCGGGTCCTTGAAACAGACGAACAGGAAAACCGTCTGGTCCTTTCTGCCAGAGAGCTGTTAAGAGAACAGGCAGACGAAGAAAAGCGCAGCAAAATCGACCGCATCAAAGTGGGAAGCATTGTAGAGGGCACTGTGGAATCTCTGCAGACCTACGGCGCGTTCGTAGACCTGGGCGAAGGCATCTCCGGTCTGGTGCATGTGTCACAGATCTCCCAGAAAAGGATCAAATCTCCAAAAGCCGTCCTCTCTGTAGGTGATCCGGTAAAGGCAAAAGTCATTAAAAACGAAGACGGAAAGATCAGCCTGAGCATCAAGGCTCTGGAAGAAAATACCGAAGAAAAGGAGGAAGAGATCGACTATACCCTTCCTGAAAGCGAAGAGATCTCCACCTCCCTGGGTTCTTTGTTTAAGAATCTGAAAATAAACGGTTAAGAGAAGACAGGGGAGAAGTAAGTGATGAAGAAACTATTGAACCGAATTTTTATTGAAGGCTTAAGCGGCATGGCTTACGGGCTCTTTGCCACTTTGATCATCGGCACCATTATCCAGCAGATCGGCAATCTCATAGGCGGGGACATCGGGACCCTGGTCTACCAGTTCGGAAAGTTTGCCGCTGCCATGACCAGTGCCGGAATCGGCGTAGGTGTCGCCTGCCGTTTCAAAGAAAGCTCCCTGGTGGTCCTCTCTGCAGCAACTGCCGGCATGGTAGGCGGTTTCGCGGAAAAGATCACCGGCGGTGCTGTCTTTACCGAGGAGGGCGCTCTGCTCCTTTCCGGTCCGGGAGAGCCGCTGGGCGCTTTTCTGGCAGCCTATATCGCCATCGAGCTGTCCCGCCTGATCGCGGGCAAGACCAAACTGGACATCATCCTGGCTCCCATGCTGGGAATCTTCGGAGGCTCCGCAGTGGGCATTCTGGTAGGTCCGCCGATCAGCCGCCTGATGACCCGGCTGGGCGATATGATCAACTGGGGGACAGAACAGCAGCCCTTCCTCATGGGAATCGTAGTATCGGTACTCATGGGAATGATCCTGACCCTGCCCATCAGCTCTGCTGCCCTGGGGGTGATCCTGAATCTTTCAGGTCTTGCTGCCGGAGCTGCCACCATTGGCTGCTGCTGCAACATGGTAGGCTTTGCTGTGGCAAGCTTTAAAGAAAACGGTGTATCCGGGCTCATCGCCCAGGGTATCGGCACCTCCATGCTGCAGGTACCCAATATTATGCGTCACCCGCTGATCTGGCTTCCTGCCATTATTTCCAGCGCGATCCTGGGACCCATAGGAACTATGGTGATGAAGATGACCAGCAACGCTACCGGATCCGGTATGGGCACAGCCGGCTTTGTGGGACAGA
>DWVZ01000078.1 GCA_019119975.1 Candidatus Blautia merdavium | reverse complement strand
GCTTATTATCTGGCGCGTGCAGGGCTTCGCCCCCTTGTCCTGGAGCGGGGTGACGATGCCGATACCCGGAAAAAAGCGGTAGAGCATTTCTGGGAGACCGGCATCCTGGATCCGGAAAGCAACGTCCAGTTCGGAGAAGGCGGCGCCGGAACCTTTTCCGACGGCAAGCTGAATACCCTGGTGAAAGATCCGGCAGGAAGGAACCGGGAAGTCCTGCGGCTCTTTGTCCAGGCTGGCGCCCCCGAAGAAATCCTTTACATGCAAAAACCCCATCTGGGCACCGACCAGCTGGTCAGCCTGGTGAAGAGAATCCGGGGCATGATCCAGGAGCTGGGCGGAGAGGTCCGCTTCCGCAGCCAGCTGACCGATATCCGGGTAAAAGACGGAAAACTCAGGTCCGTGATTGTCAACGGCAGCGAGGAGATCCCGGCACAGTGTCTGGTCCTGGCGATCGGGCACAGCGCCCGGGACACCTTTGGACTGCTAAAGGACCGGGGATTTGCCATGGAGGCAAAATCCTTTGCCGTAGGTCTTCGGGCAGAGCATCCTCAGACGCTGATCAACCGCTGGCAGTACGGCTGTGAGGAACATCCGCTTCTGGGCGCTGCCAATTACAAGCTGACCCACAAATGCCGGGATGGAAGAGGGGTCTACAGCTTCTGCATGTGTCCCGGCGGCAATGTGGTCAACGCCTCTTCGGAAAAAGGACGGCTTGCCGTCAACGGCATGAGCTATCAGGACCGTGGTTCCCGAAATGCCAACAGCGCCCTGATCGTCACCGTCACCCCGGAGGACTTTGCCGGAAAGGACGTACTGGCAGGCGTGGAGTTTCAGCGGAAGCTGGAGGAGAAAGCCTATGCCCTGGGAGAGGGCAAGATCCCTCTTCAGCTTTACGGCGACTTTAAGAAAAACCAGCCGTCCCAGAAGCTGGGCGGCGTGCTGCCCTGCCTGAAAGGCGGGTACCGGCTTGCCAATGTAAGGGAACTTCTCCCGGAGCGTCTGAACGCGGCGCTCATAGAAGGAATGGAAGCTTTTGAGAGGATTATTCCCGGCTTTTCCAGGGAAGACTGTCTATTAAGCGGTGTGGAGAGCCGCACTTCCTCCCCGGTACGGATCCTGCGGGACGAAAATTTCCAAAGCAGCCTTGGGGGAATCTATCCCTGCGGGGAAGGCGCCGGCTATGCCGGAGGCATTACTTCCGCAGCCATGGACGGATTAAAGGTCGGGGAAGCAATTGTGAAAAATCTCATAAATTTTTCCTAAGGCATATACATCGTTTTTAATCTGTGCTACAATGAACCTGCGAAATTGTGCCAAAGAGAGCCGCATAGGATATGAAAGAGAATAAGACCATCAAAGAGATCCCGGAGGATAACCGCCCTTATGAAAAGTGTCTCGCAGGCGGCGCACAGACACTGACAGACGGAGAACTGCTGGCAGTCCTTCTGCGCACAGGCACCAAAGGCAGGAACTCTTTAGAGCTTGCCCAGGAGATCCTGGAGCTGTCTAAAGATAAGGAAGGGCTTTTGGGGCTTCATCAGTTAAGCCTTGCCCAGCTTCGCAGCGTCAAAGGCGTAGGAAAGGTAAAAGCCGTGCAGATCAAATGCATCGGCGAACTCTCCAAGCGCATTGCCAGTGCGGCAGCCAAGCGCGGGCTTTCCTACAACCGTCCTGCCACCATTGCGGATTATTACATGGAGCGGCTGCGCCATGAGGAGCAGGAGCTTCTGATGTGCATGATGCTGGACACCAAGAATCATCTGCTGGGCGAAGAGATGGTATTTAAGGGAACAGTCAACGGTTCCCTCGCAAATCCCCGTGAAATCTTTCTGTCCGCATTTTCTTATCATGCGGTAGGGATCATCCTGGTACATAACCATCCCAGCGGGGACCCCAGACCCAGCCGGGCGGATCTGGATTTTACAGAAAGAGTTTTTCGGGCAGGGGAGATCGTGGGGATTCCCCTGCTTGACCATATTATCATCGGGGACCATACTTATATAAGTCTGAAAGAACAGGGGATTTTATAATAAGAAAAAGGGGAGCATTTCTATGCCTTTTAATAAAACGTTTGGAGTAGACCTGGGGACCAGCAGCGTAAAGATCTATGCAAAGGACCAGGATACTATAATAACGGAAAAAACCATGATAGCCATCCGCAACCAAAAGCAGATCCTGGCTGTCGGCAATGAAGCCTATTCGATTTTTGAAAAAAATCCGTCTAATGTATCTGTGATCTCCCCTATGTCAGGCGGCAGGATCGCAGATATTAATCATACAGAGCTGATATTAAATGCTCTGCTGGAAAAGGCAGGAGCAGGGTCTGTGTTCGGCAGCGACGTTTATCTGGCTGTCCCCACAGATCTCTCCGAGATCGAACAGCGGGCATATTACACCATCGGAAATTCCAGCAGAAAGAACAAAGTATATATGGTAGATAAAACCATTGCGGACGCGGTGGCAATGGGCGTGCCGGTCAATAAGACAAAAGGGAGCATGATCGTGAATATCGGTTCCCAGAGCACAGAGATTTCCATCATCGAGCGGGGAAAAGTCATCCTGAGCAAGATCGTGGAGATCGGCGGCAGCCAGCTGAACCAGGCGATCATCAACGAAGTCCGGAAAAACTTCAATCTCCACATCGGCAGCCGCACTGCCAGAAGGCTGAAGTTTTCCCTGGCATATCTGAAATACGATCCCCAGGAAGCGCGCAAAGCAGCCGGTGTGGACAGCCTGACCGGACTTCCCGGGGAAGCGGTCATACCGTCGGAGATGATCTACGAGACCATTCTGCCTCCGGTCCGGCAGATCTGTGAAGAGATACGGTTTTTCCTGGAGCGGACGCCTCCCCAGATCCGCTGCAGCATTGAGCAGGAAGGGATCTGTCTTGCCGGAGGCACAGCGAGGATTCCGGACATGGACTGGTTTTTAAGCAGAGAGACCGGGCAGAAAGTCTGTCTGTCCGGATTTTATGAGCTTTGCACCATTTATGGACTAAAAGAAATAATCAGAGATCGCGCCCTGAAAAAGTGGGTCTGGTAATGAATAAAAGCTGAGGTTTTGAGAATGAAGAAAAAGTTAAACTGGAATATTAAAAGCAAACATATTCTGACGGCAGTGATCCTGGTATGCGTCGGACTTATGATTTTTACCGTGGCAGCGAAATTTCCCGTGACGCCTGTAAAACGAGTGGCTGCCTATGCCGTTGTTCCCTTCCAGAAAGGCATTAATAAAATAGGCACCGCACTGGACGAAGCGGCATCCGGTTTCCGCCAGAAGCAGAAACTGGTAGAAGAAAACAAAAAACTTCAGGCAAAAGTCGATGAACTGACTGCAGAAAACAGCCGGCTGACCCAGGATCTGGGCGATCTGGAAAGACTGGAGGAACTGTACCAGCTGGACCAGCAGTACAACGAGTACGACAAAGTTGCGGCAGAAGTCATTGCCAAGGATACCGGGAACTGGTTCTCTACCTTTACCATCAACCGTGGCACCGATGACGGCGTCCAGGTGGACTGCAATGTCATTGCCGGAAGCGGTCTGGTAGGGATTGTCACAGAGGCTGGTCCGGATTGGGCAACGGTCCGTTCTATTATTGATGATTCCAGCAATGTCAGCGCCATGACGGTCTCCACCTCGGACCGCTGCATCGTGGCAGGTGACCTGCGTCTCATTGATGAAGGGAAGCTTCAGTTTATCCATCTGAAAGACGATGAAAATAAAATCCAGGAAGGGGAAAAGATCGTTACTTCCGATGTCAGCGATAAATTCCTGAAGGGAATCCTGATCGGTTATGTCAGCGAGATCGAAGAGGATCCCAACAACCTGACCAAGACAGGTACCCTGACCCCTGCAGTGGATTTTGAACATATAAGAGAGGTACTGGTGATCAAAGAGCTGAAACAGAAAGGGGAATCCGAATGAGGCTTAGACGAAAAGCAGTGACAGGGATTGTGATCCTGGTGTGCTTTCTTCTGCAGAGTACAGTGTTTCAGACACTGTCTATCGGCTCCATTGCTCCGAACCTGCTGCTGATCGTGACGGTTTCCTTTGGTTTTATGCAGGGGAAGCTGTCCGGCATGTGGACAGGCTTTGTCTGCGGACTGTTAAACGATCTTTTTTACGGAGATCTGCCGGGATTCTACGCACTGATCTTTTTATGCATCGGCTACTGTGCCGGCTTCTGCACCAAGATTTTCTATGAGGAAGAGATCCGTGTTCCCCTGGTGCTGGTGGCAGCCGGCGATCTGCTCTACGGGCTGTTGGTTTACGGCGCCCAGTTTTTGTTACGGGGACGCATTGAATTACTGTACTACCTGAGAAGGATCGTGATACCGGAAATGATCTATACCATCCTGATCACAGTGCTTCTGTATAAACTGCTCTACAGACTGAATAAGAAACTTACTGAACTGGAAATGAAAGAGAGAGATTCCATTTGGCTGAGAAGATAAGAAAACTTTTAAAGAAAATAAGACTGAAAAGGACCACGGTGATGCTGCTGGTATTCTGCGCCATGTTCGCAGTCCTCATCCAGCGGCTCTTTTCCCTGCAGATCATCCATGGAGAAGAATACGCGGAAAATTTCAATTTGAGCATCACCAAGGAGAGGACTTTAAAGGGAACCAGAGGCAACATCCGGGACAGAAACGGAGAGCTTCTGGCTTATAATGAGCTCTCCTATTCGGTTATCCTGGAAGACAACGGCACTTACGATACCACGAGGCAGAGGAATCTGACGCTGAACCATGTAGCGTACGAGCTGTTGAAGATCCTGGAAAAACGGGATGAAAAACTGGATATTACTTTTTACATTGAACTGGACGAACAGGGAAATTATGCCTTTACCGCCCAGGGCTTTACGCTGAACCGCTTTAAGGCGGACGTGTATGGAGAACCACTGATCGACGATCTGAAGGAGGATCAGATCAATGCCACTGCCGAAGAAATAATGGAATTTATGTCCGGCGAGAAGGATTTCGCCGTAGTAAACAGGGAAAAGCCCTATACCCAGGAAGAACTGGAGGCGTACGGTCTTCCGGAGTCTCTGACCAAACAGGAGCTTCTGGATATTGTAAAAATCCGCTATATCCTCTCCACCAACAGCTTCCGAAAGTATGTGCCCGTGACTATTGCAACCGATGTCAGTGAAGAGACGGTGGCTGAGATCATGGAGCGCAAGGACGAACTGCAGGGTGTGGATATCCAGGAGGATTCTATCCGTGTCTACGCCGATGCAGAGGCTTTCTCTTCCTTGATCGGATACACCGGAAAAGCGGACAGCGAGGAGCTGGCAGATCTAAGAGAACAGGGTTACGAGTATTCCACGGATGCGATCATCGGAAAGACCGGGATTGAGCAGCTGATGGAGACCCAGCTCCAGGGCAAAGACGGCTCCGAAACCGTCTTTGTAGATAATGTGGGAAAGATCCTGGATATTGACGAAGACTCCAGGAAAGATCCGGAAGCTGGAAACGACGTATATCTCACCATTGACAAAAACCTGCAGAAAGTCGCTTATGATGTGTTGGAACAGACCATTGCCGGCGTCCTGGTGCAGAATATTGTCAATACCAAGGAATTTGAGACTAACAGCGAGGATACCTCGGATGTGCGTACGCCGATCTATGATGTGTACAATGCACTGATCGAAAACGGCGTGCTGGACATCAGCCACTTTAAGGAAGACGATGCCACAGATCTGGAGAAGACCCTCTACAGCCTGTTCCAGCAGAAGCAGGAGAGTGTGTTTGCCCAGATCAAAGAGGAACTGACCAAAGAGGCTCCGGCTGCTTACAAGGATCTGCCTAAGGAAATGCAGGAGTATCAGAGCTATATTGTCAATGATTTTCTCATGGAGCAGACAGGTATTTTATCAAAGGATGCCATTGATTCCTCTGACCCGACCTATCGCGCATGGACCAACGACAGTTCCATCAGCCTGAAAGAATACCTGACTTATGCGGCAAGCAAGAACTGGATTGATATTTCCACCTTTACCGACGAAGGAGAATACCTGTCCTCCGGTGAAGTTTACGACGCACTGTCCAATTACCTTACTGAGTCCCTTCAAGACGACAAAGGCTTTTCAAAAATCCTTTATAAATATATGCTTTTAACGGACACCATATCCGGTACGCAGCTTTGTATGCTTCTTTATGACCAAGGGGTTCTGGAGCAGGACGAAGCGACTTATTCGGCTTTAAGCAGCGGCACTCTGAGAGCCTATGATTTTATGATCAATAAGATCAGCAACCTGGAGATCACACCCGGACAGCTGGCGCTGGATCCCTGCTCCGGTTCTGTTGTGATCACAGATGTCAAGACCGGGGAGACCCTCGCCTGCGTATCCTATCCCGGATATGACAACAACCGGCTCGCCAATAATATGGATACAGAATATTACGCGCATTTGTATGAAGATATGTCAAGGCCTTTCTATAATAAAGCCACCCAGCAGCTGACTGCACCGGGGTCCACTTTCAAGCCTCTGACAGCCATTGCCGGACTGGAGGAAGGCATTGTAAATTCCAATTATATAGTAAATTGTACAGGACAGTTTACTTTAGTTACTCCCGGACCATACTGCTGGAATCGGAGCGGGCACGGAGCTTTGGATGTTGTCGGCGGCATTACCAATTCCTGCAACGTTTTCTTCAGTCAGGTTGCCTACGACTTAGGAAAAGACGCGGACGGTAATTTTAATGATTCTCTTGGTGTGGAAAAACTGGAAAAATATGCGAATCTGTTCCGGCTGAATGAGAAATCCGGGCTTGAGATTGAGGAAGTTTCTCCTAAGGTTTCTGATGCGGACGCCATCCGTACCTCTTTCGGACAGAGTACGCATAACTACACCACATCGCAGCTGGCGAGATACGTCACAACTATTGCAAGCCGGGGTACCAGCTATGAGCTGTCCCTTTTTGATAAAGTAACAGACGAGGAAGGAAACATTGTGGAAGACTACACGCCGCAGATCAAAGGGGAGCTGGATGTTTCCGGCAATACCTGGGATCTGGTGCAGGCAGGTATGCGCGGGGTTGCCCGCAACAACGCCACCTTAAACAGCATCAACCTCTCTGTTGCAGGAAAAACGGGTACGGCACAGCAGGAGACCACACGGCCCTCCCATGGTCTGTTTATCGGATTCGCGCCTTACGAGGATCCGGAGATTGCCATGGCTGTCCGTATTGCCAACGGTTATTCCTCCGGCAATGCGGTTACTGTTGCAAAAGATATTCTCCTTTATAGGTACAACCTTGCAGATGAATCAGAGATTGTCACAGGTACTGCAGAGACCGAGGTCACCAATACACAGCAGACAGACTGATCCCCATAGGGAACCGTCAGAAGTACAAAGAAGATTCATGAGCCAGAGAGTAGGAGGATTTAGGTATGAGTGAAATTATTGTAGTAACATCCGGAAAGGGCGGTGTGGGAAAGACCACAGTGACTGCCAACATCGGGCTTGGGCTTGCCAGGTTCAATAAAAAGGTGGTAGTTGTGGATACCGACATCGGTCTGCGGAATCTGGATGTGGTGCTGGGGCTTGAAAACCGCATTGTCTACAATCTGATCGATGTGATCGAAGGCAGCTGCCGTATGAAGCAGGCGCTGATCCGGGACAAGCAGTGTGACAATCTGTTTCTGCTCCCATCAGCCCAGACCAAAGACAAAACAGCCATCACACCTGAGCAGATGATCAAATTGACCGACGATTTATCGGAGGAATTTGATTTTATCCTGCTGGATTGCCCCGCAGGCATTGAGCAGGGTTTCAAAAATGCCATTGCAGGCGCCAACCGCGCCATTGTAGTCACCACGCCGGAAGTATCTGCCATCCGGGACGCAGACCGGATCATCGGTCTTCTCCAGGCCAATGAAATGCCGGAGATCCGGCTGATCATCAACCGTCTGAGGATGGACATGATCAAACGCGGAGAAATGATGTCCGTAGAGGACGTGACAGAAATCCTGGCAGTCGATCTTCTGGGAGCAATCCCGGACGATGAAGCTGTGGTCATCGCTACCAACCAGGGAGAGCCTCTGTGCGGAAAGGATTCCCTTTCCGGAAAAGCCTTTGAAAATATCTGCCGCAGGATCCTGGGAGAGGAGGTTCCCTTGCTGGATCTTACGGTGAGGAAAGGCATGTTCAAACGCCTTTCCGGGATATTTAAAAAATAAGAAGGTAAAGGAGGCTGGATAGGATGCGATTTCCAGGCAGACGTTCAAGTATGGTAGCAAAAGACCGCTTAAAACTGCTCCTGACTTCCGAGCGGCTAAGCTGTACTCCGCAAATGATGGCAATGCTGCAAAATGATATGGTACACGCGGTAAATAAATATTTCGCAGTAAAAGAAAAGAATGTGGAGATCCGGTACTTAAAGGACAGCGCCACATTTCTTGCCAGGATTCCTTTACAGAAAGATATCGAAGACTCCTCCCCGGGAATCTCCTGCTGGAGATAAGACAGCGGAGGAGGATCAAGAAACTGCAAAAGCAGAAAAGATAGGTGTTTTCATGATTAGACAGTATAGATTACGGGATTATAATTTCAGATTGGTATTTGCGCTGGCAGCCTTAAGTGCCTTAGGCGTGCTGTTGGTAGGGAGCGCAGATCCCAGCCTGCAGTTCCGGCAGCTGCAGGGCGTCCTTCTGGGTATGGTGATGATGGTCATCGTATCCCTGATGGACTTTAGCTGGGTGCTGAATTTTTATTGGATCATGTATGTATTCAACCTCATTCTCCTGACTGCCGTCTGGATCGCCGGTACGGAGTCGAAAGGCGCAGAGCGCTGGCTGAATATCGGAGGATTCCAGTTTCAGCCCACAGAGCTGGCAAAAATCATCCTGATCCTCTTCTTTGCCAGATTTTTCATGGATCACGAAGAAGATCTGAATACCCTGAAAACCTTGGTAAAATCAGCCGTCCTGATCGCGATTCCTCTGTTCCTGATTTTTACACAGCCAGACTTGAAAAATACGATCACTATTGCTATACTTTTTTGTGTGATTATTTACGTGGCAGGGCTTAGTTACAAGATCATCGGAGGCGCGTTCCTGATCGCGGTCCCTCTGGCAGTGGTCCTTCTCTTTATCATCATGCAGCCGGATCAGAAGCTGCTCGACGATTATCAGAGAGGCCGTATCATGGCTTTTTTCAATTCCGAGGACGATGCGTATGCCGATGATGTTCTCCAGCAGGAGAACTCCGTCATGGCGATCGGTTCCGGAGAATTGACCGGAAAGGGACTGAACAACAGTGAAGTTTCCTCTGCCAACCGTGCGAATTTTGTATCCGAGAACCATACAGACTTTATTTTATCCGTAGCAGGAGAGGAATTGGGATTTCTGGGGTGTTCAGCGATCCTGCTGCTGCTCCTGCTGATCATTTTTGAATGCATCCGGACCGGGCTTCGGGCAAAGGACCTTTCCGGGAAGCTGATCTGCTGCGGCGTGGGAGGCATTGTGGCGATACAGGGCTTTATCAATGTGGCAGTTGTCACCAATCTGATGCCCAACACAGGTACGCCGCTTCCGTTTGTCAGCTATGGTCTGACATCCTTGGTCAGCTTATACATCGGCATGGGCTTTGTACTGAATGTAGGTCTCCAGCGAAACAGAACATACAGGGAGGTAGAAAAATCATGAACATCGGTTTGATAGCACACAATTCCAAGAAAAAATTAATGCAGAATTTCTGTATTGCCTACAGAAATATTCTTTCCAGACATACTTTATATGCCACAGGAACAACAGGCAGGCTGATCGAGGAGGCCACCAACCTGAATGTTCATAAATTCCTCGCCGGGCATCTGGGCGGTGAACAGCAGCTGGGCGCTCTGATCGAGCAAAATGAGATGGATCTGGTGATCTATTTAAGAGAACCTCTGGCTCCCCAGAAGCATGACCCTGATGTAAAGCGGATCTTTCATCTGTGCGATACCCACAACATTCCGCTGGCAACCAATCTGGCAACCGCTGAAATGATGATATGTTCTTTGGACAGAGGAGAGCTGGACTGGCGTGAAATGTATAAATAAAAAAAAGCGAAAACCAATGACTGCCAAACAAAAGGCAATCTATCAAAAGAAACTGAAGCGGACAGGCATTCTCGGCGGCATCCTGGTGCTGGTCCTGCTTGCCGGCATCTTAGTGCTGGTTCTGTTCTCCCGATGGCGGACCGTGGATGGACCTCTCCCCTATGACCGGAGTGTCCGCACGTTCGGCACCTCAGCTGAGGAGGATCTTCTGGTAGAATCCGGGATCGGAGGGGGCTTATGCGTAGGCGCAGACCATACTTCTCTGGAAGGCGTCACGCCCGGGGAGGGCGAGCTGGGCGGTCTTTTTGATATCAGCCGGAAGTCCGTTCCCTATTCCCAGGGACTTCATGAACAGACTTCCCCCGGGGAGCTGACCAAGCTGATGACAGCCCTGGTGGCATCGGAACAGTTGGATGCTGAGGCTGCAGTCACGGTAGAGGAATCTGATGTGATCTGGGGCGGCGGCAGTTTTGCCTGCGGTCTTTCCACCGGAGATACCATCAGCGTACGGCAGCTATTAAATGCCGTTCTGGTCTCTTCTTCGGAAGATGCCTGCCTGGCGCTGGCACGGACAGCCGGAGGAAGCCAGGAAGGCTTTGCGGCGCTGATGAATCAGAAAGCCCAGGAGCTGGGCATGACTAATACGGTATACACCAATGCTACCGGTGCTCAGGATGAGAACCAGGTTACAACGGTTTATGATACCTACCTGCTTTTCCATGCGCTTTTGGAGCATGCTGACCTGATCAACAGCATGGGGCTTTCCAGCTGTACCTTAAGCTACACAGCAGCCGATGGAGACAGTCGGCAGAAATGGCTGGATACCAAGGACTCTTATGTGTCAGGAAGCGTCTCTGTGCCCAAAGGCGTGACTGTGCTGGGAGGAAAGTATTCCTCATCCCAGACTTCCAATTACGGCGCCATGCTGGCACAGAATCAGTACGGAGACGTATATGCCGCCGTAGTTTTCCAGGCGGGAAATCAGAGTTCCATGTACGAAAGACTCTCCCAGATGCTTCAGAAAATAAATCCTTAAAAATTAACAGAAAATTTCAAATAAGGATTGTATTTTTGAACGAAATGCACTATAATTATTTCAACGATAACCACGTTTTTAGTAAATATACATATTACGTGCGGCTAAGGAGGAAATTGCGATGGTTCAGTTAATTGTAGGCGAAAAAGGAAAAGGAAAAACAAAGGAGCTTCTGGACAGAGTTAACAAAGAAATCAAGGAAGCAAAGGGAACAATAGTATATCTGGATAAAAGCAGGAAACATATGTATGAATTGAACAACAAGGTACGTTTGATCGATACATCTGAGTATGATATCCGGAACTCACAGGAATTTGTCGGTTTCCTGTCCGGCATCCTTTCTCAGGACAATGACCTGGAAAAAATGTATCTGGACAGCTTTCTGAAAATTGCTCAGGTAGCAGATGACGAGCTTTCTGACATCCTTTCGCGCCTAGAACAGATGAGCAAAACCTTTCAGGTATCTTTTGTAGTCAGCATTTCCAAAAATGAATGCGATCTTCCGGAAATCGCAAAGGATAAGATCCTGGTTTCCTTATAATCCGGCAACGGGCATGAAAAAACAGCCTTTGCAGTGCTTCTGCTGCAAGGGCTGTTTTTTCATGGGTATGTTTTCCTCTTTGCTTACTCCTCAGAAAAGGAAGAGACTCTTCCCAGAAGGGTCAGCAGGTAGAGCCCGCAGATTCCCACCAGAATATAAATGATCCTGGAGATCCATGTCATGTCCCCGAATAAGAATGAGACCAGATTAAATCGGAAAATACCGATCAGTCCCCAGTTTACGGCGCCGATCACTGTGATGATCAGGGCGGTGTAGTCCAAAGCTTTTGAATTCATAATAAAATGCCTCCTTTTTCCCTGTCTATTATTTCCTGTCCTGTTGGTTTTATGCAGAAAATTTCCCTATTGTGATTATTGTTTGAAAATGGTAAAATGTAGGGTAGTGTAGCAAAGGAAAAGGAGGTTCCCATTGTCAGGCAGAAATTCATTATTGAAATCCATCAAAAACTTTTTTTCTTTTCTGAAGGGGCTTTTGACTTTTAACATTTCCACCATGCTGTTCGGTGCGATCTTTTTGTATATGATCATCACCGTCATCATGTATGCCACTTCCGATCATGTCACCTCCTATCAGGTTACGGAAGGTCCTCTGACGAAGAATCCGGTCTGTACTGCCCTTGCCCTGCGCACCGAGCAGCTGGTAAAGGCTGAGCAGGAGGGTTTTGCAGCTTATTACGCCAGAGAGGGAATGCAGGTAAGAAAAAACGGACTGGTATACGCTGTAGAGAGCCAGAAGCAGGAACAGAGTACGGAAGTTGCGCTTTCCGAGGAGCAGCTGCAGGATATCCGGTCGGATATTGCCAAATTCTCCAATGGCTTTGACGGCAATAATTTTCTGGATACCTACAGCTTTAAATACGAACTTCAGGGCAGCATTCTGCAGGATTCCGGTGCGGTCAGCTATCTGGAAGCCCAGCAGGCGCTTTCCCAGGACAACAGCCAGGACAGTGCCCAGGATGGGGTTCTGCAGGGGTATCCGGTGGGAATGTCCGTTCCTATGGGCAGCCAGGACATTTATACCGCACCCACGGCAGGCGTGGTAGTTTATTCCAAAGACGGCTATGAAGAGAAGACCGCAGATTCCCTTACCCAGGCTGATTTTGACCAGAAATCATACCAGTCTGTCAATCTGCTGAGTCAGGATAAGATTTCCTCCGGCGATGATGTGTACAAGCTGATCACCAGTGAAGAATGGACGCTGATGATCCCCCTCACCGACCAGCTGGCAGCCACCCTTTCCAGCCAGCTTGCAGATACGAATTCCGGCAAATCCCAGATAACCGTCAAATTCCTGAAAGACGGAGAAAACCAGAAGGGTATGCTTTCTCTCGTGACCATAGGAGATCAGAAAACCGCAAAGATTGAATTAAAGAACAGTATGGTCCGCTATGCTTCTGACCGTTTCCTGCAGGTAGAGCTTCTGATCAATACCCAGAGCGGGCTGAAGATACCGGTAAGTTCGATTGTGACCAAGGAATTTTACCTGATCCCCAGAGAATTCCTTACTCTCGGCGCCAACGGAACAGACCGGGGCTTTTTAAGGGAGATCCAGTCTGACGGCGGAGAAATCTCCACCGAATTTGTCAGCGCTTCCATTTACAGAGAAGTTGATGATAGAGGCAAAGAAATTGCGGAGGGCTCTGAGTCTTCCTCCGGAGGCAGCTGTTATGTAGACAAGGCAACCCTTCAGGAAGGGGATATCCTGAGAAAACCGGATTCCGGAGAAACCTTCGTGGTAGGCGAAATTGATTATCTGGAAGGGGTTTACTGCATCAACAAAGGATATGCCGAATTCCGGCAGATTGCCCTTTTAGACCAAAATGAAGAATACTGCATTGTGGACAGCAGCACTCCCTATGGGCTGGATGTCTTTGATTCCATTGTCCAGGACGGCGGAAGCGTCCAGGAAGAGGATATTCTCTATTAAACAGCAGAAAGGATGAAAATCATGAGTGTTTGTGATAATTATAAAGCAGTCGAAGACAAAGTACAAAAAGCCTGTGAAAGAGCAGGAAGGGCGCGCAGCGAAGTGACCCTCATCGCTGTCAGCAAGACCAAACCCCTATCCATGATCGAGGAGCTGCTGCCCCTGGGCGTGCGGGATTTCGGCGAAAATAAGGTGCAGGAGCTGACTGCCAAGGAAGAGGCTCTCCAAAAAGACATCCGCTGGCATATGATCGGACATCTCCAGAGAAATAAGGTCAAATATGTTGTTGACAAGGCATGTATGATCCATTCTGTGGATTCCCTGCGTCTGGCACAGGAGATCAGCCGGGAGGCAGTAAAGCATGAAACCATGGTCTCCATCCTCATTGAAGTCAATGTAGCAGGAGAGGAGAGTAAATTCGGCGTCAGCCCGTCTGAGACAGAAGACCTGGTACGAGAAGCGGCAAAACTTCCCAATATCCAGGTGGAGGGACTGATGACTATTGCCCCTTATGTGGAAGATCCGGAAGAAAACCGCCCTGTTTTTAGAAATTTAAGAAATTTAAGTGTTGACATCGGAGGAAAAAATATTGATAATGTTAATATGAATGTGCTCAGCATGGGTATGACCGGCGACTATGAGGTTGCCATCGAAGAAGGCGCTACCCATGTGCGAGTAGGAACAGGCATTTTCGGCGAACGAAATTATGCCCTGTCATGAATATAAAGATTGGAGATTAATAACATGGCTTTCTTAAATAAATTTTTAGACGCAGTAAAGGTAAATGATGATTTCGATGACGATGAAGAATTTCTGGACGATGAAGACGAAGAATTTGAAGACGAAAAACCCAGAAAGCGATTCTTTAAAAAACTGGATGAGGAGGACGATGATCTGGACGATCTGCCTCCTGTAAAGTCTTCCCGGAAAGCAGAGAAAAAAGCGGAGAAACAGAAGGCAGAAAGACAGGCTGCAGCGGCAAAAGCTCCCAAGCAGTCAAAGACCGTCTCTTCCCCCAAGGTAACCCCCATTTACAGTGCGCGCAAGAGAACCGCGGCTGCAGTTTCCAGCGAAGTATGTGTGATCAAGCCTAAGAAATTCGACGAATCTCTGGAGATCGTAGACGCACTGCTGGACAACTGTACGGTTATCCTGAATCTGGAAGGTCTGGACGTGACTCTGGCGCAGCATATCATTGACTTTATTGCCGGAGCAAGCTATTCGGTAGACGGAAGCCTGCAGAAGGTTTCGACCTATATCTTTATCCTGACTCCGGAGGGAGTGGACATTACCGGTGATTCTCAGGAAATCTTAAACGATATTGCAGGATCCTCTTCCATGTACGAGGGTCTGTAGAAGGACAGACAGAGCGATCATGGAGAAAAATGATTTATTTGAAAAACGTATGGCAGAGTTAAGTAAGAAAGCCTATTACCGGGGCATTCTTACTTACTCTGATTTTCTTGATCTCAATGAACAGAGCAGACTTTCCTGCCTCTCTTTGAAAGATACAGGAACTGCGGTTCAGACATTTGGTGGTTATGATTCTGCGGAGCGTCAGATGGCGGCATTCGTCCCTGATGCTTTTTCTTATGCCCAGGATTCCCAGGAACTGGACTATCCCATTTCCTGCCTCCGCATCTGTCCTCTGAACCGGAAATTTGCCGAAGACCTTACCCATAGGGATTATCTGGGCGCTATCCTCAATTTAGGTGTAGAGAGAAGCAAGATCGGAGATATTCTGGTATCCCCGGAAGGCGCCTATGTCTTCTGCCATGCTTCCATGGAAACCTTTTTCGCAGAGGAGCTGACCAGGATCCGCCACACTTCTGTGCGGGCTGTTCCTGTCCTGGACAAAGAAGAACTGCCAAAGCCCAGGCGGGAGGAGATTTCCGGCACGGTAGCGTCCCTGCGGCTGGACAGCATCACCGCACTTGCTTTCCATACTTCCAGAAGCAGCATGATTCCCTTCATTGAAGGGGGAAAAGTCTTTGTCAATGGAAAGCTGGTGGTTTCAAACGGTTATTCGATCAAAGAAGAGGACATCATCTCTGTACGGGGAAAAGGGAAATTCCAGTTTGGCACCACCACAAATATCACCAAAAAGAACCGGTACCATGTAGTACTGTATAAATACTGTTAATACAAAAAAGGAGTGACCCATATGACAGAACAGCGTCTGCAGGTGGAAAGCCTGAAAAAGGACGGGGGATTTTCTTACCCCATTGTATTTGAAAAAGATTTCTCTGCTCTCGCCCGGGAGATCGCCGGTCTGAACCGTAAGGGCAGGAAGATCTGCGTGGTGACAGACAGCAATGTAGCGCCGCTTTATCTGGAAAATGTCCGGCAGGCTCTGGAAGAGACCGGTCAGACCGTAACCTCCTATATCCTTCCGGCAGGAGAGAAGAATAAAAATCTGGAACAGATCCAGGGAATCTATGAGCACCTGATCCAGGAGCAGTTTGACAGAAAAGATCTGCTGGCAGCCTTAGGCGGCGGCGTTGTGGGAGATATGACCGGCTTTGCAGCTGCCACTTATTTAAGAGGCGTAGACTTTATCCAGATCCCCACCACGCTTTTGGCGCAGGTAGACAGCAGCATCGGCGGCAAGACCGGCGTGGACTTTAAGCAGTACAAAAACATGGTGGGAGCCTTCCACCAGCCCCGTCTGGTCTATATGAACGTATCCGTGCTGAAATCCCTGCCGGAGAAGGAATTTGCCTGCGGCATGGCAGAGATCCTGAAGCACGGCTATATCCGTTCCAGGGAATACAGCCAGTGGCTGGACTGGCACCAGCAGGAAATTTCAGACCGCCGGGAGGACGTGTGCCTGGAAATGATCCGGCGCAGCTGCGTGATCAAAAAAACCGTAGTAGAAAACGATCCCACCGAGCAGGGCGAACGGGCAGTGCTGAATATGGGACACACCATCGGTCATGCGGTGGAAAAGCTGAAGAACTTTACCATGCTCCACGGAGAATGTGTCAGTGTAGGCTGTGCCGCATCGGCTTATCTGTCATTGAAAAAGGGATTTCTTACCCAGCAAGAATATGACTATGTAAAGAACCAGCTTCGTTCCTTCCATCTTCCCGTAACCGTAGACGGGCTTTGCGGGGAAGAGATCCTCGCTGCCACCAAGTCGGATAAAAAAATGGAGAACGGAAAAATTAAATTTGTACTGATGGATACCCTGGGACATGCGGTGGTCGACCGAAGCCTTTCTGATGAGGAGCTGTCCCTTGCTATCGGCACCATTCTGGCAAAGGAGGAGACACCATGAGACAGGGCGCGCATAGGGCAAAAACCTTTCTGGAACTGCTCATCACAGCGGCAGTGCTGGTCTTTGCAGACCAGTGGACCAAACTGCTGGCAGTAAAGCATCTGAAAGATCAAACCGATGTGGAGCTGATCCCCAATGTCCTGTATCTGCATTATCTGGAGAACCGTGGAGCTGCTTTCGGGATCTTCCAGGAGCAGAAGATCTTCCTTCTGCTTTTGACCTTTGTGATCCTGGCTGCGGTCTGCTATGTCCTGTGGAGACTTCCGGCGGATAAAAAATTCTTTGCGATCAAGCTTTTGTGCTTTTTCCTTGCTGCCGGAGGGATTGGAAACTGCATAGACCGGATCCGGCTGGATTATGTGGTGGATTTTATTTATTTTTCCCTGATTGATTTCCCGGTCTTTAATGTGGCAGACATTTATGTGACCATCAGCGTCTTTTTGATGCTGGTGCTGACGCTTTTTTACTACAAAGAGGAGGATTTCTCCTTTTTAAAGCCCAACGGCAGCCGGCAAGAGCAGCAGTAAAAGGCTGTCCTAGGACAGAAGGGAGTGTTCTATGAAAAAAATTTGCATGCAGGCAGAAGCCGCTTATGCAGGAGAACGGATTGATAAATATCTGGCGGAAGTAATGAACGATTACTCCCGCTCTTTTTTACAGAAACAGCTGAAAGACGGAAACGTAACGGTAAATGAAAAACCGGTAAAGGCAAGCTATAAAATCACGGAGGACGATGAGATCACTGTGGAAGTCCCTGACAGCCAGGAGCCGGACATCCAGGCAGAAGATATTCCTCTGGATATACTTTATGAAGACGACCAGCTTTTGGTAGTCAATAAGCCCAAGGGCATGGTGGTCCATCCCAGCGCCGGTCACTACAGCGGTACGCTGGTCAATGCCCTGATGTACCACTGCAAAGACCAGCTCTCCGGCATCAACGGCGTGCTGCGGCCGGGAATTGTTCACCGCATTGATATGGACACCACCGGCGCCTTAGTAGTGTGCAAAACCGATCTGGCGCATCAGAGCCTGGCTGCGCAGCTGAAGGAGCACAGCATCACCAGAAGATACCGTGCCATTGTCCACGGCAATCTGCCCGCAGACGAAGGACGGATCGAAGGCACCATCGGCAGACACCCCACTGAGCGCAAAAAGATGGCAGTCAATGTGAGAAACGGAAAGCCTGCCGTGACCCATTACCGGGTGCTGGAACGTTTCGGCAGTTTTACCTATATTGAATGCCGCCTGGAGACCGGAAGGACCCATCAGATCCGTGTGCATATGAGCAGCATCGGTTTTCCTCTGCTGGGAGACCAGGTCTACGGACCAAAGAAATGTCCCATTTCATCGCTTCAGGGACAGACCCTTCATGCCATGACGCTGGGATTTCTCCATCCAAAGACAGGCGATTATATGGAATTCTCTGCTCCGCTGCCGGAGTACTTCGATAAACTACTCAAAAAATTTCGGTGAAATATTCAAATTTTATATACATTTCACAAAAAATAGATTATAATAGGGGTAAGAAAGAAACGGAGAGGAGAGGATTGTTATGACGAACAATACAATTGTTACAATTGGACGCCAGTTCGGAAGCGGCGGAAGAGAAGTGGGGCTCCGTCTTGCAGAAGCGCTTGGTGTGAAATGTTACGATAAAGAGCTTTTAGACCGTGCGGCTAAGGACAGCGGCATTTGTCAGGAACTGTTTGAACACCACGATGAGAAACCCACCAACAGTTTTCTGTATTCTCTTGTTATGGACACCTATTCTTTTGGTTATTCTTCAGCGGCGTTCTCCGATATGCCTCTGAACCACAAAGTTTTCCTGGCACAGTTTGACGCCATCAAGAAGCTGGCAGATGAAGAATCCTGCGTCCTGGTAGGCCGCTGCGCGGACTATGCCCTGGCAGATTATCCGGGCGCCTTCAGCGTATTCATCCACGCCTCCATGGATAAAAGGATCCAGCGTATCACCAGAAAATACCAGCTTTCGGATTCAGCAGCCAAAGACAGGATCCAGAAAACCGACAAGCAGAGAGCAAGCTACTACAATTATTACACCAGCAAGAAATGGGGCGATGCCTCCAGCTACAACCTTTCTCTGGACAGCGGTGCCCTGGGGATCGACGGCTGTGTGGAAATGATCAAAAAAGCCCTGGAGCTGAAAAAAACAGCAAACAGAAAGTAAACATCCTGCTGCCGCACAGCGCAGGAAGGGAAAGTGAAACCACAAAACTGCCCCGGAAAAGGGAACCTGTTTACAGACTCCTCTTTTCCGGGGAATTTCTTGTCCTGCTATCAGCGGCTGCGCACGGTACGCAGATCCCAGCCGCTGATGCCGCTGTTTAGGATTGCGGTAAACATGCGTTCCCGGACACCGGGGCTGTCATGATTTAAGGTTTTCAGCAGGTCTTTGGCATACTGCCGCTTGGTATAGCCGTCCACCGGACAGGGGCTTTTCTCTACGGGCAGCTGATATTTGTTCTTAAATCCAATGATATCTGCCTCATCCACAAAGAGGAGCGGGCGGATCACAGTCAGTTCCATCCGGTCCAGATAGGTTTTAGGAGAAAAGGTATGAAAACGTCCTTCATAGATCAGTGAGAGCAGCATCGTCTCCACCACGTCTTCCTTATGGTGGGCATAGGCAATCTTATTGCAGCCCAGATCTTTTGCCGCCTGGTTGAGGGCGCCTTTTCGCATTTTCGCACATAAGGAGCAGGGATTGCTTTCCTTTCTTTCCTGAAAGATAATGGGCGCTATGTCTGTCCTGACTAAGGTAAAGGGGATTTCCAGGCTTTCACATAAGCTCTGGATCTTCTCCGGATGAAAACCGGGATGCCCCAGGTCGACGGTGATCGCCTCCAGTGTAAAAGGATTGGGATAAAAGCGCTTCAGCCCGCACAGAGCATAGAGCATGGCAAGGCTGTCCTTTCCCCCTGATATCCCCACTGCAATTTTATCTCCCGGATCGATCAGCCGGAATTCGTCAACTGCCTTTCTGGTAAGGCTTAAAAGCTTTTGTAATTTCATAAGAGATCTCGTCCTTTCCATATCTAACCTTATGAATCATAGCATATCCGGACAAAAAATGAAACATTTTTTCCGGAATCTGACACAAAGCAAATGTTTCGTGTTATACTTATAAAAATACAGTGAATCTTACCTACAGGAGGAATAGAGGAGTATATGAAATTTCGCTGGAATAAAAAATATTTATATTGGGGAACAACAGCTTTCCTGGTGGTATGCGCCAGCATGCTGTTTTATTTTGTGCTGTTCCGCATGGATGTACTGTTTGACGGAGTACATAAGATCGTCAGCATCATGATGCCCATCATCTGCGGAGCCATCATTGCCTATCTGCTGATCCCCATTGTCAATTTTATGGAGAAAAAATGGTTCTTTCCGCTGCTTTCCAGACAAAGCGGCGCTGTGATCACCAGACGGAAGAGGAAGGCAGTGCGGTTTGTCAGCATTTTTCTGGCGCTGATTTTGGCTTTGCTGGTAATCTATTCCCTGATCGCCATGATCATGCCCAGCATCATAGAAAGCGTCATCAGCATTATCAATGACTCTCCCAGATATTTTCAGAATATCCAGCACTGGCTGGAATCTCTTCTGAAAAACAACCCGCAATGGCAGACCATGGTCCTGGACAATATCGAGACCTTTTCCCCGAGACTGGAAGCTTTCCTGAACAGTCAGGTCCTGCCTCAGCTAAAAGAACTCCTGCAGCATCTGACCACAGGCGTCTTCGGAACGCTGGTCTTTATCAAGAATGTGCTGATCGGACTGATCATATCCATCTATCTGATGCTGGACAAGGAAAAATTAGTGACTCAGTCCAAGATGTGTGTCTATGCTTTGTTTGACGCAGAGCGTGCCAATCACATTGTACAGGCTTTCCGCTTCACTCATAAGACCTTCGGCGGTTTTATCAGCGGCAAGATCATAGATTCCCTGATCATCGGGATCCTCTGCTATATCGGCACCTCCCTGATCGGAACCCCTTACCAGCTGCTGGTCAGTGTTGTGGTGGGAGTGACCAATGTCATTCCGTTTTTCGGACCGTATCTGGGCGCCATTCCCAGCGCCTTTCTTATTCTTATGGTGAACCCGCTGCAGTGCCTGTATTTTCTGATTTTTATTCTGATCCTGCAACAGTTTGACGGCAATATCCTGGGACCGAAGATTCTGGGAGATTCCACCGGGCTGACCAGTTTTATGGTCATTGTGGCGATTCTGCTGTTCGGCGGACTTTTCGGTGTGCCGGGAATGATCATCGGTGTTCCTTTATGGGCAGTGATCATTGCAGCCATTAAATACTTCCGGGAGGAGGCACTGAAGAAGAAATCCATGCCTTCTAAGGACGGAGCGTATGAAAATATGGATTACCTGGATCCCCGTACCTTAAAGCCGGTCCTTCGGAAGCCTTCCTGGGAGGAGAGTGCCCACAAGGAGAGTCCCGGCAGCGAGGAAGAAGAACCCTCCAAGGCATCTGAAAAAAATCACAGAGAGGAAGAGAAGCAATGAAATTAGTGATCCAGAAAGTCAGCAGCGCTTCTGTGGAGACAGAAGGCAAATGCATCGGTAAAATAGGAAAGGGATTTCTGGTGCTGGCAGGCATCGGAAAGGCAGATACCAAAGAGACTGTAGACCAGTATGTAAAGAAAATGGTAAATCTGCGTATCTTTGCAGACCAGGACGGAAAAACCAATCTGTCTCTGGCAGATGTGGGCGGGGAAGTCCTTCTGGTTTCCCAGTTCACCCTTTATGCCAACTGCCGGAAGGGCAACCGTCCCAGCTTCTTTGACGCCGGGGATCCCCAGACTGCACAGGAATTGTATGAATATATGATCGAGAAAGTAAAGGAAAAGGTTCCTGTGGTACAGACAGGAGAGTTCGGCGCATTGATGAAGGTATCCCTGGTCAATGAAGGACCTTTTACCATTATCCTGGATGAAAATACCTTTCAGTAAGAGAGGTATTTTCTTTCGGGAATAGTTTAGCGGACAAATACAGATTTATCCGAAAAAAGTATGGATTTTTTCCCCAGAACATGATAAACTACTCTCAGAAATCATAGTTTTGGAGGTATCTTATGGCAAAGCCAATAACTTATCGTGAACAGGAAAAAATTGAAAATACCGTAAAACTCCGGGAATTTCTTATGGAGCTTCCTCCTTATGTCCGGGATTTCTTCCGCGCCAAGGAACCAACCACCTCAGACAAAACCCGTTTGTCTTATGCGTACGACCTTCGTGTCTTTTTCCGTTTTTTAAAAGAAACAAATCCTGCTTTTAAGGAAACGTCCATTGCCGATATTTCTATCCAGGATTTATCCCTTCTTCAGCCTGTGGATTTTGAAGAATTCCAGGAATATCTCAAGGCTTATAAAACGCCGGACAACAAACTGGAAACCAACTCCCGTACAGGCATTGCCAGAAAAATGTCCTGTCTGCGCAGCTTTTATGATTATCTGTGCAAACGCCAGTTATTGGCCTCGAATCCGGTCCGTCTGGTGGATATGCCCAAGATCAAGGAAAAAGCCATTATCCAGCTGGATCCCGATGAAGTTGCCAGTCTTTTGGACCATATCGAACATTACGGCAGCCAGCTGACCGGCGTGCGGCTTTATCACTATAATAAACAAAAATACCGTGACATTGCCATTATCACTCTCCTATTAGGAACAGGTGTTCGTGTTTCGGAGTTGGTGGGACTGAACCTTTCCGATGTGGATTTTAAGAATAACGGGATCCGTATCCTGAGAAAAGGCGGAAATGAAATGATCGTTTATTTCGGCTCCGAGGTGGAGGCGGCTCTGAAGGATTACCTGGAAATTTCCAGAAATGCCATCACTCCGGTGGCAGGTCATGAGGAGGCACTCTTCCTTTCCGGACAGCGAAAAAGGATCAGCGTGGACGCTGTGGAAAAAATGGTTAAGAAATACGCCTCCGCGGTTTCTGTCAAGACCATTACGCCTCATAAGCTGCGCAGTACCTATGGCACTGCCCTTTACCGGGAAACCGGGGATATCTATCTGGTGGCAGATGTATTGGGACATGCGGATGTCAATACTACCAAGAAGCACTATGCCAAATTAAGCGACGCCAGAAGGCGCTCTGCTTCCAAGGCGGTGGTCCTGCGGGAAAAGCGGGGGGAACCGGGGATTGAATCGCATTCAGATCAATAATCAATAAGTTTCCAAAAAAGAAGCAACCCTCAGGCAGTTTATAAAACTATAATCATAAACTGCTGAAGGTTGTTTCTTTATAATAATATAATTATGCATTCTTCCTGTCCAGCAATCCTGATGATTCCAGTGACTCCAGAATTACTGATACATCTTCATATAATCGCCGTGAGCAGCGATCAGCTCGTCACACATAGCTTTGATGTCGTCAATATTCAGCTCAGCCGCTGTATGCGGATCCAGCATAGCTGCCTGGTAGATCTTTTCTTTGTCTTTTGTGGCAGCTGCTTCAATGGCAAGGAGCTGTACATTGATATTGGTCATGTTCATTGCCGCAAGCTGTACGGGCAGGCGTCCCACTTTGCAGGGATTGACGCCGTTGGCATCGATCATGCAGGGAACTTCCACACAGGCGTCTGCAGGAAGATTCTCAATAAGCCCGTTGTTGATCACATTGCCGCCGATTTTATAGGGGTTGCCTGTGACAACTGCCTCCATGATGTAGGAAGCATATTCTTTGGAACGCTCGTGGGTCACTTTTCCATCCTTTAAGATATCTTCCTTTTCTTTCTCCCAGCCTTTGATCTGCTCGATGCAGCGGCGGGGATATTCATCCAGCGGAATGTTGTATTTGTCGATCATTTCCGGATATTTGGATTTGATAAACAGGGGATTGTACTCTGCATTGTGCTCGCTGGATTCTGTACAGTAGTAGCCCAGATGCTTGATGTATTCAAAGCGGACCATATCGTTATGCTTTTCTGCGGCATTCTTCTGAGCCGCTCTTTTGCGGATCTCCGGATATAAGTCGTTTCCGTCCTTATCCCGCAGGTCTAAGAGCCATCCCATATGGTTGATGCCTGCGATAGTCTCTCTTCTGCCCTCCAGCTTATCTTCCATATCCAGCTCTTTTAACAAAGTCTCTGAGCAGACCTGGACGCTGTGGCAAAGACCTACTGTGCGCACCTTTGTGTACCGCTGCATATAGCCGGTGAGCATTGCCATAGGATTGGTGTAATTCAGAAACAGAGTGTTGGGGCAGACCTCTTCCATGTCTCTTGCAAACTCTTCCATCACCGGAATGGTTCTCAGCGCACGCATAATGCCGCCGATCCCCAGGGTATCTGCAATGGTCTGGCGAAGCCCGTATTTCTTGGGAATCTCAAAGTCTGTGATGGTGCAGGGATCATAGCCTCCCACCTGGATGGCATTTACCACAAAATCCGCATCCCGCAGCGCGTCTTTTCGGTTCTCCACGCCCAGATAGGTAGAGATATTTGCCCTTCCCTCGTTTACATTTTTGTTGATAGCATCCAGGATGATCTTGGACTCCTCCAGACGCTTCTCATCAATATCGTACAAAGCGATATCTGCCCGGCAAAGAGCCGGTGTGCACATGCAGTCACCCAGTACGTTTCTGGCAAACACCGTGCTGCCTGCTCCCATAAAAGTAATTTTCATGGTTTTTGTTCCTCCTTTTCGCACTTTTTCCGTGAATCCCCTCAGGGATTTTTTCCATGCTCTCATTATAAAAGGAAATCTGCACAAAAACATATCCGCTTTGTTGCATATTATTGTAAAACTGTTGCATTATTCCTCGGTGAAAGCCGCTTCACTCTCCTCTTCGTCCACCGGCTTCCATGCCTGTCCGAACTTCACATCCTTAAACAGCGCCGCAAGCCCTGTGATCTGCTTTAACCGGAGGATCTCATCCTTATCCATGCCCAGGTGCTTGGAGATCCAGGCATCGGAGCGTCCGAACTCATGAAGCTCTTTGACGATATTGCTCATCAGATCCACGTCATGGCTGCCTCGCGCCCGGTTGTGGCGGATGGTACTTGCCATTCTCTGATCCAGAGGCTTGTCAATGACTGACACCGGAAGCATCCCATGCTCTCTCTCATAGATATCCGGATGCTCTTTGATGATCCGGTAACGGTGAAAGCCGTCTACGATAATGTACAGATCGTCTATTTTGGAATAGTAACACACAATGGGCATGGTATATCCGTCTGCCTTGATACTGTCATAAAGGAGCTTCATTTCCGGCGGCGCCACTGCGTTGGGATTGTAATTGTTGGGCTGTATCTTTTCTACCGGTACTGCGATAACGTTGTAAACAGGACTTTTAAATTCCATAATTCATCTCCTCAATGCATTTGTACTTGCCGCGGATCATGTCTACCCGCTTCTGCTGTTCTCTTGTCATGCCGAATCCCATGAAGCGGCAGGTGTGGTCGTTTTTCAGGATACAGTAGCACATGCGCTTCCAGCTGGGAATGTCCTTGGTGGACTTAATGTCGTCGGTATCATCCGGGATCTTTCCGATAAAGACCACCCGGGACTTTTTGTTCAGCGTATAATTGGAAACGCCGTTTCTGCGGATCTGGTAGCCATGTTCTTCCAGCTCGTGGATCGCCTCTTCATCCAGCCCGCCTCCGGTCTCGTGCCAGAACTGTATAGAGGTGTTAAATTTTTTCACATAATTATTCCTCAAACGGACCGGCAGGGTATCCAGCAGGAACATGGTGTAGGATTTCCAGGTATGTCCCGGAGGCAGCGTCACATTCCGGTAGCCCATTGCCCTGGTGCGCCCGTAGATGCTGGCAAAATTAGCTCCCCGCACTCTTCCCACCAGCTTCACCCAGATGGCAGGATCGATCACCCGGTACAGATTCAGAGAGTCTTTGGAATAATCGTTAAAGGGAGACGCCACTCTCATCTGGCTGACCTTTAATCCCGCCTTATAGTAAAGGTCGTATAAATGATTGTAATCATAGTGGAACAGATAATTGGCATGCCACACATCTTCGTGGGTCCAGTCATACAGAGGAGAGGCACACCAGACATCCTTAAAATGCTTGCTGATCCAGCATTCTCCTTTATATCCGTACTTTTTATTGAGAAAGCCGCTGTAACGCTGCAGGGATTCATCTGCACGCATTCCCAGCAGACAGACCGTCTTCTTATCTCCGTGGGAGATCCGGTACCATCTCCCGAACTGCTTTGCCAGATCCTCCTGGTGCATACGGTAGCGGTAAGTGGTCATGGGATTGTTCTGCAGATTGATCACATAGTCGTGCTTGGGCATTTCCCTGACCCAGATTTCCTCCTTGGTATCGTCCCAAGGATACCAGTACATTTCATAGCTGCTAAGAGCCGTCCTGGTCGCCATGGGAAGGCATACCCAATAGGGCTCCACCTGGTCCTTGATGCGCTCAAAGGTCCTTTCGATATATTCGGTTGTGACCGTATACTGGGCTTCAAAATCCTGATGAAAGACGCCGATCACCTTGTCCGGGTAATATTTCTTCTGAAAATCCAGAACCAGATTCAGCAAAAGCCCGCTGTCTTTTCCTCCGGAAAAAGAAACATAGATATTATCGAACTCCTCGAAAAGAAATTTCAGGCGTTCCTGCAAAGCTTCATATACATTTTGTTCCTGGTAGTCACGTATCACTTGAACACCTCCTGCAATTTCCAAATTTTCCTTATTTTCCCATAAGGATAAATTTAGCACATCAGAAGGGTGAATTCAACAGAATTCGACAAAAAAGAAGTGAGTCCTCATTCCTGTGAATGAAGATCCACTTCTTTTTTCTATATTTATATAAGACCTTTTCCTTTCAGAAATTCAATGGCAGCATCCCGGGATGTCCTTTTCTCCACGTCCACCTGGTTTCTGCATTTCTGCTGTACCTAACACTTTCTTCATAAGCAGCCGATCCAGCCCGCCATACTTTTTTAAGCGGATTGCAGGATGATAGTTTGCTTTTATGAAATTATTATAACTATAAGAATTTTCAGGATCAACGGTTCCAAGCAGGATGGTTTTTCCTTCTTTCAAACATAATGCTTCCATTCTTTTTTCCATAAAATTCTGCAGACCATTCCCCCGATAATCCGGATGTACAAAAACGTCGGAATAATCTGCACATTTTTTCACCATATCCTCATTTTTATATAAGTCATGGGCATATTCCACATTTTCTAAAAGGCACTGTAAAGACGCGATCATCTTTCCATCATCTGCAAAACATACCAGTCCAAAGCCATCTTTAAGAACCGCTTCAAAGTCCTCTCTTCCTGCGGGAGCAAACCACCTGCGGTTTTCCATCTGGCTGCGCACATAATTTCGCAGCGCCAGAGTTTCTTCCAGCATATCTTTTGTCATATAACACAGTTCCCCGTATTTTTGGCTTTTTTTCAGCCAGATCTGTTCTCTCATATTCATTCCTCTTCGTCCTGCCTGTATTCTAAAATGTCTCCCGGCTGGCACTCAAGTTCCCGGCATAAGGCATTCAGTGTAGAAAAGCGGACTGCTTTTACTTTCCCTGTTTTCAGATTGGACAGATTTACATTGGAGATCCCCACACGCTCTGACAGCTCATTGAGGGAAATCTTCCGGTCTGCCATGACCCTGTCCAGTCTCAGAATAATCGCCATATGATTTCTCCTCCGCAAATCTACAAAATTTCTTCCATCTCTTTCTGCATTTCAAATCCCGTGCCGATTAGACGGCTTAGGATCAGGAGAAACAGACCTGTCAGAAAAATCTTTCCATCCAGCAGGATAAAATCCGCAGACAGCCGCAGAATCTCAAACCCGCTGGAAACGTATCCCGGAATACGGGGAAATAGAAAGGAAGCCAGCAGGGTCAGGACTGCTATGAGGTTCATACTGACCGTCAGCGTTCTGGAAAAAGGTTTCTCATCCACGATGATTTTTATCAGAGAAAGAAAAGCGCAGAAAGCAATCAGACAAAACAGCAGATTGTAACAAAAGGTCACAAAGCGGTCGGACTCCCAAACCTGAGCCGCAATCCCTTCTGCCAGAATCACAACGCCTCCGATTGAAAGAAAACCGCTCAGCAGGATTGCCAGGGACAGCGGAACCTGTATTCTGCGCAAATACTCACGCTTTTTTTCCGGCTTTGTATTGGTGCGAAACTGTAAATCATCCATAGTACTCCCTCCTCGTCTTGTTCTTTCTATCTTATTTATAACACAAGATTTTATCTATTACAATAATTATTTAATGATTATCATTAAATAATTATTCCTTTGGACACATAACAATCACTTTCTGCGGAGTTACCTGCGCCGGGATGCTGAAGGTGGCAATGGTGTAATACACCAGCAGGGTCTCATTTTCCGGCGTGCACAGGAATCGCTGTCCGTTTGCGGTCTCGATGTTTGTCAGCGGGGTCAGATTCAGGCGCAGAGAATTGTCCTCTGACGTCAGACTGCTGTCAAAGAACTTCAGGTCCACATTCTGGTTCCTGCGCAGAGAAGTGATCAACTCTGCCTGATACTGGGGCGGAAAGATTGCCGGAGCAGGCAGCGTGGTGTCATAAAACGCAGCCACCCGCATGCCCCTGCGCAGTCTTACATTGTCTATGACCAGGGTATCTCCCGATACGACAAACTGTATCTCCTCCTGCCCGTTCTCTTCCCTGACTGATACCAGCAGTGTGCAGCAGGACGTGCCTCTGCGGATGTTTTCGATTGTACCGATGACTTTCTGATATACAGAAGAATCCATTTCTCAAACTCCATGGATTTGCGTTTTCTTTATACTATGGAGGACACCGCTAAAAAGTGCGGTTTTGGCTAAAGCTGATTGTTCTTGTTGA
>DWVZ01000077.1 GCA_019119975.1 Candidatus Blautia merdavium | reverse complement strand
CATATGCCTGCGGAAGCGCAGCGCGCGGACGGCAAGGAGCAAAAGGAGCAGGACAGCTGTGCAGACCAGGGCAGCGAAGGTATGGAGCAGAGCTTTTTGGAGACGGACAGAGATTCCCGAAGGACTGCCGGAGCCGATACCTCCCGTCTGGGCAGTGGAGGCGTCCGGGGAATCTGTCTGTGGAGCAGGTTGCTCTTGTTCTGCCTGGGTATGGTCTTCTTCCGGCAGAGAAGAAGCGGTGTCAGAGGAGGGTGTCATTTCCACCGGTACCCAGCCGCCTTTGCCCAGATAAACCTCGGTCCATGCATGGGCGTTAGAATCCGGAACCGTATAACGCCAGATCCCAAAGGAAGTTTCTCTGCCATCTTCCGGATGCACTGTGTATCCGGTGACATACCGCGCAGGAATGCCCATCATGCGGCACATCAGGGTTCCGGCAGTGGCAAAGTGGATGCAGAAGCCTGTATGGCGTTCATACAGAAACGCCTGGAGGAAGCTGTTTCCTGTGCTCCCCGTATCTTCCAGGGAGAGACTGTAGGAGGCATGGTCCCACAGATAGTCCTGGATTTCACGGATGCCTTCCTGAATTTCTTCTAAGGAGGACTGCCGGGACAGAGGATAAGAGGACATGGAAGTGACCGCCTGGTACAGCTCGCCAAGCCCTTCCTCCTCCCAGAGCAGATAGCGGTCCCAGGCATATTCGGTGTAGGTATCTGCCGCAGTTCTTAAACCAAGGGAAGAAAGTGTGCTGTCAGAGGAAAAAAGATAACCGCACGTATCCAGATACAGAGGAACCCAGGAAAAAGAAGAGGTTCCTAATCCAGAAACCTGGTTGCTTTCTGTAAGCTGGATGGAGGAAGGCAGGCAGGCGCCGTAAGGGAAGTAAGAATACGCACTGTGAAACTGATAGTACAGCTTCAGGTCTGCGGCAGGCTCCTCCGGCTGTCCCAGATAATAAGGCAGGTTATAAAAAGACCATAAGGAAGAGGCAGACAGATTTCCGTCCTCCGATGTCCAGGGAGAATCCGGGACTTTGCCCCAGCGGGCTTCGGAATAAGTATCCCCGATAAAACCTCTCAGATACAGAGAACGGGTCAGTTCCCGGTCCGTATCCAGCGTAAACATGTTCTGACCGGTGTAAGAAGGAGCGTGGTTGTCCAGAGTCTGGCTGTCGGAAGCCGTCTCATATGTAAAGCCTCCGTACGCCCAGGGCAGAGAAGGGAGGATAGGGTCAGAAGGCTCATCGGCGGAAGAAGATATACCGGAAGCCGTATCCTTCTTTGTATCAAAGCCTAAAGAAGCCTGCAGAGAACTGCCGATGGAACGGACAGTCCGGTGCAAAGCGGGATTCACGGTAAAAAGTCCGGAAGAAACTCCAGGCACCAGAACACGGATACAAAGCAGGTACAGCACAAGGACCAAAAGAACCGAAAGCAGCCGTTTTCCCTGGGAAAGCCTTGCCGCATTTTTACAGTCCCACAAAAGAAAGGCTGCCAGCAAAAAGCCTAAAGCCGTATAAGAGGGCGGGCAGTCAAAGGAGACAGAAAAGACCAGAGGAAGGCATAAGAGCAGACTGCACACCCACCTTTTTTTGGCTGCCCCGGCAATCAGCAGAAGATACTGAAAGACCAGCAGCACAAAAAAGAGAAAAGGCGCGCAAAGCCCGGCTTCCATGCCCTCAGGCACAGACTGCCCTAAAACATAGATCTGATTGGCTGTCAGTACAAGGTATTCTGCGCAGGAAGAGGCAGAAAGGAGGAATGCGGACCGGTAATACAGGAGGAAAAAACAGAGCAAAAGCCCATAAAAAGCAAGAGACAAAAGAAAACGGACCATCCCGGTCCCCGCAAACATCAGGATGCAGGAGAGCAGGCAGCCTGCCAGAAGCCATACGCAAAGGGGCTTCCAGAAAATCTGGTCCGTAAATACCGTTTGGACACTGAGAAAGAATCCCATGGAAGCAAAAAAGAACATGAGAAAGAAAACAGCGGCAGAGACAAAAGAAAAGGTCTTTGTCGGCTGCTGGGGCACGGATATATGGATAGGAGCGCCATGCAGAGAGGTTCCTGCCGGGCTTTTGTGAAGGGATTTTCGTTTCATAAATGCCTCCCTATACGGTCAGTGGATATTCGGTCAGCGTTTTCTGCCAGTCCTCCGGCTTCAGGGCCAGGGGCTCCTGGCGGTTCCCGGAAAGCTGCAGACAGGTGGAGAGGGTCAGGTAGGTACACCAGGTATCAGAAGGATACGCTTTCTGATAAAGGTCCGGCAGATCTTTCTCCTCCTGGTAAAAAGGCGCATGGAGCAGGAGATAGAGAAAGACGGTCCAGTCCTCTTCGGTCCGCACCGGGCAGCGGGTCAGCGATTCTTCTTTCTGGTCATACCAGATCACATAATGGCTGCAGCGAAGCTCTGTAAGGGCAAAGGAAACGGAAGCAGCGCACTCTAAAAAGCGGCTGTAGGCAAGCGCTGTGTCCTTTCCGGAAGGCAGCAGCAGCTGGAGGAAGAAGAGCACCGGGCAGCCGTCCGGTCTGCCGGCGTCCCGCACCAGGATCTCATCAGAGCGGGCGCTGAGTTTCCAGTGGATCTGCCGCAGCTGGTCCCCGGGCAGAAAATCCCGGACCTGCTCCATCGGTGTGTGCGGCGCTCCGAAGAGAACCTGGTCTGAATCTGCGCTTTCAGCGGGAAAATAGCGGGTATATTCAGAAACGGCTGCCGCAATGGGAACAGCCTCCGGATAGAAGAGCACAGGGGCAGAAAAGGAAACTTTTTTACTGACAGACAGCAGAGAAAACGGGCTGTAGATCCGTACCTTTCTGACCCGGCACAGGAATCTTCCGCAAAGATCAGAGGAGACAGTTACAGGAAGGACTGCCGATGCCCTGCTTCCAAGGGAAAATTCCAGAGGATAGGAGGCAATGGCGCGTCCCCGGATGTCTGTGATCTGGATTACGGTCTTTACCCGAAAGATGGGAAGAAGTCCCTTGTTGACTGCCTGTAAGGAAAAAGAGGCAGTCCTTTTCCCCGGGGTATTCAGGATCGATTCCGGAAAGAGAAAACGCAGCTGGAAAAAAGCCGCGCACAGCTGGATCATCCCCCAGATCAGTCCCAGCAGCAGGACCAGGAACAGCGCGCACAAAGACGTGCTCCGGTACAGGATGGCAAGATATAAAGCTGTACAAGTCACAAATACGGATAACAGATTCATAAAAAGTTCCTCACGATCATAGCAGGAAAGCAGCCGCCAAATCAGCCCCGGACAGAAGGCGCAGCCACTGCTTTCAGGATCTCCTGTGCCACAGAAGCAGCGCTGATGCGGCTGATCCTCGCCCGGGAACTGGTGCGCAGCCTGTGGACGCAGACATCGGCAAATACCGACTGGACATCGGAGGGAAGGACATAGTCCCGTTCCTTAAGATAGGCAGATGCCTGCGCCATGCGGGTCAGGGCAAGGGTGCCTCTGGGGCTGATGCCCAGCTCCAGAAATTCATGGTTTCTGGTGGCATGGATCAGTTCTCCGATATAGCGGTAGACACGGTCATGGATGTAGATATTCCGGACTTCCTCCTGCAGCTGCAGCAGCTGCGTACCATTCAGGACAGGAACCACGGTTTCAATAGTATTTCGGGCGATGCGCCCTTTGATGATGGCAATTTCCTCCTCAATGTCGGGATACCCCATGCGCAGGCAGACCATGAAACGGTCCAGCTGGGATTCGGGAAGCATCTGGGTCCCCGCGGAGCCGGCTGGATTTTGGGTGGCAATGACAAGAAAGGGGCGGGGCACCGGATAGGTGTTCCCGTCCACACTGACCTGCTGTTCCTCCATGACTTCTAAAAGGGCAGACTGGGTCTTGGGGGAAGTACGGTTGATCTCATCGCCCAGGAATAAATTGCACATCAGAGCACCGGGCTGGTAGGAAAAGGTCCCGGTCTCCTTCCGGTACATCGTAAATCCGGTCAGGTCGGCAGGAAGGACGTCAGGAGTAAAGGTCAGCCTTCGTTCCTTCAGATTCAGCGCCCGGGAAAATGCCAGGGCAAGGGTCGTCTTTCCCACGCCGGGAATATCCTCCAGGAGAATGTGCCCTGCGCATAAGATCGCCATCATAACCTTTTGGACGCAGTCGTCTTTACCGATGACTGCTTTTTCCACTTCCTGGATCACTTTGTGAGCTTTTTTCGAGTGCAGCTGCATAGAAAATCTCCCCCCAAAAAATAAATTGTATAAAACGTGTAAATTTTCTGCAAAATATATGATTTATATCAAATAATTCTAAAAATATTATAATATAAAAGAGGCAGAATGGCAATAAAAAAACCACTATCGCACTTTAAATTGCTAAAATTTCCTGTTGACAAATACAAAAGCGCAGGTTATGATAGAGTCATCAAAAAAGAACGGAGAAAGATTCAGATGAAGAACGGCAGAAACCTGAATGGGAACGCTTATTTTTATTTTGGTTACCTGGGCTATTTTTACAGCGCAGGCTTTTTCTGCTGTCAGGAAACATCTTAGATCCCATCTTGTTTTTTAGAAAGAAAACAATCCGGACCGGTGTTTGCGAGAACAGCAGACGCCGGTTTTTTTGTTGACAAAAAAGGAGGAATTCACATGATTTTAGTATTAAAGCAAGGAGCAGACGAGAGAAAAGTAGAGCAGTTAAAGCAGGAACTGGTGGAAAGAGGTCTGAAGCTGCACCTGTCCCAGGGATTAAACACCTCCCTGATCGGCTTGATCGGCGATACCACAGAAGTGGATGAAGAATGGCTGGGCGCCCTGGACGTGATCGAATCCGTCAAGAGGATCAAAGAGCCGTACAAAAAAGCCAACCGCAATATGCACCCCCAGGATACCGTCATCGACATCGCAGGCAGGAAAATCGGCGGCGGGCATTTCCAGGTCATCGCAGGTCCCTGTTCGGTAGAGACCAGGGAGCAGATGACAGAGGTTGCCATGGATGTGAAAAAGTCCGGGGCAGGGCTTTTAAGAGGCGGTGCTTTTAAGCCAAGGACTTCTCCGTACTCTTTTCAGGGATTAGGAGAAGAAGGGCTGAAGATGCTTCTGCAGGCAGGAAAAGCATCTGGTCTTCCCATTGTCACGGAGATCATGAGCGCAGATCATCTGCCTTTGTTTGAGGACGTGGATATCATCCAGGTAGGCACCAGGAATATGCAGAACTTTGAACTCTTAAAGGAGCTGGGAAAGATCAGGAAACCCATCCTGCTCAAAAGAGGCATGGCAAACACCCTGGAAGAACTGCTCATGAGCGCCGAGTACATTATGGCAGGAGGAAATGAACAGGTCATCCTCTGCGAGCGGGGCATCCGCACCTTTGAGACTTCCATGAGGAATACCCTGGATATCTCTGCCATTCCCATGCTGAAATCCAAGACCCATCTGCCCGTGATCGTGGACCCTAGCCATGCGGCAGGCATCCGCTTTATGGTGGAACCCCTTACCATGGCGGCAGTGGCAGCAGGCGCGGACGGGATCATGGTGGAAGTACACAACAATCCGGAAAAGGCTCTGTGTGACGGCAAACAGTCCCTGACGCCGGAAGGCTTTGATTCCCTGATGGAGAAAGTAAGAAAGACAGCCGTATTTTTCGGAAAAACCATGGAATGACCAGAGACAAAAGCTGGCAGATATGGTAACATGAACGGGAAACAAACGAAGCAGTTAGCAAGAATATGAAAACAGCAGAAATGGAGCAGAAAAAAGCATGAAATCTTTGGTTTTGGCAGAAAAGCCTTCCGTTGCCCGTGATATTGCAAGAGTCTTAAAATGTACGAAGAAGATCAACGGCGCGCTGGAAGGAGAACGCTATATCGTGACCTGGGCGCTGGGACATCTGGTGACCCTGGCAGACCCGGAAGAGTATGATAAGAAATACAAAGAATGGAACCTGGAAGTCCTTCCCATGATGCCTGAGAAAATGGAGCTGGTGGTGATCCGGCAGACAGCCAAACAGTATCAGGCAGTGAAAACCCAGCTGTACCGCAAGGATGTAGGGGAGATCATCATCGCCACAGACGCAGGGAGAGAAGGAGAACTGGTGGCAAGGTGGATCCTGGAAAAGGCGCAGTGCAGAAAGCCCATCAAAAGGCTCTGGATCTCCTCTGTGACCGACAAGGCGATCAAAGACGGATTCGCCCACTTAAAGGACGGGAGAAGCTACAACCGGCTTTACGACGCGGCGGTTTCCAGAGCAGAGGCAGACTGGCTGGTGGGGATCAACGCCACCAGAGCCCTGACCTGCAAATACAACGCCCAGCTTTCCTGCGGGCGGGTCCAGACGCCCACCCTTGCCATGATCGCCGCAAGAGAAGAGGAGATCAGGAACTTCAAGCCCCAGGACTATTATGGGATCCGCTTAAGCGCGGGAAAGATGAGATGGACCTGGCAGGAGAAAAAGAGCGGCTCCTCCCGTACCTTCCAGAAAGACCGCGCCCAGCAGATCCAGACCGCCGCATCCGGCAGCCTGCTGACCATCCTGTCCGTGGAGAAAAGCAGCAAAAAGACCGGCGCGCCGGGGCTGTATGACCTGACAGAACTGCAGCGGGACGCGAATAAAAAATTCGGATTTTCCGCAAAGGAAACCCTGAACATCATGCAGAGGCTTTATGAGAACCACAAGGTGCTCACCTATCCCAGGACCGATTCCAGATACATCGGAACCGATGTGGTGCCTACCCTGCAGGAACGGCTGAAAGCCTGCGCTGTGGGACCCTACCGGAAGCTGGCAGGTCCTCTTTCCATGAAGCCGGTGAAGGCAAACAAATCCTTTGTCGATGATAAAAAAGTCAGCGATCATCATGCCATCATCCCCACAGAACAGTTCGTCCAGCTGGAGCATATGACAAACGAAGAACGCAGGATCTATGACCTGGTGGTAAGACGCTTCCTTGCCGTACTGTATCCGCCTTTTGAGTATGAGCAGACTTCCCTGAAGGCAGAGGCAGGAGGCGAGATCTTTACCGCCAAAGGAAAGATCGTGAAGAATCCCGGCTGGAAAGCAGCCTATGAAGAGGCGGATGGCGATGAGGAGGAGGAAGAATTCCAGAATCTGTATGAGGTAAAGGAAGGCGAAAAGCTGAAGATCGACAGCTGTCAGCTGGCCGAAGGAAAGACCAAGCCGCCGGCGCATTTTACAGAGGCAACCCTTCTGTCTGCCATGGAAAATCCGGTCAGATTTCTGAGCACAAAAGACCAGGAGGCGGCAAAGACCCTGGGAGAGACCGGAGGTCTGGGTACGGTTGCTACCCGGGCGGATATTATCGAGAAGCTGTTCCACACCTTCCTGATGGAGAAAAGGGGAAACGATATTTATATCACCTCCAAGGCAAAGCAGCTTTTAAGCCTGGTGCCGGAAGATCTGAAGAAGCCGGAGCTGACGGCAGACTGGGAAAAGAAGCTGTCTGAAATCGCGCAGGGCAGTCTGAAGAAAGAGGGATTTTTAGAGGAGATCCGGGATTATACCCAGGAACTGATCCAGGAGATCAAGACGGGTGAGGGCACTTTCCGCCACGACAATCTGACCAATACCAAATGCCCGGTATGCGGAAAGCGTATGCTGGCAGTCAACGGAAAGAACAGCCGCATGCTGGTCTGCCAGGACCGGGCGTGCGGACACCGGGAGACCATCTCCCGGCTCAGCAACGCCCGCTGTCCCAACTGCCACCGGAAGATGGAGCTGTATGTAAAGGGAAAAGAAGAAACTTTCATCTGCTCCACCTGCGGTTATAAAGAAAAATTATCCAGCTTCAAACAGCGCAGGGAAAAAGAAGGCGCCGGCGTCAGCAAAAAAGAAGTCCAGAAATACCTGAACAAACAGAAAAAAGAGGCGCAGGAACCCATCAACAACGCCTTTGCCCAGGCTTTGGCAAAGCTGGATCTTAAGGAATGACAGGGGATACAGAGTTCCCTTTTTCTCTTAAATCGACAAATTGCGTCACATTTCGCTCATGCAGTAAAAAATGTGTTCACAAATAGTTTATAAAAATTTTTCTTGTCAGTTCAATATTTCGCATGGTAGAATATCGTTATGCTAAAGTGATAAAAAGAGAAAAGGGGGAATCTGATATGTCAGGATTCAATACGAAGGTAACTCCGGAATTAGAAGCACTTACCCGGATTTGTGAAGAGAACAGTAAAATGGACGTATCCCTGTACGCCAAGTACGATGTGAAAAGAGGGCTGCGTGATGTCAATGGAAAAGGGGTGCTTGCCGGGCTTACACAGATTTCCAATATTGTATCCAAAAAAGAAATAAATGGAGAAACAGTTCCCTGTGAAGGTGAATTATACTACAGAGGAATTGATATACATAAACTGACGCAGGGATTTTTAGGTGAGAAGAGATTCGGATTTGAAGAAGCCACCTATCTGCTGCTCTTTGGGAAACTGCCCAATCAGAAAGAATTAAAAGAATTCATAGGAATCTTATCAGCACAGAGAAGCCTGCCAAGGAACTTTGTCAGGGATGTCATCATGAAGGCGCCCAGCCGGGATATGATGAACACACTTTCCAGAAGCGTGCTGACCTTATATTCTTACGATTCAGACCCGGAAAATATCACTCTTCCCAATGTACTTCGCCAGTGCATTAATCTGATCAGCGTATTTCCGCTCCTGTCTGTCTATGGCTATCAGGCGCACAGACATTATAATCTGGGAAAAAGCCTCTATATCCACCACCCGGCAAAAAATCTTTCCACAGCAGAGAACATCCTGCTGATGTTAAGACCGGATAAAAAATATACACCACTGGAAGCGACCATTCTGGATCTGGCACTTGTGCTGCATATGGAGCACGGCGGCGGCAATAACTCCACCTTTACCACCCATGTGGTATCTTCCTCAGGTACAGATACTTACTCCGCTATCGCGGCAGCCCTTGGCTCCTTAAAAGGACCGAAACACGGCGGCGCCAACATTAAGGTAGTCAGCATGTTCCAGGATATGAAAAAGAATCTGAAAGACTGGACCGATGAAGACCAGATCCGGGAATATCTGATCAAGCTTCTCCATAAAGAAGCCTTTGACCGCAGAGGTCTGATCTATGGAATGGGTCATGCAGTATATTCCATCTCTGACCCGAGAGCCCAGATCTTCAAGAAATTTGTCAAGCGTCTGGCAGAGGAAAAGGGCAGGACTAAGGACTATGAACTGTATTCTAAAGTCGAGCGCCTGGCTCCGGAAGTCATTGCCCAGGAGCGCCGGATCTACAAAGGTGTCAGCGCCAATGTGGACTTCTACAGCGGATTCGTTTACAGTATGCTGGGACTGCCGCTGGAGCTGTATACCCCGATGTTTGCCATTGCCCGTATCGTCGGCTGGAGCGCACACCGGATGGAAGAGCTGATCAACACAGACAAGATCATCCGTCCTGCTTATAAGAATGTACTGGACGAGCAGACCTATCTGCCGCTTTCCGAACGCCCGTAAGCCCTTTGGGGTTTGACAAAAGCAGGGGAAAGCTGTTACCATAGAGGAAATCAAAAGAGAGAGGAACAAGAAAGATGTTTCAGACTTTTTTCCCGGATGAATATCTGGATTCCGCCTATCAGGTGGATTACGAAGCCCTCTATGAGGAAGGCTGCAGAGGCATTATTTTCGACATTGACAACACCCTGGTCCCCCACGGGGCACCGGCGGATGAGCGGGCAGAGCAGCTGTTTGCAAGGCTGAAGAAGCTGGGATTTTCCTGCTGCCTGCTTTCCAATAACCAGTATAACCGGGTCAGCTCCTTTAACCGGAATATACAGGTCCGCTTTATCGAAAATGCCCATAAGCCTTCCACAAAAAATTATGTAAAAGCTATGGAGCTGATGGGGACAAACCTGGACAATACCGTGTTTATAGGCGATCAGCTGTTTACCGACGTGTACGGGGCGAAGCGGACAGGTATGCGCAATATCCTGGTGAAGCCCATACATCCCAAGGAAGAGATCCAGATCGTACTGAAGAGGAAGCTGGAGAAGATCGTGCTTTGTTTTTACAGAAAAGAACAAAGAAAGAGAAAAAACAGTTGAAAATTGTGTTCATGTATTATAAAATAAGACACAGTGGAAAAAATACAGGTTTTCCCAACGGACGAAATAAGGAGGAATATCATTATGATATCAGCAGGAGATTTCAAAAACGGTCTCACACTGGAGATTGATGGTAATGTAGTTCAGATTATGGAATTCCAGCACGTAAAACCTGGAAAAGGTGCTGCATTCGTTAGAACAAAATTAAAAAATGTCATCAATGGAGGAGTTGTAGAAAAAACATTCAGACCAACTGAAAAATTCCCCCAGGCACGTATTGACCGTGTAGACATGCAGTATTTATACAATGACGGCGATTTATACAATTTCATGAACAATGAAACTTATGATCAGATCGCCATTGACAAAAATACTGTAGGCGATTCTTTAAAATTCGTAAAAGAAAACGAAACAGTAAAAGTATGTTCCTACAACGGAAGCGTATTCGCCATCGAAGCTCCGTTATTCGTAGAACTGGAGATCACAGAGACAGAGCCGGGCTTTGCAGGAAACACAGCACAGGGCGCTACCAAACCAGCTACTGTTGAGACTGGTGCAGTTGTTTACGTTCCTCTGTTTGTAAACCAGGGCGATGTGATCAAGATTGATACCAGATCAGGTGAATATCTGTCCAGAGTATAATGCATAGTACAGGCAGCCGGATTTCCTTATATGTTCTGTCCAGAGAACGGTATAAGGAAGCCGGTGTCTGACCGGTGCAGGATTCTTTCTATACATTTATATCAGCAGAAATTTCTTTTTTAGAGAAAGCCGGCGTATCCGCTGTCTTTTCTTCTTTATTCTTTCACATTCGTGAATGATTTCCTTTTTGATGTTATTTTTTTACAAACGATTTTCAGGTACAAAAGAGAGTTTTGACGTGTGCATTTGGCGTCTGCCATTTGTAATATATTTTTTTAGAAAGGGTGGATTTTATGAAGTATGAAGAATTCAAAGCTGCACTTTTTGCCGGATTAAAGGAGCGCGTGGGAAAAGAAAAGACCCTGTCCCTGCACCAGGTGGAGAAAAATAACGGCGTTTTTCTGGAGGCGCTGGTACTGCGAAAGGAGAAAGAACGGATTGCGCCAACCATTTATATCCGGCAGTTCTATGAGCTGCATAAAAAGGGAATGGAAATGGAGAAAATCATCGACCGGATCCTCAGGCTGGATCAGGAGCAGAAGGTGGAAGTAGATTTTTCCATAGAGGCCTTTGAAAATTATGAAAAAGCCAGGACCAGGGTGTACTATAAGCTGATCAATTACAGCATGAACAAAGCTATGCTGACCAAGATTCCCTATGTAAAATATCTGGATCTGGCAGTGGTGTTTTACTACCGGCTGGAGGAAGGACAGTTCGAGGGCGCAACCATCCTGGTCCATAACTGCAATCTGGAAGCGTGGGGGATCAACAGGCGCAGGCTGCTGGAGGATGCGGTGATGAACACCAGCAGGAAGCTCCCTTACACCTTTCAGACCATGGAGGAAGTGATCACAGAGCTGACCGGAGGAGAGGAGCAGGAGATCCCCGGGGAGGAAGGGGAGCTGATGTATGTGCTGACCAATGAAAACAAATATCTGGGCGCTGCCGCTCTATTGTATCCCTATGTGCTTAATCACATTGGAAAAGTCCTGAAAAATAATTTCTATGTGCTGCCAAGCAGCATTCACGAATGCATTCTGGTGCCCGATTCTGGGCAGTATTCCCGTATGGAGCTGATGTCTATGGTGCGAGAGGTCAATGAAAGCCAGGTGGCAAAGGAAGAGATCCTTTCCTATGAGGTTTATTATTATGACAGAAACCGGCAGGCGCTGATCCTGTAAAACAACAGACTGAAAAGAAGAAAGTGGGGAATATCTGAAGTTTTTTGCTGAAAAAACAGGGGTATTCCCTGAAAATCAACGGTCAAGTGGAGATTCTGCGCCAAAGTGTGCCAAAGAATCTGCTCTAAAGGGTTTACAAGGGAGTAAAAATGTGGTATGATAACCAAGATGTAAAAGTCATGCACCCGTAGCTCAGGGGATAGAGCAGTGGTTTCCGGTACCATGTGTCGGGGGTTCGAATCCCTCCGGGTGTGTTTATGCTTTGGGGAGAAGCATAGGACAGGGGGATACATAAGAGGAGGAAAGAGATGTTAGACGATTTCAGAGAATGGCTCTCGGATAATCTGAGGTATATTCTTCTGGGTCTGGCGATTCTGGCAGCTTTACTGATTATCTTCTTTGTGGTGCGGTTTGCCGCGGGCGCTTTTTCGTCTGAGGACAAAGACACAGATAAAAAGACGGAGCAAACGCAGGATTCCGAAAATGCTGATTCCCAGGAAAAAGAGGAAGAGCAGGAGACGGATGAGAATGCTCTTTTAAAGAATGCCTACCCTGAAGTAAACGACCTGATCGAATCATTCTATACAGCGTGGGGACAGAAAGATGTGGCAAAGATGAAGGAGCTGACAGACAGCTTCAGCGCCACAGATGAAGCCAAGGTGACCAATGCTTCTTATATTGAAGGATATGAGAACATCCAGGTTTACACCAAGAACGGATTAGACGACAGCAGCTATGTAGTGTTTGTTGTTTATGATCTGAAGTTTCAGAATATCAGCACACCGGCGCCGGGGCTTGCACAGCTTTACGTGATCAAAGAGGAAAGCGGAAACTACAAGATCCACAACAATAATGAGGATGCAGAAATCCAGGAATGTATCGAAAAGACCAGACAGGAAGAAGACGTGATCGCTCTCACAGAGCAGATCCAGAAGGCTTTTGATGAGGCAGTGGCTTCCGATGAAGCGCTGAAGACCTTTGAGGAAGAGCTGGGGGCTTCTGCCAACACCGCTTCCATGGCAGACAACGGCTCTATGCTTACTGCCAAAGAGGACTGCAATGTCCGTGCAGATGCCAATACCAGTTCAGAAATCCTTGGAAGGCTTACGGCTGGACAGCAGGTGAAAAAGATTGACAACAGTACCGATAACTGGATTAAAGTAGAATATAACGGAGCAGAGGCTTATATATACGGCGACCTGCTTCAGTAACAGAAGATAAAAAAATGAGGGATGAAAATTCCCTCATTTTTTTATCTTCTGTCGTTTTATGGATTCTGCGAAATCTGTTCCGTCTGCTGCGTCTGGTCTTTGTCCCCGGCAGAGGGATCCAGACTTCCGTCCTCTTTCAGATAATAGGATTTGTTGTCAATGGTGATCCAGCCGGTAGCCATGGTACCGTCCTGGTAGAAATAATACTGTTTGTCGTCGATTTTTCTCCAGCCGGTCATCAGCTGGTAATTAGCAAGGTAGTATTTCTTTCCTGCGCTTTCCACCCAGCCGGTTTTAAAGGTGCCGTCGCCGTTCAGGAAATACCATTTGCCGCCGTCCTGGAAAAGCCCGGTGCGGGCGCTGCCGTCGCTGTTGATGTAATACCATTTGTCTCCCTGTTTCATCCAGCCCGGGGAAGCGGCGAGACCTTCTTCTGTGAAATAATAATTCTTTCCGCTGATGCTGACCCAGCCGGAAAGGATCTTCCCGTCTTCTCCTGCAAAATATTTCTGACCGGAATCCTCGATCCAGGAGTTCTTTGCCATGGTGCCGTCGGCATTCATGTAATACCGGTCTGTGCCGGTCTTGATCCAGCCGGTAGCCATAGAGCCGTCTTCGTGGAAATAGTAGGTATTTCCGTCGATGTCTTTGGTGCCTACGGCAAGTTTTCCGTTTTCATCCGCGTAATATTTTTTGCCGTCTTTGTCCACCCACCCGGCAGAAGCGGACCCGTCCTCATGGAAATAGCAGAGCGCACCGTCCACTTCCGTAAAGCCCACTGCCATGAGCCCGTCAGACTGGAAATAGTATTTCTTTCCGTCCAGGTCATTCCAGCCGGTTTTGGGAGAACCGTCGTCGTTCAGATAGTATTTTCCGTCCTCGTCTTCCAGCCAGCCCTTGCTGGGGCTTCCGTCAGATTCCATATGGAACAGCTTTCCGGATTCCTGGATCCAGCCGGTCTTTACATATCCTCTGGTATCAAAGTAATAGGTGACGCCGTCAAAGGTATGGCTGGCATCCTGGATAAAGGTGCCGTCATGATAGACAAAGCGCCGCCCCTCCTGGTCATAGATCCAATGATCCTCTTTCAGAGCCTCCTTCTTGTTCTCATAAGCGACCAGCGTGTTTTTGATAAAGCCGCAGAGATAGGAAGGCGCCAGGATCAGGCAGACCCCCAGGAGCACTACAAAAAGCGTGATAAAAATTCCCTTTTTCGTAAATTTCATGTTCTTTCCTCTTTTGCTATGGTTCGCATCACAGCAATATTATAACGTGAATCAGTACCAAAAGGCAAGACCCAAAGGAGGCAGAAAGGTATGCAGGCAGAAAGGCATGCTGGACGGAAAACTTCTGTTCTGTTATAATGAAAAAACACAGAAAATGCAAAGGAGATCGCTATGCGTTTAAATAAATATATCAGTGAAGCAGGCATCTGTTCCCGGCGGGAGGCGGATAAGCTCATAGAGGCGGGGCGGGTGACTGTGGACGGGAAACAGGCTGTGCCGGGCATGCAGGCAGACGAGAACAGCGTAGTCTGTGTGGACCGCAAACGGATCCAGCCCCAGGAAAAGAAAGTGGTGCTGCTCTTTCACAAACCCAAAGGCATTGAGTGTACTGCCGATCCCAGAGTGAAAAACAATGTGATTTCTTATATTCATTATCCTGTACGGGTATCCTATGCAGGAAGGCTGGACAAGGATTCCCAGGGGCTGCTGCTCTTGACCAACCAGGGAGATCTGATCAACCGCATCATGAAGGCGGGGAATTTCCATGAAAAAGAATACCTGGTGCAGGTAGATAAAGAGGTGACAGAGGATTTTCTGAAAAAGATGGCGCAGGGTGTGCCCATCCTTGGAACAGTCACCAGAAAATGCCGGGTAGAAAAGGCAGGCAGGGATCAATTTCGGATCGTACTGACCCAGGGACTGAACCGTCAGATTCGCCGGATGTGCAGTTGTTTCGGCTATGAGGTGGTAAGTCTGACCAGGACCAGGATCCTCAATCTGCGGCTGGGAGATCTGCCCAAAGGCAGCTTTCGCGAGGCAACCAAAGAAGAGCTGGAAGAACTGGAGCGCCTTCTGCAGGAAGGTGAAAAGAACCGGAAAGAGGAATCCTTTGCAGGAGGAAAGCCTGTAAAAAACGCGGGAAAATACCGCAATCCCCAAAAGGAAAATGGAAAAAGAAAACAGCGGAGGTTTCTGTAGATGAATAAGACCGAGAGAATGAAAGAGCTCATTGCCCTTCTGACAGAAGCGGGAAAGGCGTATTATCAGGAAGACCGGGAGATTATGAGCAACTATGAATACGACAAGCTGTACGATGAGCTGGTGCAGCTGGAGAAAGACACAGGGATCACCCTGGCAGGCAGCCCTACCGTGGAAGTGGGATACGAGGCGCTGGATGAGCTTCCCAAGGAAGCCCACGAAAGCCCTATGCTGTCTCTGGATAAGACCAAGGACCGGGAGGCGCTGCGGGATTTTATCGGAGATCAGAAAGCCCTGCTCTCCTGGAAGCTGGACGGACTGACCATTGTACTGACCTATCATAACGGGACCCTCCAGAAAGCCGTGACCAGGGGAAACGGCGTTGTGGGAGAGGTCATTACCAACAATGCCCGGGTCTTTCAGAACATTCCCCTGCAGATCGCCCATAAAAAAGAGCTGGTGCTGCGGGGAGAAGCCATCATTACCTATTCCGATTTTGAAAAGATCAATGCGCAGATCGAGGATGCGGACGCAAGATACAAAAATCCCAGAAACCTGTGCAGCGGGTCCGTGCGCCAGCTGAACAATGAGATCACAGCCAGGAGAAATGTAAAGTTTATCGCGTTTTCCCTGGTAAGGGCAGAGGGCGTGGACTTTGAGAATTCTGCCAAAAACCAGTTTGAGTGGCTGGCTGGGCAGGGCTTTGACGTGGTGGAATACCGGCTGGTCACCAGGGATACCTTAGACGAAGCCATGGATTACTTTGCCGGACAGGTGGAGAAAAATGATTTCCCCTCAGACGGTCTGGTGGCTTTGTACGATGACATTGCCTATGGAAAATCCCTGGGCAGCACTGCCAAGTTTCCCAGAAACGCCTGTGCCTTTAAATGGAAGGACGAGACCAGGGAGACTGTGCTGAAAGAAATCGAGTGGAGCCCCTCCAGGACCGGGCTGATCAATCCGGTGGCAATCTTTGAGCCGGTAGAGCTGGAAGGAACTACTGTCAGCCGTGCCAGCGTCCACAACATCAGCATTCTGAAGGAACTGGAGCTGGGGATCGGAGACCATATCCTGGTCTATAAGGCAAATATGATCATTCCTCAGATCGCGGAGAACCTTACCAAAAGCGGAAATCTGGAAATCCCTTCTATCTGTCCCGTATGCCGGAAGGAAGCCCGAGTGATCCAGACCAACGAGGTGGAATCCCTTTACTGTATGAATCCCGACTGCCAGGCGAAGAAGATCAAATCCTTCACCCTTTTTGTCAGCCGGGACGCCATGAATATTGACGGACTCTCTGAAGCGACTTTGGAAAAATTTATACTCAAAGGATTTATCCGGGACTTTGGGGACATCTTTGAGATCAGCCGCTACCGAGAGGAGATCGTCGGTATGGAAGGCTTCGGAGAAAAGTCCTATGAAAATCTCATCGCCAGCATTGAAAGGGCAAGGCACACCACCCTTCCAAGGCTGCTTTACAGTCTGGGCATTGCCAACATCGGGCTTGCCAATGCAAAGATCATCTGCCGGCAGTTTGATTATGATCTGGAACAGATGATCCAGGCGGATCCAGAGGAGATCAGCGCCATTGAGGGGATCGGACCTGTGATCGCAGGCACGTTTACGGAATATTTTGCAAAGGAAGACAATGTCAAAAGGCTGCGCCACCTGCTTTCCCATCTGGATATCGAAGAAGTGAAGCGGGAAGAGAACCAGTCCCTGGAAGGAAATCAGTTTGTGATCACCGGAAGTGTGGAGCATTTTGAAAACCGGGCGAAATTAAAGGAATACATTGAAGAGCGGGGCGGGAAGGTGACAGGAAGCGTGACCAAGAAGACCGATTTCCTGATCAACAATGACACCCAGTCTTCCTCCTCCAAAAATAAAAAAGCCAAGGAACTGGGGATCCCCATCCTTTCTGAGGAGGATTTTCTGCAAATGGCGGGAGAATAAGGGCAGAAATGCCTTCCGGAAAGAACAGCCTTTTAACAGAAACTGCAACTGGCAGCAGGAAATCGCACTGGGGAATTGCATTTGCGAAGGACAAAGAGTAGAATAGAAGTAATCACGCGAAAGGAAGAAAAGTACAATGCCGATTAAAATACAAAGCGACCTTCCGGTAAAGGAAATACTGGAAAGAGAAAACATATTTGTTATGGATGAGAACCGGGCAGTGCATCAGGATATCCGTCCCATACAGATCCTGATCCTGAACCTGATGCCCCTGAAGGAGGAGACGGAGCTGCAGCTGCTGCGCTCTCTGTCCAATACGCCTCTGCAGGTGGATGTATCCTTTATGATGGTCAGCAGCCATACCTCCAAGAATACTGCAACCAGCCATCTGAACAAATTTTACCAGACCTTTGACCAGGTAAAAGAACACAAATACGACGGAATGATCATCACCGGCGCTCCGGTGGAGCAGATGGAATTTGAAGAGGTGGATTACTGGGAAGAAATGAAAGAGATCATGGAGTGGACCAAGAGCCATGTGACCTCCACCATCTACCTGTGCTGGGCAGCCCAGGCAGGGCTTTACTACCATTACGGGCTGAAGAAGAGACAGATGGACCACAAGGTCTTCGGGCTTTTTGCCCACCGTGTGCGCAACCGGAAGATCCCTCTGGTAAGAGGCTTTGACGACGTCTTTTTAGCGCCCCATTCCCGTCATACCGAGGTTTCCGCAGAGGATATCCACAACTGTAAAGAACTGACAGTTCTGGCAGAATCCGAAGAAGCAGGCGTCTTTCTGGCTATGGCGCAGGAAGGACGGCAGATCTTTGTCATGGGACATCCGGAGTACGACCGGGTGACTCTGGACGGAGAGTACAAAAGGGATCTGGGAAAAGGGCTTCCCATCGACCTTCCCAAAGATTATTATCCGGAGAATGACCCGGAAAACAAACCTCTGCTTTTGTGGCGTTCCCATGCAAACAATCTGTATACCAACTGGCTGAACTATTATGTATATCAGGTAACACCATATGATATGATCGGAACGCCGTTTTAATGGAGGATTTTAAAAAATTCGCTGAAAAGTCAATAATAAGAGGGTGTATTGTGTAAGCAGTACACCCTTAAATTTTTGCGGAAAAGATATGGGAAATCTTGAAATTTTGCCTGTCAAAGATTATTTGCGTCCTTTTTTGGGGGAGTGCAAAGGTAAGTTGCTGGCTTTTTTTTGTTTTGGGCTAAATAATAGAACTCGAAGGAGGTAATCAAATGAATATCGGTGCAAAGATTATCGAAATAAGAAAAGAAAGAAATATGACTCAGGAAGATTTTGCAAAAATCTTTCATGTAACAAGACAAACGGTGTCTAATTGGGAAAATCAAAAAAGCTATCCTGATTTACAAACACTGATTCAAATTAGCGATGAATTTGATGTTTCGTTAGACACTATGCTAAAGGAGGATATGGTCATGATCAAAAAAGTAGATAGTTTTAAAAATTACAAAAAGGCATTTATAGGTTTGACCGCAGGCATTTTAACGGTTGGGATTTTGGGGTGTGCATATATCGGTATCTGTAAAGTTCAGCACGAGAATATGTATAACCGTGTTGAGAACGCTGGCTTTACGAAAGAATTAACGGATAGTTTTATTGAAAAATATCAAGGAGATTATGCTTTGACGGAAGACGGTGTTGACTATTTGGTAACACCTAAATCTATTGGAAAATATGAATTAGATACGGATAATTT
>DWVZ01000005.1 GCA_019119975.1 Candidatus Blautia merdavium | reverse complement strand
AGGAAAGTTTCTTGATTTTATCAATCTGATGAAACTGTTCAGAGAATATTCTGTCCTGGTGGGAGCGGCTCATCCTTTCCGGGAAGGAGGGAAGATCCCCAGTCTTCCGGTCTCAGAATTAAAGAAACTGGATTTCATTGACCTCAATGGGAAGGATGTGGCGATCGATTCTAAAGGCACACAGGAAAAAACCTATGCACTGGGAAAAGTACTGGGCATTCCTGTGGTCAGTGGAAGTGACACCCATCAGGCAGTGCAGTACGGCTGCATCAGGACTAGGATGAACCGTGACGTGAATCAGATCAGCAGCCTGTATGAGGAAATGAAGGCAGGAAATTATACCATTGCCATATCGGAGAATGCATCTTTCCAGGTGAAAACAGCGGGGCTTTTAAAGAAAGCGCTGAAAGAAATCTATGCCAACGGCGGGGATTATATATCTGTTTTAGTACAGAAATAAAAGCCGGAGCATATGGAAAAGCAATGAAAAGCAGCAGATGTTTTCCATTGCTTTTTTCCGTTTTACAGGAATAGAAAAGGGCTGTATGGAGGAATGCTGAAAATGGAAGCAGATATCACCAAACGATTAACAAAATCAGAAAAAAGAATACACGATTTCATTGAAACTTCTACGGATGAATTCCTGTTCATGACCATCGGGCAGGCATCCGACACATTGAAGATATCAGAAGCAACAATTTCCCGCTATGCCAGGCATATGGGATACCAGGATTTCAAAGAATTAAAAAGTGCGGTTTTAAAGAAAAAATCAGGAAGAGGGGCAGCCAGAAAGCTGGCTGGCACCCTGATGAAGGATCAGGGATTTCACATGGAAAACTGGCTGGATTTTCAGAAAAAGTGCCTGGAAAAAACCTGGGAACATCTGGATATGGAGGCATTTTTGCAGGGGAAAGAGGCACTGCGTAATGCCGGGCGCATTTTGATCCACGGCAAAAATGCTTCAGCAGCGTTGGGGGAGCTGCTGTTTTTCAGGCTGCGCAGGCTGGGACTTCCCGTGATGCAGATTCCTTCCGGAGGCTCTGAGGTGCTGGAAGGGCTGGTTCATGCATCCAAAGGAGATCTGGTCATCTTTTTTGCTTTTTCCAAAATTTCCAGGGAAGCAAAGGTCATTTTAGATTATGCCCGAACAACAGGCTGCCGCACACTGGCATTTACAGGGAGGACTTACATTCCGCCGGAGGAGAGAGCAGATATTAATTTGTATGTTTACCGGGGGGAAGAGGACGAATACCATTCGATGACAAGTGCGGCAGCGATGATAGACGGTCTGGTGATCGCCCTGACAGAGGATCTGGGGCAGCTTGGCACAGAACGGCTGATCTGCCTGCAGAAGCTGAAGAAACAGTATCAGGAAAAATAGAGAAGCTAACAGTTTCTGCTTGCATTTTTTGTTATTTGTATTATAATAAGTAATACAAAAAACAAAGGAGGCAGATATATGGACTTCATCCAATGCATCATTTTTCTTTTTCTCCATCTGCTGATCTGGGGATGTTTTTACTGGACTTATGCCCAGGAGGCAAGGACGGCCTATGGACATCCGCTGATGGTGGGGCTGACCAAAGGACAGACGGAGGATCCGGCAGTTCAGAAGCTGCTGAAAGACTACCGGACCAGGCTGAAGAAATGGTTCTTTGCCTTTCTCCTTTTGGGGGCATTGCTTCTTCTGCCTGCCGGTGTTCTCTTTCTTCTGGTCTGGCTGCTTCTTTTGTCTGCCGCAGAGCTGATGTTCCCGTCCAGGATCGCCGCTCAGGCAAGAAAGGAACTGCTGAGGCTGAAAGCAGAGCAGGGCTGGAAAATCCCTGCCCGGGAGACAAGGAAGATTGACCTGAAGCTGGACAGAAGAAAGAGCAACCGTTCCAGGATCCCTCTGTACTGGTATCTGATCCCCACAGGATTTTATGCCGGGATTGGACTGTATGCCCTCGGCAGCCGGGATACGGGAACTGCCTTTGTATTGACGGCGGCATTGGGATTTTTGATTATGGCGGCAGGGATTGCCTTGATCCGCTGGCTGCCCAATAAAACCTGGTGCGCAGACACAGAAGTGAATCAGAAATTAAACGGGTGGAAAAAGTATACGGCAAGCCTGTGCTGGCTGGAACTGTCTGTGACAGACGCAGCCGTGTATCTTGCGGTGCTGCTGTACCTGGAACAGGAGCAGCTGCTGTATCTGTTTCTGGGACTGCTTTTTCTGGCGGTCTGTCTGCTCTGCCTGGTGCTCCAGTTAAAGCTGTATCAAAGCGCCAGACGCCAGCTGCTGGCAGACAAAGAAGTCTATGCTTACGATGAAGACGATTACTGGTCCTTTGGACTGCGGGGGCTTCGCTACTACAATCCTTATGATCCTCAGGTCTTCAAGGAAAACAACAGCGGAGGGCTCAATCAGACCGTGAATATGGCGCAGACCTCCGGGAAATGGCTGGCAGCAGGGACGGTGCTCTTTGTTGTAGGGATCGGACTGTTTGTCGCCTGGCAGTTCGCCTATCCGGCCTGGCTGGACGGGCAGGGGAAACTGGCGGATCTTACTGTCCAGGGAGAAATCCTGAAAGCAGAAAGCCCTCTTTATGAGGCAGAGATCCCTCTGGAGGAGATTCTGACAGCAGAGCTTGTCCAGGAGCTGGGAGAAGGCACCAGGACCAACGGCGCGTCCACAGGACATTACGGAAAAGGGAAATTCCGATATGACCGGTACGGGGATGTGCAGGTGTATGCAGCGTGGAAGCATCCGCCCTATCTGGTCCTTGCCACAAAAGACGGCACCTGGATCGTAAACGACGATGATCCGCAGAAGACCAGGGAGATTTATGAGAGCATCGGCAAAGGAAAGGAGAGGGACAGCCATGATTCTGGAACTTGACTTCAAAAGCAGCCTGCCGGTCTATGTCCAGCTGCGCAATGAAATCGTCCGGGGCATTGGCAGCGGAGAACTGGCTTTTGGAGAACAGCTGCCCACAGTACGCAGCCTGGCAGCCGACCTGGGCGTAAACGCTATGACCGTGAGCAAGGCCTATCAGCTGCTGGATAGCCAGGGCTATATCCGCACAGACCGCAGGAGGGGAACAGCGGTCTGTGCCAGAGGAGAAATGCCGGATTTCCTGGAAAATCCCCAAAGCAGAAAAGAGCTGGTGCTGCTGGCACGGGAGGCGGCGCTGGGCGGTTACAGCAGAGAAGAATTTTTAAAGCTGTGCAGCGATGCTTATACAGAGCTGACATAAGAGAAGGAAAAATAGGAAAAAGCGACACAGACATTTGCTCTGGGAAAGGAAACAGCAGTGAAAAACGAAGAAGCGGTAAGAGAGATCATTACTTATTATGCAGGGCAAAGGGATCCCGCGTGCCAGGAAAACCTGACTTCCATGCTAAGAGAAATTCAGGAGGCAGAGGGCTGGATTCCTATGGAAGCCCGGGAAATGGCGGCAGAAAGACTGGGAGTCAAGCCGGGTGTGCTTTCCTGTATCATCCGGCTGTATCCCGATCTGAAAGAAGCGCCGTATGCCCATGAGATTCTGATCTGTACCGGAGAGCGGTGCCAGAACAGAGACAGCCGGCATCTGTTAGATATACTGAAAAAAGAACTGTGCCCGGATAAAAAGGGACTTTCCAAAGACAGGAAAATCCTGCTCATAACCCGAAACTGTCTGAAGCAGTGCAGGACTTCCCCTAATCTGAAAATAGACGGGAAGCTGTATCCTGCCATGACCGAAGAAAAACTAAAAAGCCTGCTTGCACAGCTGCAGAGCTAGGCAGGAAAAAGCAAAGCTTTTAAAATACCCGCGGCTTTAGGAAAAGTCGCGGGTAATATTTTGAAGCCATCGGTAACTTTTGTAATGCCGGTAGACAAAGGGCATCTTGACAAATTCATCGGTACAGATCAGGAAATAGACCCAGATCGGCGGCAGCTTCAATACGAAAGCAGAGAGGAATCCCAAAGGTACTGCATAGATCCACATGTCAATGAAATCACAGAGGAAGCCCCAGCGGGAGTCTCCTCCGGAACGGAAAACGCCGCAGATCACAGAGGTATTCATCGCCTGTCCCAGAACATAATACATATTGATGTACAGCATGATACTTAAGTAGCCTTCCGCTGTGGCAGTCAGGTCTGACATATTCATAAAAACGGGACGCAGCAGGAAAATGATCAAGCCTCCGGCAATGCCGCTGAAGAAAGTAATCCTGCAGAAGCGGGAAGCGTCTGCTTTTACCAGGTCTGTTTTCCCTGCGCCGATGGACTTTCCTAAAAGGATAGCGCCTGCGTTGGCAATACCGAAGCAGACCACGGTTCCCAGATTCCTTGCCACTACCACCAAGGCGTTTGCCGCTACCATATCGCTTCCCAGATGTCCCATGATGACCGAATACATGGAGAACGCCACGCCCCAGGAGACCTCATTGCCGAAGGCAGGAAGGGAATAGCGGATAAAGTCGGAAAACAGCAGCCTATGCCGTTCAAAAAGCGTCCGGGGGCGGAAACGCAGGGTCTTAAAATGAAGGGTATCGATCACACAGATCAGAAGCTCAATTCCCCGGGAAATGGTGGTTGCCAGCGCCACCCCGGCAATGCCCATTTGAGGAGCTCCTAAAAGTCCGAAAATGAATACAGCGTTTAAAAGAATATTCAGGACCAAAGCAGACCCATTTGCCGCAGTGGCGAAGATGACCCGTTCGATGGAGCGCATGGTGCACAGGTAGACCTGAGAGAAGCTCATAAAAAGGTAAGAGAAGCTTACGATCCTCAGGTAAGGGATCCCGGTTTCGATCAAAACCGCGTCATTGGTGAAAATGTGCATCAGCAGCCCCGGGCAGAAGTATGCCAGGAGAAAGAATACAAAAGAAACTGCCATGGAAAGCCGCATGGCGATTCCCATGATCTTTTCAATGGTTAAGGTATCCTTTTTGCCCCAATATTGGGCTGCCAGCATGATGACGCCGGAGGAAATCCCAGAATAGACCAGGTTCAGGATAAACATGATCTGACTGGCAAGAGAGCCTGCCGCCAGGGCGTCCTGGCTGACAAACCCCAGCATCACCACATCCGCAGAACTGACCGCGGTAGTTACCAGGTTCTGTATGACAATGGGAAAGGCAAGACGCGCCATATCCTTATAGAAAGTCGAATTTTTCTCTATTGCAGTTCTCATAAAACGTCCCTTTCATCTGCATTTTTTCTTTGGAAGATCCTCTGCCCGGGATAGATATCTGCCGCAGACAGAATCGGCAAGAGGAGTATAGATGCTATTATTATAAAAGAGTTTTTTGTTTCTGTCTTGCGGAAAAGTAGAAAAAAACTCTAAAATATTGACTTTTTGTTGCATCAGGCTTTGGAAATTACTCTTGTGCGCAGAGGAACGGACAGCTATAATGAAAAGAAAGAATGGACAGGAGGAAAAGGAGACATGAAATACCAAGCATTGCTGTTTGACCTGGACGGAACCCTGACCGCTTCCGGGGAGGGAATTATAAAATCGGTACAGTACGCTCTGAGAAAAATGGAGATGGAGGAACAGGCACAAGATCTGCAGATGCTGAGAGCCTTTATTGGTCCGCCGCTTCTTCAGTCTTATATGAAATACTGCTCCATGACAGAGGAACAGGCAAAGCAGGCGGTGGTTTATTACCGGGAGCGCTACAATGTCACCGGACTTTATGAAAATAGACCCTATGACGGCATCCGTACGCTGCTGGAAAAAGCCTCCGAAAAAGGATACCGGCTGGCAGTGGCTTCTTCCAAACCGGAGGAACTGGTCAAAAAGATTCTGGAGCATTTTGAGCTTGCCGGATATTTTCAGGTGATCGTGGGAAGTGACAAGGACAAGCTGAAAATGACCAAGGCAGACGTGATCGAGATTGCCCTGGAACAGCTGGGCATGGCAGAAAACCGCGCAGATGCCGTCATGATCGGGGACCGGGAACAGGATGTGATCGGAGCCAAAACAGCGGGACTGGACTGTATCGGTGTGGTGTATGGCTATGGAAGCCATATGGAGCTTAAAGAAGCGGGTGCAGATTATATTGTGGACACGCCGGAGGAACTGGGAAACTTTCTGGAAGTATAGAGCGTATAGCATATAGAGCATATAGAGGAAGAAAAATTGAAAATCTATGATATCAGCAAAGAACTGTTTTCCTCCTCGGTGTATCCCGGAGATCCGGCGCCGGAGAAGGAATTGTTTTATTCAACAAAAGAGGGCGATGTCTGCAATCTTACCCGTCTGACGCTGGGAAGCCACAACGGTACGCATCTGGACGCACCCAGACACTTTTTCCAAGAGAAGCATGGAGCAGATCAGATCCCTCTGGAAAAGACCATAGGAAGGTGTAAAGTGGCAGAGCTTTCCGGCACAGTATCTGCAGATCAGATCCGAAAGCTTCTGGAGCCGGATACAAGAAAACTTCTGATCAAAGGAGAAATCCTCCTGACGCCGGAGGCAGCACAGGTGATGGCAGAGAGAAAGCTGGATCTCATCGGTGTGGAAGGGCAGACCGTGGGAGAAGGGGAAACTCAGATCTCCATTCACCGGATCCTGCTGGAGGCAGAGGTGGTGATCTTAGAAGGGATTTTGCTGGAAGAGGTAACGCCGGGCTATTATTTTCTAGCCGCACAGCCCTTAAAGATGGAAGGGCTGGACGGCTCTCCGGTGCGCCCGGTTCTTCTGGCATAGTGGAAGGATCCTCCGGTGCGGCTGGTTCTCCTGGAATAAGAGAACTGCCGCACCGCTGGCAGATGATGGAAAAGAGTTGAAGTGAAGTTCAGGATTTCTTCGGCAGATTTACCTGGGCAAGGATGGTGGCGCCGAACATGAGTACGCATCCGGCAATCTCCCTTGGGGAGAGGCTTTGTCCCAGCAGGATCCAGCCGGCAAGGACGGAGACCACAGATTCCAGGCTCAGGATCAGAGAGGCAATGGTAGGATCCGTGCCCTTTTGCCCTAAGATCTGGAAGGTGTAGGCGATGCCGCAGGAGAAGAC
>DWVZ01000076.1 GCA_019119975.1 Candidatus Blautia merdavium | reverse complement strand
CAAAATCAAGCAAGTATACCCGGACAGGGCAGGATAAAAAGCAAAAAGAAATCGGAAAAAATCGGGAAAATCATCACCTATATTCTGCTGATTTCGCTAAGCGTGATCTTCATGATACCGTTTGTCTGGCTGCTGTCCAGTTCCTTGAAAAGCAATGCGGATATTTTTGCCATGCCGCCCAAGTGGATACCGGATCCTATAGAATTTTCCAATTATGTAGAAGTATTCCGGCAGGTTCCTTTTTTTCGTTTTCTTGCGAATACGCTGAAGATTGCGGTTCCGGTACTTGTGGCGAATGTGTTTGTGTCAGCTATGGTTGGATATGCGTTTGCTAGATTTCGCGCACCTGGAAAGAATGTATTGTTTATGCTGCTGCTGTCTACTATGATGCTGCCGTCACAGGTCACGATGATTCCATTGTTTATTATGTTTAAGGAAGTCGGATGGGTAGATACGCTGCTGCCTATGATCGTACCGGTGTTTTTCGGCGGGTCTGCTTTGTATGTATTTTTGTTCCGGCAGTATTATGCTACATTTTCTGCATCTTTGGGAGAGGCAGCACGCATTGACGGGGCAGGGTATTTTAAAACCTTTACTCATGTATACCTGCCGATGTCTAAACCAATTCTGATCACAGTAGGTATTTTTTCCTTTATGGGAAGTTGGAACGATTTCATGGGACCGTTGATTTATCTTAATGATATGAACAACTTTACTCTGGCGATCGGATTAAACATGTTTAAAACACAGTATATCCAAAACTGGAATTATACAATGGCATATAATGTGATGATAGTAGCTCCCCTGATCATTCTGTTCTTTGTCGCGCAGAAGAGCTTTATACAGGGGATTGTAATCACAGGAACAAAATAAACAAGATGTGACGTGGGATATAATTCCCGTGACAGCAGGAGGAAAGAAGATGAATGCAACCAGGACAATGACAGAAAGACAGGAACAGCTAAATGGGATGGCGCTTGGAGGAATCGGTACAGGAACCGTGGAAATCCGGCAAAATGGCTGTCTGGAAGATTGGGAAATTTTTAATCTGGGGCTTTGGGCAGCGGCAGAACCTGAAAAAAACGGAAAAAAAGAACTGCCGGATTATGATTATGATCTGCTGCCTTTTTACATAAGAACCAAAGAGCCGGGGAAAGAGCCGGTGGTCAGAAAACTTGCCCATAATAGAAGGATCCAGGGATTTCGGTCCGTATCCTACTCCTTTTTAAAAAATGTCGAGGAGATTCGATGGACGCCTCAATTCCCCAGCTGTGTTTTGGAATATGAGGATTCGGGGCTTCCGGTGACAGTAACAGGAGAATTCGCATCTCCTATCGTCCCCAGGGATTATAAGACAAGCAGTATGCCGGGCTTTTATATTCAGTTCTCCGTGGAAAATAAAAGCGAAAAATCCCAGGAAATCTCTCTTTTGGGAACCCTGAAAAATCCGGTAAACAGAGGGCTTAAAGAGCGCTGTCTGCGCAATAGGATCCTGCAGCAGAAGGATTGGACAACACTTTTGATGGACAGCGCCAAGGATCTGAAAAAAGAGCAGAGCGGAAGCCTTGCTCTGACTGTGGAAGGCGGCGAAGCCAGCTGGATTTCGGGAGATTACACAGAGTTTTTCGGCGCTTATGTACTAGGGGGAGAGCTTGGGATTTCTGAGGAATCCTGTATGTTTGGGTTCCGAAAGACAGGCGCCCTGCCCAATCTGGGCTGGCAGGAGAAGCATGAGGACCTTCTCAAGATCAGTGAAGAGGCCATTGACCGCGCATCCGCTGAGCAGGTGGGACAATGGCTGGAAGAGTTAAAAATGCTTGCCAGCGGTTTCCGTCCCTGGAAGCGCCTGGAAGAGGTGCGCCCCGACCTGGCAAAGGCGGAGGGAGGACAGAAAAAGCTGCTGAAAATCCTGTTAAAACAATACAGAGAATTTGAGCAGGACCCTGCCAGAGGGTGGGGTGACGGTGCTCTTTGTACCAGGTTTGAGCTGCAGCCCGGGGAGCGCCGTCAGATCACTTTTCTGCTGACCTGGCATTTTCCTCACCACACCAGTATCAATGGAAACTATGTAGGGCATCAGTATAACCGCTGGTGCCGGGACGCCGGGCAGGTTGCAGACTTTTTGATGGAGCGCAGGGATCAGGTTTTAAGCAGTGTGAGGCGGCTGTCCAGGGTGCTGGATACCTGTTCCGCCCCGCCGTGCTATGCCAATTCCTGGAACATTCAGTCTGATACTTTGCTGAAATGCTCCTGGTGGGCAGAAAACGGAGATTTCGGTATATGGGAAGGGCTGGGAAGTTGCGGCTTTCATACCATGGATATTTCTTATTACGGTTCCTTTGTTCTATTGGCGATGTTCCCAGAGCTGCAGCTGAAGCAGATGCGCATGGGGCTCCCCTTCCAAAGAGAAGACGGAAGAGTCCATCACTTTTTCCGACCGGATTTTGAGACTGTGGATGACGGATATGACCGGGTGGATATGAATCCCCAGTTTGTGCTGATGGTCTGCCGTGATTTCCTCTGGACCGGAGACCGGGATTACTTAAAGGATATGTGGGAACCGGTAAAGAAAGCCATGGACAGTACCGAGCTGCTGGACAGAGACGGAGACGGGCTGCCGGATTGGGATACACGGTCCAACACGTATGATGCCTGGAGATTTCGGGGGACGCCGTCCTACATTGCGGGGCTGTGGCTGGGAGCTTTAAGCGCTGCCGTTTCTCTGGCACAGAGCATGGGGGATATAAAGAGGCAGGAGTACTGGGAACAGCTCTATGCAAAGGGAAAGGAAAGCTTCCGCCGTCTGTGGAACGGGCAGTACTACAGTTTGTGGGTAGACAAAGAAGAGCGGGATGAGTGCCTGATGTCAGGACAGCTGGATGCAGAATGGTACTGCAGGCTTCTGGGAATCCCCGGATATGCGGAGGAAGAAAAGACGAAGAAGGTGCTGGACCAGATATGGAAGCATAATTACAGCAAAGAAGGAGGGCTGATTAATGCCTCCTATCCTGAGGGAAAAGTGCCGACCCTCTATACCTATGACAATGTACAGGTAGAGTCCAACTGGTCAGGCATTGAGTATGCGCTGGCAGGAATGTACCTGGAAAATGGACGTACGGCAGAGGCGGAGGCGCTGACGCAGAACGTGGATTCCCGCTACATCCAGGCAGGAAGGATGTTCAACCATGAGGAATGCGGAGGGCATTATTATCGTCCTATGGCAGCCTGGACCCTGATGTTGTCTCTGGCAGGAATGAAGATTAATAAAACGGAAAAACGGTGGAAGCTGGTTCCTAAACTGCAGGATCTGACCGTGCCCTGGTTTACGCCGGACGGATATGGGGTTCTCCGGTTTTCGCAGGGAGGAGCGGAAATTTTGTGCGAAGACGGAACCGCTGATCTGGAAGAAATTTGGATGCAGGATGGGTTTACGGCAGAAAGTGTGCAGTGCAGCGGAAATCCAGTAGAAGCGGTTTTTAAGGAAAACAGGGTGCGCTTTAAGCATGCCTGCAGGCTGGAAGCTGGAGATACTTTGAAAATTTATGGCAATAGGAAAGGAGGAGCATAGTGCAAAGAGAACGAATTTATGAAAAACGCGCAGAGGAACTGAAGGAGAAGCGGTATCAAAGCGCGGCGCAGCTGTCTCCTTTTGCGGCGCTTCCGGGAACACAGGATCCCGATGCTGTATACCGGGGCGAAATCCCTGACTTTTCCCAGGGGGAAACTTTCCGGTTGGGGGATGTGCTGGAGGGAAAGAACAGGTATCTCTGGCTGCAGAAAGAGCTGGAAATACCTGCAGCTCCGGCAGGGTTTGAGAGCGCGGTTCTGTTCCGCTTTGAGAAAATGGGGGGAAGGAACCAAGGACGTTTTGAAGGCATGGTGTATGCAGACGGAAAGCTTCTTCAGGGAATTGACGAAAATCACACGGAGATCCTTCTGGGTGATAGAGAAGGGCAAAAAATCTGTCTGACCTTTCTGATCTGGACAGGGATGGAAGGCGGGGAAGGTGATTTCTTCCTGCGGCTGAATCAGGCAGAAGTGGCATTTCTTCATAAGAATACAGACCGGCTTTATTTCTTTATGAAGGCTGCTGCACAGACCGTGAAGCTGCTGCCGCAGACAGATACCGGATGCACAGCAGTGATGAAAATGGCAGACCTTGTACTGCAGACACTGGACTGGGACAGAGAAGGTTTCTATGAAAGCGCCGACTGCGGGGCAGAGCTTCTGGAACAGGAACTGGAAAAGCAGAGGCAGGATAAAGATATCACCGTTCATGCGGTGGGGCATACGCATATTGATGTTGCCTGGCTGTGGAGGCTGAAGCATACAAGAGAAAAAGCCCAGAGATCCTTTGCAACGGTTCTGCGGCTGATGGAACGCTATGACGATTATATCTTTCTTCAGTCTCAGCCGCAGCTCTATCAGTATCTCAAAGAGGATTGTCCGGAAATGTATGAAAAAATCCGTGAAAAAGTTTCTCAGGGCAGGTGGGAGCCGGAAGGCGGTATGTGGCTGGAGGCAGACTGCAATATTCCGTCCGGAGAATCCCTGGTCCGCCAGCTGCTTCATGGAATCCGGTTCTTTGAAAAAGAGTTCGGGAAAACATGCAGGTATCTCTGGCTGCCGGATGTGTTTGGATACAGCTGGGCGCTGCCTCAGATCATGAAACTGTGCGGGCTGGATACCTTTATGACTACGAAGATCAGCTGGAATGAGAGCAACCAGATCCCGGAAGATTTATTCTGGTGGAAGGGAATCGACGGTACCAGGATGCTGACCTATTTTATCGAGACACCGGAGGAGTGGCGTCCGGATACCGACTGGTTTGCTACCTACAATGGTCTTCTGACCCCGGCTACTTTGCTGGGAAGCTGGAAGAAGTTTAAGAATCAGGAGTTATCCTCGGATGTGATGATCTCTTATGGATACGGAGACGGCGGGGGCGGCGTTACAAGGGAAATGTTGGAGATGCGCAGGGTCATGGACCGCATGCCGGGGCTGCCGGCAGTAAAGACTGGGACGGCAGGAGCTTTCTTTGATAAGATTCATGAAAATGTTCGGAAGGTTCCGCAAAGGGTTCCGGTGTGGGACGGAGAACTGTATCTGGAGTTCCACAGAGGGACGTATACGACTCAGGCGTACAATAAGAAAATGAACCGTACTATGGAAGGTCTGCTGGCGCAGGCAGAGTGGCTCTCCTGCTGGAACTGGGTAAATGGAGGCTCTTATGAAACGAAGCAGATCCAGGACTGCTGGGAAGGGGTACTGCTCCATCAGTTCCATGACATTATTCCGGGTTCTTCCATCCGGGAGGTTTATGAAGACTCTCATAAGGCATATGAAAATCTGGAAGCACAGGCGAAGCAGATTCGCAATGAAGCGTGCAATGGACTGGTTGGATACTCAGAAGGAAAGTATACGGCAGCGGTCTTTGACAGTTTTGCCAGAGAAGAACTGCTGTATCTGGAACAGGAGGAGACAGGGAAATTTTATGACGGAGAGCAGCTGTTAGACACTCAGAAAACAGAAGGGGGATATTGGGTAAAGACCCAGCTGGAACCTTTGGATATGAAAGAAATTGCTTTTTGTCCGGGGGAAGAGAAGGAGCAGGAGATACCCTTTGAAATCTCCTTGGAAGACCGTCAGGTGATTACACCTAATTATAAGATTTCCTGGGATGAAGAGGGCAGGCTGGACAGAATCTATGACCAGATACATGACCGTGAGATCCTGAAGGCAGGAGAAAAGGGAAATGTACTGGAATTGTATGAGGATAAACCGCTGGGAGATGATGCGTGGAATATCGACGCTTTCTATACGGAAAAAATGCAGAGGCTGGAAATGACAGGGGAAGCAGTGCTGCAGGAAATTGGCTCGCTGCTGGTAAAAATCCGTTTCCGTTATGTAGTTGGGGATTCTGAGATTGTACAGGATATGGTGCTTTACAGAGATTCCATGCGCATTGATTTTCAAACATTTGCAGACTGGAGGGAAAGCCATAAGCTTTTGAAGGCAGCTTTCTATACGGACATCCGTGCGGTGAAAGCCACTTACGACATTCAGTTTGGCTGTGTGGAACGCCCCAATCATGGCAATACCAGCTGGGACAGGGCAAAATTTGAAGTCTGTGCCCAGAGGTGGGCAGATCTGTCGGAGCATGGGTACGGAATCAGTTTGTTAAATGATGGAAAGTACGGATATAATATACGGGAAAATGCAGTGAAATTAAGTCTTCTTAGGGCGCCCAAACATCCGGATCCTATGGCTGATATAGGAAAACATCAATTTACCTATGCGCTGTTTCCGCATGAAGGGGCTGTAACCGACGGAGGTACAGTTGAGGAAGCGGCAAAATTAAACCAGCGTCCGCTGATCCTGAAAGACCGGTCTCCGAAAAACAGAGTGGGGCTGTTTGATATTCAGGCGGATGGAGTACAGATAGACGCAGTGAAAAAGGCAGAGGACGATCAGGCTGTCATTATCCGTCTGCATGAATACAAAGGAGGAAGAGGCAGAGCAGAGCTTCTTTTTGCAAAAGATGTGCAGGAAGCAGTAGTTACAGATCTTCTGGAAAGGAAAATAGAGGAAGAGATTCCAGTATCCATCAGTGGCAGGAGTGTTCAGTTGAGATTGAAACCGTTTGAAATTAAAACTTTAAAAGTGAGGATTTCATAAGAAGGACAGGGAACAGAATTGTCTGGCGGCAGTTTTGCTCCCTGTCTTTTTGCGGTATTTTCCTCTTTTTAACAAAACGGAAACACAGTCTTTTTCAAATTTTTTCTCCTGAATTCTTTCGGTGTGCACCCACAGATTTCTTTAAAAATCCGGTTATAAGTCTGTTGGTTATGATACCCGCTTTCCAATGCGATCTCCAGAATATTCAGATCAGTCACAGCCAGAAGATGCTGGGAATAATTCACCCGGAGAGAGTTTAGATACTGGGTATAATGAATGCCCAGAGTGTTGGAGAAAATCCTGGAAAGAGCAGATTTCCCGATGCCGAAATGAGAGGCAACCCGGGATAAGGTCAGGTCTTCCGTAAAGTGTTCAGCTACATAGGAGAGCACTTTGCCCGAAAAATCCATGGGGGGGGTAGAAGCACTTTCACCTGAAGTTAAGCGGAAGTAAGGGAAAATACGGGCAAATATAAGGGAAAAGTAGGCGCTGATCAGAGGGATATTTTCCTCTCTGCATTCCAGTGCGGCAAGAGATTTTTCAGCAAAATATATGTCAGGATGAATCTGATCTGAATGCAGCACAGGGTTTTCCGGTTTGGAGTGCAGCAGCTGTTTTTTGAAAAAAGGAATCATGTCAACGGCACAGTTGAGAATTGCAAAATACGTGTTTTGCGATTCGGATAAGGTATGGTAATTGTGAATGGTATTAGGGAAAATAATGCCAATGTCATTTTTAGAAAACAAAAATTTTTCCTGTCCGATCTGCATTTCTAACTCTCCCTCTATCACATGAACCAGCTCCAGATAACTGTGGATATGAGGGGGATATTCCAGGGGAGTTTTTTGGTGGGAAAAGATAAAGAATTCCGGTTTGTTTTCGTAGAACATAGTCAATCTCCTGTTTTTGTTGTGAAAGCAATAATTGTGTGATTTTTGAAAAGAAATATGAATTATTATAGAACAGAACTTGTTATAATGTCAAACATAGGAGAAAAAATATAAGAAAAAGAGGTTAAATTACACAAAAACCCCACTGCGCGCAAGGGGATATACAGCTGTAAAAATGTGTGATTCATACGGAAAGGAGAAAAAATATGCAAAAAAAACATTTGAAATTGTTAAGTCTGACATTATGCGCAGCTATGTGCGGTTCCCTGGCAGCATGCAGTTCTGGCGGAGGCGATGACAGCGGTTCTTCGGAGGGGTCCTCCGGTGGGAATACACTGGAAGTCGCATACAACCTTACCACCGAAGATTTCTCTGTATTTGAACAGATTATTCAGGATTTTACAGAGGAGACAGGGGTAGAAGTAACCATTTACAACGGCGGTGATGATTATGAATCTGCTATGAAGACCCGTATGTCTTCCGGAGATCTTCCGGATGTATGGGTGACCCATGGTTGGAGCCTGAACCGTTACAGTGAATACATGATGGATCTCAGCGATCAGGACTGGGTAGCAGACATTGATGAAGGATTGAAAGAAGTTATCACAAACGATGACGGGGAACTCTTCATTCTTCCGATTACCCAGGCAATCGCGGCAATTATGTATAACAAAGATGTCCTTACTCAGGCAGGAGTGGATGCTTCCCAGATCAGGACATGGGAGGACTTTACCAATGCTTGTCAGGCTGTGGCAGACAATACAGAGGCTTCCCCTATTGAAATCTGCATGGGAGACGGCTTTGATTCCTATTCACTGGAATGTATCTGGCCCACTCTGCATTCTAATGAAGACGCGCCCTCCTATGCGGCAGACAGCCTGAAAGACGGCTCTTTTGACTGGAAGGCAGACGGTCTCGAGGGATTCCAGATGCTGGCTGACTGGGACAAAGCAGGATTCATGAATGAGGATAAAGTAAGCTGCCAGAAGGACGATATATGCCGTGCCCTGGCCAACGGCGAAGGCGCATTTGCTCTGTATTCCACAGAGATGATTCCTTCCGTCCTGGCATACAATGAATCTGCCAATATCGGCATCCTTCCAGTGCCCGCAGCTACAGCTGACGGCGCTTCTTACTTCGGTACAGGCGAAGGAAATTTCAGCTGCTTCGGTATCTGGAAAGATACGGAATATGAAGAGGAATGCAAGCAGCTTCTGGAATATCTGGCACAGCCGGAAGTAGCCACAAAGATCGTTCAGATCGACGGAGGAATCCCCGCGCTGAACACCATCGAACTGGATGAAAGTCACCAGTCCGCATACACTGCCAACGCCTTCCGCGAGGCACAGCAGCAGTTTGACGGAGATCTGATCTATGACAATTTCTTCGACAGAGAGTACCTGCCCAGCGGTATGTGGAGCGTTATGGCAGATGCTGTGGCGGCGCAGCTTTCCAGCAGCGATTCCCAGGCGAGCATTGAAGATGCGGCAGGCATTGTGTCTGATAACTACAATGATTTAATGGGCAATTAATATCGGTAACATACAGTAAATGAACAGCAGAAAACTCTGCATTTGGACAAAAGGAAACTCTCCTTTCCGGGTGCAGAGTTTTCCTGCAGAACAGGGGCGTATTATGACTGACAAAAGAAAAAGAAGATTAAACTGGTTTTATTTACCGGCAGTGCTGCTCATGCTGGTATTTATCGCATATCCACTGTGCAATGCCATTTACCTGTCCTTTTTTAACTGGAACGGTTATTCTGTAAATAAACCGTTTGTAGGGATTTCCAATTATAAATCCATGTTTCAGGACAGCACCTTTCTCTCTTCTTTGAGAAATACGCTGGTCTATGGATTTGTATGTACGATTCTGCAGCAGATTCTGGGACTTGCGCTTGCGCTGTTTTTGAATTCTAAATTTAAAGGAAGGAATCTTGTAAGGACAGTGATCTATCTGCCGACGATGATTTCTTCATTGGTTATGGGCTATATTATGTACTTCTTCTTCCAGTATAACGGCGGTGTGATCAATGATATCCTGAAGATTTTCGGTATGGAAGGATACGACTGGCTGGGGCATGGAGCATCTGCCATCCTGATCATTGTACTGATCAACAGCTGGCAGTTTGTAGGCATCAGTATGATTATTTATCTGGCAGGGATCCAGGGTGTGTCCCAGTCCTATCTGGAGGCGGCAACCGTGGACGGAGCCAGCAAATGGCAGCAGTTCCGCTATATTACCTTCCCCCTCCTTCTTCCTGCGCTGGCTTCCTCTGTGATCTATAACCTGATCGGAGGACTGAAGCTCTACGATGTAATCATAGCGCTGACGGACGGCGGTCCGGCGAAGAAGACACACTCTCTGGCAACCTATATTGCCAACCGCTATTTTGATGCAGAACGCGCAGGCTATGCGGCGGCAATCGGTGCCTTTTCATTTGTAATGATTATGATCATTTCTATGATCGTAAACGGATATTTCCGCAAAAAGGAGGCTGAAATCGAATGAGCATACGGAAGAAAAAACAGACGGCAGGAAAAGACTCTTACTTCGATCCGCAGGAGGAAAAGATTCGTTTCAGAGCAAAAGACTGGTGGAAATATCTTATCAGTCTCGTTCTGATCGTCATTTATCTTTTTCCTTTTTACGTGATTATCAATGTGTCTCTGAAATCCTTTACGGATACCACCTCCAGGATCCAGTTCCCAGCAGAAATTTACTGGGGAAACTATGAAAGTGTGATTAGCAGCGGCGATATTTTCATGGGTATTAAGAATAGCCTGATCATCACCGTCTTTGTCCTTCTGGTGGAAATTGTACTGGGCTGTATGGCAGCTTATGCGCTGGCGAGGAATCAGTCAAAGCTCAATGAAGTGGTGCGGAGCCTGATCATGTCTGTTATGATGATTACGCCGCTGACCATCCTGGTCGGTGTCTATTCTACCATGTCTGCCATCCATGCTACCTCTACCTATTGGGGAATGGTGGTGGTGCTCAGCGCTTTCGGACTGCCGCTGACCATCCTGCTTTATACCAACTTTATTTCTTCGATCCCTACTTCTCTGGATGAGGCGGCTGCTATTGACGGAGCATCGAATCTGCAGGTGTTCTTTCGGGTAATCCTGCCTCAGCTGAAGACCGTCACAGTGACAGTGATCATTCTCCAGGGAGTCAGTGTGTGGAATGAATATACCTATGGTTATTATTTCCTGCAGAAAACATCTATGAGAACCATCACCCTGGTGATCAAGACCTATTTCTCAGCAGTGTCCAATGATTATGGCGGCGCCGCTGCTACTGCGGTGATCGGAATGCTGCCTCTGGTTGTTGTTTATCTGTTTTTGCAGAAATACTTTATACAGGGGACTGTGGACAGCGCTGTCAAGGGCTGAGAAAGGACAAAAAAATTTCAAAAACCGGTGCAAAAAGACAGAATCTGCTGCGGCAGGAGTTTTCTTGTGCCGGTATTTTTGTCATAAAAAGAAGCAGGCAAAACTTGTTTTGTCAGAGAGGAGTGAGGGAAAAATGAAATTATCGTTGGATTCCCCTGTTATGGAAAAGGCAGAAGGGATTGCGGATATTATCATTGCAGGGTTTTTATGGCTGATTTTCTCTATTCCTATCATTACCATAGGACCTGCCAGTATTGCCCTGTATTATACCGTGGCAAAGGTATGCAGGCGGAAGAGAGATACCGTGTGGCATGCGTTTCTCCATGCCTTTAAGATCAATTTAAAACAGGGAATTGCGTGTACGATGATTTATCTGCTGTATCTGAGCGTGATTATTTTTTATTTTTATATTACTTTTGAAAATGCAGGGCAGGGCAATCCTATGCTTTTGCTGGCAGGAATTCTTTTGGTAGTGCCGTTTCTTTTTACACTGCTGTATATCTTTCCGGTGATTTCCCGGTTCGGCGGGAGCCTGGGGAAAATGTTCCAGTATGCGTTTCATATGTCTATGAGGTACTTTCCTGTTACGATCC
>DWVZ01000075.1 GCA_019119975.1 Candidatus Blautia merdavium | reverse complement strand
CCTTGCCCACATAGATAATGGTGTCGTTTTTATCATGCATAATATACACGCCGGGTCTGGAAGGGAGCTTCTTTAACTCTTCTTCTATATCAAACATTTTTCCACCTATTTTCTGCTGATTTCAAATTTTTGTCTGTTTCTGATCTTTCAAAAGATGTAAAACAGGGAAGCATATCTGCCTCCCTGTTATCTTAACATATTCTCTTATTTTGTACAATTCAAAGACTGCTCCGCGGCAGGCTCTTCCAATGCGATCTGCGGACGCTCCTTTGCCTCCACACGCTGCTTTGCCTCAGGCTCCTGGATGCCCTTTGCCTCACGGAAAATCTTCATGAATTCTTTTCCTGTGATGGTTTCCTTCTGGATCAGGAAGTCTGCGATCTTGTCCAGGATCTCCCGGTTCTCGCTGAGCAGGCGTTTTGCCTCGTCATAGGATTTCTTCAGCAGCTTCATCACTTCATGGTCAATCTCTGTAGCTGTGGAATCGCCGCAGTTCAACATTGCCCTGCCGTCCAGATACTGGCTCTGGGTCTCAGCAAGCCCCATAAGTCCGAAACGGTCGGACATACCATACTGGGTGATCATGGCTCTTGCCACCTTGGTTGCCTGCTCGATATCATTGGCAGCTCCGGTGGTAACCGTATCGAATACGATCTCCTCTGCCGCGCGTCCTCCCAGATAGCCTACCAGCATAGCTTCCAGCTCTTTCCTGGTATTTAAATACTTTTCTTCCTCCGGCACGTGCATGACATAGCCGAGGGCGCCCATAGTCCTGGGAACAATAGTGATCTTCTGCACCGGTTCCGAATCCTTCTGCAGGGCGCTTACCAGCGCATGTCCCACTTCATGGTAGGAAACGATCCTGCGCTCCTCTGCGCTTAAGATCCTGTCTTTCTTCTCCTTGCCTACCAGGACTACTTCCACTGCTTCCAACAGATCTTTCTGGGACACGGCTTTTCTTCCGTTTTTGACTGCCAGGATGGCTGCCTCATTGATCATATTTGCAAGGTCGGAACCTACCGCTCCGGAAGTAGCAAGGGCAATCCCTTCCAGATCCACGGTTTCATCCAGGGATACATTCTGGGCATGAACCTTCAGGATGCTGATACGTCCCTTCAGATCCGGGCGGTCCACGATGACACGGCGGTCAAAACGCCCCGGACGCAGAAGCGCCGGATCCAGCACCTCCGGACGGTTGGTGGCTGCCAGGATCAGAAGACCCTTAGAAGTATCAAAGCCGTCCATCTCTGCTAAAAGCTGGTTCAGTGTCTGTTCTCTCTCGTCATTTCCTCCGTATCTGGTATCACGGGTCTTTCCGATCGCGTCCACCTCGTCGATGAAGATAATGCAGGGCGCGTTTTTCTTTGCCTCTTCAAACAGATCCCGGACACGGGAAGCGCCTACACCCACAAACATCTCTACAAAGTCTGAACCGGACAGAGAGAAGAACGGTACATGGGCTTCTCCGGCTACTGCCTTTGCCAGCAGCGTCTTACCGGTTCCCGGAGGTCCTACCAAAAGGGCGCCCTTGGGAAGCTTTGCTCCGATTGCCGTATATTTTCCAGGATTGTGAAGGAAATCCACAACCTCCTGGAGGGACTCTTTGGCTTCGTCCTGTCCTGCCACATCCTTAAAGGTGATTCCGGTTTCCTTCTGTACGTATGCCTTTGCCCGGCTCTTGCCTACGCCTCCCATCATGCCGCCGCCCTTATTCATGCGGCGGAACAGAAAGCTTAAAAAGCCCACCATAATGATGACAGGAACCACGATGCTCAAAAGCCCGTACAGAAGCTGTCCCATAATATCCGGCTTTTCTTCCTTAAAGTCCACACCTGCCGCTTCCAGGCGCTTGGTGACCTCATTTCCGTCCTCTGTCGGCACGGTATAAAACGTTGACTGGATCCCCATGCTGTGCTGGACTCTGGGCGTGATCTCCAGAGAGCTGGACTGGATCACTACACTTTCTACTTCACCATTTTCCAGCATTTCAATAAAGTCGCTGTAGGGGATCTCGTTGGAAGCACCGCCCGTCATCCTGGTCAGCATATTCACACACACCAGGACCACCATGATGCAGATCAGCAGGATCAGCAGCGACTGTTTATTTTTAGGTCCTTCATTATTGGGACCTTTGTTCTGATTTTGATCCATTTTTCTCCTCCTCATATTATCTCTTCTATTATAAAGATTACCCGATTATAAATCAATAATAACATTGTGAAAAACTGGACACATTTATTAAAGTTTTGTAAATTTATGTTGAATGTGTACAAAATGAAATATTTTTTCCGGTTCCTCTGGAATTCCCACCGGCTTTTGTAGTATACTAACGCAGTAATAGATCTTATCGGTCTTTTCCGATTCACAAAAATATAGATAAAGGGGCATAAAGAATGAAAATAGGATTTGATAACAACAAATATTTATCCATGCAGTCAGAGCATATCAAAGAACGGATCAATCAGTTTGACAACAAGCTGTATCTGGAATTCGGCGGAAAACTCTTCGATGATTATCACGCGTCCAGAGTTTTGCCTGGCTTCGCCCCGGACAGTAAGCTGAAAATGCTGATGCAGCTTTCTGACCATGCTGAGATCGTCATCGTCATCAGTGCCGGTGACATTGAAAAAAATAAAGTGCGGGGTGACCTGGGCATCACCTATGATATTGACGTGCTTCGTCTTATTGATTCCTTTAAGGAGAGAGGTTTATTCGTGGGAAGCGTCGTCATCACCCAGTATTCCGGACAGCACAGCGCGGATGTCTACAAAAAGAAGCTGGAGGATCTGGGAATCAAAGTCTATATCCACTATCCCATCGAAGGTTACCCCAGCAACATTCCGCTTATTGTAAGCGACGAGGGCTACGGCAAAAACGAATACATTGAGACCTCCCGTCCCCTGGTAGTGATCACTGCCCCCGGACCGGGAAGCGGCAAGATGGCTACCTGTCTCTCTCAGCTGTACCACGAACATAAGAGAGGCATCCATGCCGGATACGCCAAATTCGAGACCTTCCCCATCTGGAATATCCCGCTGAAACATCCGGTTAATCTGGCGTATGAAGCAGCCACTGCGGATCTGAACGACATTAATATGATCGATCCTTTCCACCTGGAAGCCTATGGGGAAACAACCGTCAATTACAACCGCGACGTAGAGATCTTCCCTGTCCTCAGCGCGATCTTTGAACGTATCTTCGGAAAATGCCCATACCAGTCTCCTACAGACATGGGCGTAAACATGGCTGGAAACTGTATCGTAGATGACGAGGTATGCCGGGAGGCATCCAGACAGGAGATCATTCGCCGTTACTACCAGGCACTGACCGGACGTCTGGAAGAGACCAGCACCCAGGAAGAAATCTTCAAACTGGAGCTTTTAATGAAGCAGGCAGGTATTTCCCCGGAAAACCGCAAGGTCACAGTCGCTGCCAAGGAAAGAGCAGAGGAGACCGGAAGCCCTGCTGCAGCCATTGAGCTGGAAGACGGACGCATCCTTACCGGAAAGACTTCCGATCTGCTGGGAGCCTCCGCAGCCCTTCTTCTGAATACGCTGAAAGAGCTGGCAGGGATCCAGCACAAGATCCACGTGATCTCTCCGGTTGCCATTGAACCGATCCAGAAGCTGAAAACCGCTTATCTGGGAAGCAAAAATCCAAGGCTTCACACAGATGAAGTTCTGATCGCCCTTTCCAGCAGCGCCGCCACCAGCGACATTGCCAAGCTTGCTCTGGAACAGCTTCCCAAGCTGAAAGGCTGCCAGGTGCATTCCTCTGTGATGCTTTCTTCTGTGGATAAAAATATCTTTAAGAAGCTGGGTGTGCAGCTTACCTGCGAGCCGGTTTATGAGCATAAGAAGCTGTATTAATAGAAACTGCAGAAAAGCTCTGAATCCTGTTTTCACCGTTTTATATACAAAGACAAGCCCTTCTTTTGCCGAAGGACTTGTCTTTGTTTTTTCACAAAATAACAGGCATATACCTGTACCAAGGTATATGCCTGTCCTTTCACATGGATTTTCCTTTTCCCTGAAATTATTCCTCATAACCATTGGGATTCTGAGACTGCCATCTCCAGGAATCCGCGCACATTTCTTTGATGCCGTACTCTGCTGTCCAGCCCAGTTCTTTCTCTGCTTTCTCCGCGCTTGCATAGCAGGTGGCAATATCGCCTGCACGGCGGGGTTTGATCACATACGGGATTTTCACGCCTGTAGCTTCCTCAAAATTCTTCACAATATCAAGAACGCTGTAGCCGTTTCCTGTACCCAGGTTGTAAACCTTAAGACCTGCTTTTTCTTCAATCTTTTTCAGAGCCTTTACATGTCCTTTTGCCAGGTCAACCACATGGATATAATCTCTTACGCCTGTTCCGTCAGGAGTATCATAATCGTTTCCGAATACGCCCAGTTCTTTCAGCTTGCCCACTGCCACCTGGGTGATGTACGGCATCAGATTGTTAGGGATACCGTTGGGATTCTCTCCGATCGTACCGCTCTGGTGAGCGCCGATAGGATTAAAGTATCTCAGCAGCACTACATTCCATTCCGGATCTGCTTTCTGGATATCGGTCAGGATCTGCTCCAGCATGGACTTTGTCCAGCCGTAAGGATTGGTGCACTGTCCTTTCGGACATTCTTCTGTGATGGGCACGAAAGCCGGATCTCCGTATACGGTAGCGGAGGAGGAGAAGATAATGTTCTTTACTCCGTGCTTTCTCATTACATCTACCAGAGTCAATGTTCCTGCAATGTTGTTTTCATAATATTCCCATGGTTTTGCCACAGATTCTCCCACAGCCTTCAGCCCTGCAAAGTGGATGCAGGAGTCAATGGACTCTTTGTCAAATATATCATTCAATGCTTCTCTGTCCAGAATATCCGCTTTATAAAACTTCACTGATTTCCCTGTGATCTTTGCTACTCTGTCCAGTGACTTTTCACTGGAATTGGAAAGGTTGTCCAGAACCACAACCTCATATCCTGCATTTTGAAGTTCCACCACTGTATGGCTTCCGATATAACCTGCTCCGCCTGTTACTAAAATTGCCATGTTTTATTCCTCCTTGAGAAACATATTTTTTTGTTGCTTTCTATTATACTTTATCACTTTTCCGTGGAAAAAGAAAGTTATTTTTACAATTTAAACCATCCTGTGTTTTGGGCTGTGTTTTTGGATTTAGCGGTACTGATTTACGATCTCCTTCATACGCTCTGCTTTTTCCTCCATATCCTTCACCAGCTTAAACTGGGTGCGGCACCGGTCCAGATTGTGTCCTTCCCTGTGGATCTTGAAGTAATGGTCTCCTTCCAGATAGTCTGTAAGGAATCGCATGCCGCATTCAAAGGTCATGGTCATGGCTCCCATAGGCAGCATATCCAGCTCGGTTTCGGTCAGGCTTCCCCCGCAGCCTTCAATAAAGCCTTTGGTATATAATTCAAACAGCTCCAGGTCGCAGGCTACTTTCGACAGATCCTTTTCATCCTCTGCTCCTGTACTGGCTCCGAAACGGATGGAGTCTCCGAAATCATTGACTGCCAGTCCCGGCATGACGGTGTCCAGGTCTATGACGCAGATTGCTTTGCCTGTCACGTCGTCGATCATGATGTTATTCAGTTTGGTGTCATTGTGGGTCACACGCAGGGGAATTTTCTTTTCTGCCAGCATATCGCAGAGCACATGGGCAAGGGATTCTCTCTCCAGGACAAACCGGATCTCTTCCTCCACATCTTTTGCCCTTCCGAAGGCATCTTCGTCCACTGCTTTTTTAAACTTGGCGAAACGGTCCACGGTATTGTGAAAATCCACAATGGTCTCATGGAGGGTTTCTGCCGGATAATCTGCCAGGAGTCCCTGGAAATGCCCAAAGGCTACTGCGCTCTGGTAGAAATCCTCTTTATTCTGCACCAGATCATAAGTGGTAGCGCCTTCAATGAAGAGGTAAACTCTCCAGTAATCTCCGTTCTTGTCTACATAATAGGATTTTCCCTCTTTTGTAGGAACCAGGTTCAGCGTTTCCCTTTCCGAGTCTCCGCCGTTCTCTGTAATCTTCTTTTTCAGCCAGGAGGTCACACCCACCACATTCTCCATCAGTTCCTCCGGTTTTAGGAAAATGCTTTTATTCATTCTCTGAACGATATATCTCCTGTTTCCTTTCTCTGTCTGAAAAGTAAACCGGAAGGTATCGTTGATATGTCCGCTTCCATAGGGGACTCCCTCTGTATAGGTTCCTTCAAACTGAAAATTTTCGATCAGTTCCTGTGTTATCTCTGCCATTGTCTTATTTTCCCTCCCACAGTTTCTCCGGGTACAGCCCCTGATCCTTCATTGCCTGGATGGCAGCCACTACAACCGGTTTATCCTCTTTATAGGTTACACCGTACCATTTATCCAGAGATTTTAAGACCTTTACGGTAGCTTTTCCTTCATTGAGGAGCTCGTCTACCACAAACGGCAGGAAGTATTCACATTTTAAGGGATTCTTCTCCAGATTTTCATCCAGGAATCTGGAGAACCTGTTTTTCAGTTCTCCCAGCATACTCTCCGTGAACCCCCACATATTCATGGATACGGTGCTTCCCTCCGGGATCACTGTCCAGGTCGCCCCATCGTCTTCTGTATAAGCAGTTTCCTGCCCTCTCTTTTCGATGTGGGTCCTCTCATTGATCTCCTGTAAATATCCGTCCTGATCTGTGACGCAGACGCCCCGTGCCACGTGTCCGTTCTCGGTGAGGGTATTCTCCAGGACATATCCAACCATGGTATAACGGTATTTCTCATCGTCCTTGTGGGTGGTCAGATAATCGTAGATCATCTGAAACGCGTGGCTTCCGTAATAATCGTCTGCGTTGATCACTGCAAAAGGCGCGTCCACGGTTCCCAGACAGCTTAAGATAGCATGTCCGGTTCCCCAGGGTTTCACTCTCCCTTCCGGTACCTGGTAGCCCTGGGGTATATTTCCAAGCTCCTGGAACACATATTCCACCTGGATCACGCCGCTCAGCCTGTCTCCGATGGCAGCCCGGAAATCTGCCTCATTTTCTCTTTTGATGATAAAGACAACCTTCTCAAAACCTGCCTTCACTGCATCATAGATGGAAAAATCCATGATAATATGACCTTCCCTGTCTACCGGGTCGATCTGCTTGAGACCTCCGTACCGGCTTCCCATACCTGCTGCCATGACTACTAAAATTGGTTTTTTCATTTTTGCGATCCCCTTTCATTGAAATCTATCTGTTTCTATCTTACCAGAACGCAGGAAAATTTCTTTGCATTAAATTCCCGTTTTTTTGTCATTTCTATCCGTCTTTTTCTTCACATAAAAAGCCCCAGGAAATCCCGGGGCTTTTTGCTGCGTCAACCTTTTACACCGCCGCCAGTGACACCGGCAATAATCTTCTCTGAAAGGAAGATATAAAGCAGGAAGGTTGGTAAGAATACAATAATAACCGCTGCAAACAGTCCGCCGTAATCTCCGGTATATTTCATACCATTGACAATCTGCAGCAATCCAACGCCAACAGGTGTCATCTCCGTTGAGGTTGCGAAAATAAGTGCCATGAAGAATTCATTCCATACACTCAGGAAATTAAAAATCGTAACCGTCACGATCGCCGGCTGGATCAGCGGCAGCATGATCTGCCAGAAGGTCTTGCCGGGAGAACATCCGTCGATGGCTGCTGCTTCCTCGTAGCTCCTTGACAGGCTGGCAAAGAAGTTCAGCAGATACGTGGTGGTAAACGGTACACGGATAAATATGTACAGAACCATCAGCAGGATCCTGCCTCTGATGTGATACTGGGCTGTCAGCGCGTAGATCGGCATGATGATCATAACTTCCGGAATACTCATGGCAAGTACCAGACTTGTCTTAATGGGTTTGTTTCCAAGGAAGGTATATCTGGATAATACATACGCCGCGGGATCGGAGATCAGGATCACCGCCGCACAGGAAACAACTGCGTATAACAGGGAGTTCATAAAGAACACCGACACATTGCTGCTGCTCCATGCATTCACATAGTTTTCAAAATGAAATCCGCTTTCAAACTTAAATACGGATCCGGAAAAGATTTCTCTGGAAGTGGAAAGGCTGGCTGCCAGGATCCAGATCAGGAAAGCCGCAGTAAAGGCGATCCAGATAAGAACGATCAGATAGCCTGGAAGAAGAGCGGCTTCTTTTCTCCAGTTGATCTTCTCCTTATATACAACTTTTTCTTTCTTGCTCATTTTTTCACTCCATTCTGTGTTTCGTACTGCTTATCACTAGAACTCTAAATCATCGTCTTTGATCAGCTTATTCATAATGAAGTAAATAATACCTACAAAGACAGCCAGTACTACACCGATCGCAGCGCCGGCGCCGGCATCTCTCTGAACATTTCCTGTGGTACCGAATACGGTATCATACAGATAAACAACCGGCACGATGGTAGAAGCCTCTGTGCTGACCGGTGCAAACATCTTGGACCAGATGAAGAAGGTAATACAGTTTACACTCCAGAAGGTAATGTTTGTCTTGAAGATACTGCGCAGAAGAGGCATGGTAATGCTGGTAAACTGTTTTACCTTATTAGCGCCGTCGATGGTAGCCGCTTCATATAAATCCTCAGGGATTCGTTCAATACCGCTGATGAAGATCAGCATGTAATATCCTACCGCTCCGAAGGTAAAGGCAAAAAGCATTGCCCAGAATTTCATGTCCGTACCCAGCCAGTTCTTGCCTTCCAGGCCCACAGCTTCCAGAAGCTTATTCAGAAGACCATAGTCCTGATTGTAAATGTACTGGATCCACATGGTAGCCAGAGCAACCGCACTGATGATATTCGGCAGATAGATCGCCGCGCGGAAGAACTTCTTAAAGCGGATGCCGCTGGTAAGGATAACAGCGAAAAGCAGTGCGAAGCACAGAACAATGATTCCGCCTACCAGCCAGATCAGCAGCATATTGGTCATGGCTCTCTGGAAAGTAGGACTTCCGAAAATCTTAATATAATTATCCAGCCCGTTAAAGGTCCACTCTGACATAGAAGCCGTCACACTCTCTATGCCGAAAAAGCTCATAAGCACGGTCCGGATCACCGGATACAGATACATGATAAGCAAACTCAGCAAGCAGGGAAGGATAAATGCGATAATAAATGATTTCTTTCTTTTCATTTTTCCATATCACCTTTCTTAAGCATACTTAAAGGTAAGGAATTTCCCTTGTGATGAAGAATAAGAAGGTGACACCGCAAAAGCGCCACCTCCAGGTAGTTCAGTCAATTTTAGTATAAGCTGTCCATATCTGCTGCAAAATCAGCGCCTGTGCTGTAGCTGCCTTCAAACAGTTTTACAACTTTTTCCTGAATCTGGGACAGTAAGTCCGCATTTGCATTGAGACCCATGTTCCATGTCAGAGGAGCTGTGGTAGCGTTCAGGACTTCTACAGTACCGTTCTGGGATGCAGGAGCTGTGTTTGCCGGGTCAGCCGGAATCTGTCCTGCTGTATCAGCCATCTTCTGGTCGTATTCACCGGATGTGATGAAGAGTGCCAGATCAAAAGCTGCCTGCTGGTTTTCGCTGTATTTGGTAACTGCGATAGAGTTCGCGCCTGCATATGCGCTTGAGGAATCAGCGCCGCCTTCTACGGAAGGATAATTAAACAGACCCCAGTTCAGTTCTACGCCAGTGTTGTTGTTTACTTCAGATGTAACATAGTTCGCACATACAACCATTGCTACATCCTCGGTCAGTCCCATCTTGTTCTGGCTTGCCGGGAATTCGTCCGGAGCGCCGTCTGCAAGATATCCTGCTTTTACAAATTCAATCATATCATCCGCAGCCTGAGCCACTTTTTCATTGTCACTCCAGCCGCCGCTGGTAGCCAGTTCAGCAGTCGCATCCTGTCCGATATATCTTGACAGATGATAGCCGAAGAAGAAAGGAGCATAGGTGCTGTCCAGAGCCATCGGGGAAATATCTTTGTCTTTTAAAGCCTTGCATGCATCCAGGAATTCATCCCAGGTTGCAGGTGTCTCTGTGATACCGGCTTCTTCAAACAGATCCTGATTGTAGAAGATACCGCCTACCTGCGGCTGCTCTGTCACGCAGGGAAGGAATCCTGCCCATTCTTTTGCCTGATCATTAAATACTGCGAAACTCTGATCTGCATAGCCGGCTGCGTCAGCCATCTCTGTCAGATCTGCTACATAATCTTTGTAGTTGTTTGCGATACGGTTGTAGTCGTCTTCGAACAGGTCGATGTTTTCCTCAGCTTCCAGAGAGGAAGAAAGAATGTTCTTGATGTCACGGCCTTTCCACTCGATGGTAACCTTTGCGCCTGTCTGCTCCTGGAAAGCGTCAACTGCTTCCTGGATAACTTTTCCCTGAGGCTCAGCGTTTGTCCACATGGACCAGTATGTAAGCTCTACTCCGTCGTAATTGGCTCCGCCTTCTGCAGAATCATCGGAGCTTTCCTCTTCTGCGTCGTCTGTCGCAGTGCTGTCCTCGGTTGTTGAGCTGTCGTCTGAACTGCCGCTGTCACCGCCGCATCCTGCCAGGACTGTTGTTCCAACCATTGCCGCACATAACAGCAGTCCAACTAATTTCTTTTTCATAATACATTACCTCCTTAAAATTGTATTTTGATACATTACTTAGTTCTTTGGCAGATTGTCTCTGCCCCTATGAACCCATTATATCACTTTCCCCGGGGTTGTATTTACACAATTTACTTCACTATTTGCACAAACGTCCATTTCATTTGGTTATTATGCATATAGAACCTTCCTTTCCTTCGCTATTTTACACACTTAGAGCATTTTTCCTCTTCTCTGCGTTCAATTCTTTTCATCATTTTATACAGTAGAAGTTTTCTATTTTTCCTTGTTCTCTAAAAAATGTACATTTTTAGGTTTTGTGTCTTATTAGATATAAAGTTTGCATTTCTGTTCACTTTACTTGTTTTTTTCAGCAAAAAAAGGTATATTCTTAGCTATAACCAACAAATACCGGTAATTCTAATAAGAAGGAGGAAACTTATGAAGCAGCCCAATATTCTCTTTATCATGACCGACCAGATGCGGGGAGACTGTATGGGATTCGCCGGCCATCCGGATGTGAAAACGCCTTATCTGGATACGCTGGCAAGCAGAGGCGTTTCTTTTGACCGGGCTTACAGCGCCTGTCCCAGCTGCATTGCCGCCCGTGCCGCGCTGCATACAGGCATGTCCCAGGAGCATCACCGCAGGACCGGCTATGAGGATGGGATCCCCTGGGAGTACGAACACACCCTTGCGGGAGAACTGTCTAAAGCAGGTTATTATACCCAGTGCGTAGGCAAAATGCACGTACACCCTCTGCGCAATTACCTGGGATTCCATAATGTAGAACTCCATGACGGCTATCTCCACTGCGCCCGCTATACCAGCGTGCCCTGGCAGGAATCCCAGAAGCATGCAGACGACTATTTCCACTGGCTGAAACAGCAGGCAGGCGTGGATGCCGACGTGACCGATACTGGTCTGGAATGCAACAGCTGGGTGGCGCGCCCCTGGATCTATGAGGAGAAGTACCACCCCACCAACTGGGTCACAGACCGAAGCATTGATTTCCTGCGGCGCAAGGATCCTACAAAGCCGTTCTTCCTTATGGCATCTTATCTGCGTCCTCATCCGCCCTTTGACGCGCCGTCCTATTATTTCGATATGTATAAGCATAAATGCCTCACACCCCCGGCGCTGGGCGACTGGGAGTCAGAGGAACTGCTGAAAAGCCAGGGACGGGTCTTTGATTCCAAATGCGGTCCCATGGATCCGGAACTGATCCGGGAAGCGCAGGTGGGCTACTATGCCTGCATCACTCATCTGGACCATCAGATCGGGCGTCTCATCCAGGCGCTGGTGGAATATGAACTGTACGACAACACCCTGATCCTCTTCTGCGCCGACCACGGAGAAGAACTGTGCGACCATCACTTTTTCCGGAAATCTCTCCCCTACGAGGGAAGTACCAGGATCCCCATGATCCTATCCGGAAACGAGAAGCTCCTGCCCGGCATCCAGCCAGGCTCTGTGTGTCATTCTGTGGTGGAACTGCGGGATGTCATGCCTACGCTCCTGGATTTCGCGCATGCTGCTGTCCCTGATTCTGTGGATGGAAAAAGTATGCTGCCCTTAACTGCCGATACCACCAGGGAGATCCGCACATCCCTTCACGGAGAACATTCCTACGGACCCCTTTCCAACCACTGGATCGCTACCTCCTATGACAAATTCATCTGGTATACAGAGACCGGGACTGAACAGTACTTCCGCACAGAGGAAGATCCTCATGAGCTGCACAATCAAATCCTGAACCCTGCTTACCAGGAACGGATCTTTACCCTCAGGAGCCAGCTGATCCATGAACTGAAAAACCGTCCGGAGGGCTTTTCCGACGGGACTCATCTGCTTAAAGGCATGCCGTATCCTCCCTATTTAGGAGAATAACGGCAAAAGATATACAAATTAAAAAGAAGGAGTATTAAAGAATATGGAAGTGTTATTTTTTCTCATTAGTTTTCTCGCGTCTGTAATCGGCGTGATCTGCGGCATCGGCGGAGGCGTCGTCATCAAACCGGTGCTTGACGCGGCAGGTATTTTAAGTGTCAGCGCCATCAGCTTTCTCTCCGGATGTACCGTTTTATCCATGAGCTGTTATTCTGTGATCAAATCCCGGCTGAATAAGGAATCTGTCATCGACCTCAGCATCAGCACTTATCTGGGCATCGGCGCCATCATAGGCGGGATTGTGGGAAAGCAAGGATTCCAGGCTGTAAAAGCGCTTTTTGACAATGGCGATACGGTAGGCGCAGTGCAGGCTATCGTACTTGCAGTCATCACCATCGGCACTTTGATCTACACCATCTTTAAGAAGAAAATCCCAACCCTCAAGCTGACCAGCAAGGCGGTCTGCCTGCTGATCGGGCTCTGCCTGGGTGTCATGTCCTCTTTCCTGGGCATTGGCGGCGGTCCTATCAACCTGGTAGTTCTGTACTACTTCTTCTCCATGGAGACGAAAGTAGCCGCTCAGAACTCTATTTACATCATCTGTCTGTCCCAGATCTCCAGTCTGGTGATCACGATTGTGACCGGCACTGTCCCCGCAGTCTCACCGGTGCTCCTGGTCGGCATGATTCTGTGCGGACTGCTGGGAAGCGCAGTAGGAAGGAAGATCAACGCAAAGATCAGCAGCGCAGTCGTGGACCGGCTGTTCATGGGACTGATGTGCGTCATTATCCTGATCTGCTTCCACAACATGTATCAGTTCCTGTGACAGCTGCCGGGCTTACAGCTCCCCAACGGCTGCCCTGCAGGCGTACCACAAAAAAAACGGCAAAAGGCATGTTATATTTTTCATGTCTTTTGCCGTTTTTTTTAACTTTTGCTTTTCATGCCGAGCGTATGCCCGCAGCGCGTCTTATAAAACGTCGCCTCTCTTGATATAGCCCGGATTTTCAGGAGCCGCAACAATCTCTTTTCCGCGGATCAGCTTGGCATCCTTGTCTACAACATAATTTTCCACATGTACACCTGCGCCTACACTGGATCCTGGAAGCAGAACACTGTTCTTTACTACCGCATCCTTTTTGATCACGCAGCCGCGTCCGATGACGGAGTTTTCTACTGTTCCTTCTATCAGACATCCATTGGAAACCACAGAAGATTTCACGCTTCCGGTCTCGAAATACTGTGTCGGGCAGGAATCATTGGTACGTGTATAAATAGGCCATTCCGGATCAAACAGTCCCTTGGCTGTTTTCAGATCAATGAGAGAGATATTCGCGTCATAGTAAGCTTTGAAGTCCGTAATCGATGCAAAATATCCTCTGTGGGAAACGCCGCGGATGTCCAGTTCCCCGCACTCTGCCTTCACGATATCTGCCAGCGTGAACATAGAAGACATCTTCTTTGCTTTGCGTACCAGGTCAAGAAACAGTTCTTTCTTCATTACATATGTATCCATGAAAATATTTCTGTTCTTAGCATTTCCATGGTTCTGTTCAATGGAAAGAACACCTTTTTGTTTGTTTAATTCCAGAACATTACAGTTAAAATAAGCTTCTCTTGCATTGTCTACTGTGTGGTACAGCAATGTGATATCTGCCTCAGATTCGATATGGGTCTTCAGCAGAGTACTGTAATTCTCGCTGTATACCATATAGCTTGGCGCGATCACTACATAGGGGCAGTTTGCCTCCTCGATGCATCTCATATTTTCAAGATAAGCTGCGATATCTGTATTGTATACATCATTTTCCACACCGTTTTCAGAAAACAGCACCCGCAGTTTTCCTCTCTTGGAATTGATGTTGTAATGACGTCCGGTTCCCAGATGTTCTACCATGGAACGTGGTTTTCTGCTTATATAAACCTGGATCTGGTCAATGCCGCTGTTGCTCATATTGGAGATAGGAAAGTCAATGATGCGGTATCTCCCCAGGAAAGAAAGCGCACCCAGCGGACGGTAGGACTGAAGTCCGTCTACCCAGATATGTTTCCCTGCAAAATTAATAATTCCTAATGCTTTACCCATTCTACTCTACCCCCTTTACACGCTTGGAAACCAGTTCGATGTGTTCGCTGTCAGCACTGCCTACTACTGCATTTTTGCCGATCTTCACACCGCCTGCCACCAGGGCACGGGTTACGACTGCCCCTTCTTCCACTTCTGCGTCCGGCATCAGCACACTGTCAATAACCTTTGCATTTGCCGCTACAGTAGCTCCCGTAAAGAGAACAGAATTCTTCACTTCGCCTTCAATGATGCAGCCCTGATTGATGAAGGCACGGCTGATCTCGGCATCTGGTCCTATATAGTGAGGCAGGGTAGCTGTATCTTCGGTATAGATTTTCCAGGTAAGGTCGTTGAGGTCCAGCTCGTTGTTCTTGCCCAGAAGGTCCATATTTGCTTCCCAGAGAGAATCAATGGTTCCCACGTCTTTCCAGTATCCTTTGAACTTATAGGCAAAAAGTCTCTTGCCTTCACCCAGCATAGTCGGGATGATATCTTTTCCGAAATCATGGTGAGAATCCGGATTTTTAATATCTTCCACAAGGAGTTTTCTCAGTGCTTTCCAGTTAAAGATATAGATACCCATGGAAGCCAGATTGCTCTTCGGCTTCTCCGGTTTTTCCTCGAATTCATAGATACGGTTGGTCTCATCTGCATTCATGATACCGAAACGGCTGGCTTCACGCAGAGGAACTTCGATTACCGCGATAGTTGCGTCCGCATTGCACTCCTGATGGTAGGCAAGCATCTTCGCATAGTTCATTTTGTAAATATGGTCGCCGGAAAGGATCAGCAGGTATTCCGGTGAATAACTGTCGATAAAGTCAATATTCTGTGAAATCGCATCTGCGGTTCCTCTGTAAACGTCCAGATTGGCATCTGCTTTTTCACGGGGAGGAAGCACGTACACTCCGCTTTCCTTTGCATCAAGACCCCAGCGGCGTCCTGCTGCCACATAGCTGTTCAGGAGAACCGATTCATACTGGGTCAGCACGCCCACCACATCAATACCGCTGTTGGCACAGTTGCTCAGCGGGAAATCAATAATACGATATTTGCCGCCATAGAAAACGGCAGGTTTTGCAACTTTGTTTGTCAGTTCATGGAGACGGCTTCCTCTTCCGCCTGCCAGAATCATTGCTAACATGTTGTTCTGTTTCATAGCCAGACCTCACTTTCTTCTTGCATATATCCCATTATATAATTATCCACATATAATTTCCACAATTTTTTTTAATTTCTACAAAAAAATATGGCACATTTTCCCTGCATTTTACTTTACTGAAAATTATACTGTAAAATATTCCCAAAAACAGCAAAAATGGAACCGGATTCTTTATGGCATGGAAGCCGCCAGCCACTCCATACGCTCAATGGTATATGCAAAAAAGCCACGGTAAGCCTCACAGAAATAATTTCTCCGTTCTTTCTCATCCTCTATATAATCCCTGCGGCAGCCGCCCCGGCAAAGGGGATACCAGCGGCACTCTTTGCAATGGTCTCCTCTGCCCTTCTCCTCCCGGAAAAAAGGCAGTTCACCGGGAATCCCCTGGAAGAACTGAAACTTCTCATCCAGGATATTCGCCGCCCGGTAGGGATCCAGCACATAGAAATCGCAGGGGTAAATGTCTCCGTTGGCTTCCACGATATTTTGCATGGAGCATCTGCCCATCTGGGCACATGCCTCCGGAGGATAGCCCTTCAGCATGGAAAGCCAGTTGTCAAACTCCCGCACCGATACCCGCACGCCTTTTCGCACATCCTCAAACCATAGGTCAAACAAACTTTTCAGCGCCTCCTCATAGACCTGGGGCGTCAGGGACCAGGGATTTTTCCCTCTCTCCTGCCCCAGAGGATCCAGGCAGGGAATGTACTGGTGATAAAAGAACCCTTCTTTCTTCAGAAACTGATAGATGGATGTGATCCTGCGGGCACTCTGCTTGGTCAGCACACAGAGGATATTGACCTCCACCCCTTTTTTCTGCAGCATATGGGCGTTTTTCAGGATTTTCCGAAAGGTTCCCTTTCCGTTCTTTTCCGAGCGGTTTCTGTCATGGATCTCTCCGGTGCCGTCCAGGGAAATCCCCACCAGGAAGTGATTCTTCGCTAGAAACGCCGCCCAATCCTCATCCAGCAGGGTTCCGTTGGTCTGGAGGGCAAAGTAAAGCCTGACCCCGGGCTTTTTGTATTTTTTTGTGTATTCTATAAATTTCTGAAAGAAAGGAAGCCCCGCCAGGGTAGGTTCTCCGCCCTGAAATCCAAAGGTGCAGGTTTCCTCTGCTGCTTCCAGCGCTTTTCGCACCACTTCTTCCAGCACTTCCTCTTTCATGATCCCGTAAGAAGGTATTTCCCGGTTCTCGCACTCGTCTAAGTAAAAGCAGTATCTGCAGCGCAGATTGCAGTTGGAGGAGGCTGGTTTCATCATTAACTGTACATGTCTCATTGGTCATTTCCGCCTTTTCTCTTAATCGTGATTTTATTTTAGCACCGGTGCTGCCGGAAAAGATAGCTTTTTTTTCAGAAATCAATTATAATAGAAAAATGTTGATAGACAACGTCTCTTTTCAGGAGGTTCCTATGGGATTTAAAAGCTTAGAATTAAAACAGGAAATTCTCATAAATAAGATTGTAACAATTCACTACTTTGAATATATGAGCGACTACAGTTTTCCCGGAGAACGTCATGATTTCTGGGAATTTCTCTGCGTGGATAAGGGCGAGGTAAATATCATTGCTGGAGATAAGCCCCATACCCTCACCAAAGGTCAGATTGTTTTCCACAAACCAAATGAATTTCACACGGTAAAGGCAAACGGAAAGATTGCGCCGAATCTGGTGGTCATTGCCTTTGAGTGCCATTCTCCCTGCATGAAATATTTCGAGAATCTGATCACTAACATAGATGAGAGTGAGCGGACCATTCTGGCACGGATCATCTACGAAGCCCGCAGCTGTATCAAGACCCCGCTCAATAATCCCGGCACCACGCAGATGGAGCGAAGGGAGGATGCCCCTTTTGCCTCTGAGCAGATGATCAAACTGCTCATGGAAGGGCTGCTCATCTCTATGATGCGCAGACAGCAAAAACCGCGGCAGGATGCTTTTTCTGCCCATTCTGCGGTAAAATCTGTCAAAAAGAAGAACGATGCCCTGCTCTATAACAAGATTACCCTGTATCTGGAGGAACATATCCGGGAAAGACTCACCATCGAGGAAATCTGCCGGGAAAACCTGATCGGCAGATCGCAGCTGCAGAAATTATTCCGGGAGCATAACCAATGCGGCGTCATTGATTATTTCTCTCATTTAAAAATAGATCTGGCAAAACAGCTGATCCGGGAAAACCATCATAACTTCACACAGATTTCCGACTTTTTAGGGTATACGTCTATCCATTATTTTTCCAGGCAGTTTAAGAAGATCACTGGCATGACGCCGTCCGAATACGCCTCCTCCATAAAAGTACTTTCTGATGTGCGGTAAAGAACGGGGAATTTTGCTGTCAAAGTGTTTTTGCTTTCAGCAAAATAAGATTGTTTTCATTTTCCGTTCATATTATAATAAACATATCATCAGGGGCACTGCGGCTGCCCCGAAAGCAAAAAGGAGACAGAGATCATGAAAGTTTATAAGACGAAAAATTACGAGGAAATGAGCCGGAAAGCGGCGCATATCATCGCTTCCCAGGTCATCTTAAACCCGGACTGCGTACTGGGTCTGGCTACCGGATCCACACCTGTAGGTACTTACAAAAATCTCATTGAATGGTATGAAAAGGGAGATCTGGATTTCTCCGGCATCACTTCCTGCAACCTGGACGAATACAAAGGACTGAGCCCGGAAAACGACCAGAGCTACCGCTACTTCATGAATCATAATTTATTTGATCATGTAAACATCAACAAAGAACACACCTACGTTCCCAATGGTCTGGAACCGGACAGCGATAAAGCCTGCGCACAGTACGAAGACATCATCCGCGCACAGGGCGGCATTGACCTTCAGCTTCTGGGACTTGGACACAACGGCCACATCGGCTTTAATGAGCCTGCCGACGAATTCCCCAAAGCAACCCACTGTGTGGATCTGACCGAAAGCACCATCCAGGCAAACAAGCGCTTCTTTGAAAATGAGTCCGATGTTCCGCGTCAGGCATACACCATGGGCATCGGCACCATCATGAACGCCAAGAAAATCCTGGTAGTGGTAAGCGGCGCTGACAAGGCGGAGATCTTAAACAAAGTCATCAACGGACCAGTGACACCGCAGGTTCCCGCATCCATTCTCCAGCTTCATCCGGATGTAACCATTGTGGCAGATGAGGATGCGCTTTCCAAAACAGAGCTCTAATTTGTTTTATTTCTTTCCTATATTAAGAGACGCAAAGGCGGCGCCGTACTTCATGTTCCGGCGCCGCCTTTTGATTTTTGTTCTATTTCATCCCGGCAATCTCTTTCCATTTCAGCATCTTTCCGTAATGCATTACGGAAGCACTGTAGATTTTTGCAGAAATCAGGGATACGATCACAATGCTGATCAGAAGGATGCCCATGGAAATCCCAAGGTCACTGTACTCAATGTCCCCGGTCAGCAGCCGGAAGGGCACAGAGAAGGGGGAGGAGACGGGAAGGTACAGCGCCAGCTTTGCCAGCAGATTGCTTCCTCCGCCTGCCACGGAAGTAAAGTATCCCAAATAAAAGCCTACCAGAGCCACCACGGAAACCGGCATCATAGCGGAATTCAGATCTTCCACCTTGCTTACTGCCGCGCCGCATACAGAGTTCAGCACTGCATAGAAAGCATAGCCCAGGATAAAGTACAGCAGGAGCACTGCCACCGTCTCCGGAGAAAGGTTGGAGAAGGATAATTCCAGCCCCGCGATCTGCGCCCCTTCGGGTACCAGGAACGTATAGCCTGCAAGCGCCACAACCATAAGCCCTGCGATCTGCACCAGACCTACCGCGCCCATGGCAAGGCATTTCCCGATGAGGATCCTGGAGGGTTTTGCGGATATAATTAATGTCTCCATAACCCTGGAAGTCTTCTCAGAAGCCACAGACATCGCCACACCGTATCCATAGTAATAAACAGCAAAGAACATGACAAAGGTAAGTACAAGACCCAGAATGTACCCGGTAAGATCCATGGTTCCCACAGTTTCTTCTGTTCCTGTGAGGGCTGTCTGGACTTTGGCAATGGCATCCGGACTCAGACCTTCATCGGCAAGAAGCTTTGTCTGCCAAATGCTGCTGCAGACTTCCAGTGCCGCATCCAGATCCATTCCCCGCTGCATGAAGGTGGCGTTGATCACCTTGACAGAGGGCGTATCCCCGGTATTTTCAATGATCACGGCTGCATTATTTTCATTCTCCCGGATATCCTCCCGGATTTGCTCCATCTGCTGTGTCTTGTCCCCGCCCTCCGGAGAAAGAACCTCAAACTTCAGTTCCGGCGCCAATGCCTGGAACATAGCAATATTTTCTGCGAAAATCCCGCTCTCATCCAGGAAGTAACACGTTCCTGTTGTTTCTGCATCTGCCTGCACTTCCGGTGCCGCTGCCTCCTGGCTGTCTGCGTCTTCGCTCTGGAAAGCAGACAGGATCCTGGGCACCAGGCACAAAGCAAGGATCAGAACTGCAATGATCACAGAGGAAATCCAGAAGGACTTTTTCCGGACACCGTCTTTAAATGTATACGCAAAGATTGTCATAATCTGTTTCATTGATGTTCACCTGCCTTTTCCACAAATATTTCCTGTAGGGATGGTTCCCGGATTTCAAATTTCAGAGGATAGATCCCCTGCTCTACCAGCCTTTTTAAAAACCGGTGTGCCATCTCATCGCCTGTGATCTTATATTCTGTCTCAGCTGCGCGCTTTTCAAAAAGCTCCAGCCCTTCCTCCTGCGCCAGCGCATTGACATCTGCACTGCAGGAGACACAGAGATTGGTGTGTCCGTACCCGGCTTTGATCTTGCTCAGATTTCCCTGCAGCAGGGTCTTTCCCCGGTCCAGGATCACCAGGTCCTTGCAATACTCTTCCACGGTTTCCATCTGGTGGGTGCTGAGAATGATGTATTTGCCCTCGTCCACCAGGTCTTCCACCAGGTTTTTCAGTACCTGGGCATTGACCGGGTCCAGTCCGGAAAAGGGTTCGTCCAGAAAGATCAGCCTTGGATTGTGGATAATGGCTGCGATCAGCTGTACCTTCTGCTGGTTTCCTTTGGAAAGCTTTTCCGCCGGCATATTTTTATATTCTTCTACCTTTAATTTCTTCATATAATGGAGCGCGGATCTTCGCGCAGCGTCTTTGGTCATCCCCCGCAGCATTCCAAAATAGATCAGCTGCTCCAGCACTTTGGTCTTCATGTAAATGCCCCGCTCCTCCGGCAGATAGCCAAAGGCAAGGGTCTCTCTGCTGATAGGGGTGCCATTCCAGGAAGACTCCCCTTCGTCCGGGGTCATGATCCCCAGGATATTGCGTATGGTCGTGGTCTTGCCTGCTCCATTGGTCCCCAGAAGTCCGAAGACTCCCGGGCTGTCCATGGAAAAGCTCAAATGATCCACTGCGGTCTTACTGCCAAACCGCTTGGTTAATTCGTTTACGGTCAGTCCCATAATTTCCTCCTACTACTGTTTTTTTATTTTTTATGTTCATACTGATATTGATAAGAGAGAAGCTGAAACAGCCATACAGCCCCCAGGATCACAAAGGGAAGCACGCCTACCCGTATGATGCCGGACAATAAAATCAATACACAGAAAATAACCAGATACAGGATCTGCATGGACAGATGGGTATAATAAGCTGCCTGGAAAAGCTTCAGCTTTTCTCTTTCATCGCAGCTTGCCAGCCATTCTTTATTAAAGTTCCAGCTGAATATATTTCCCCTTTTCTCCGGATTTATCTGCTTTTCATATTTGATCAGTTTGTCCCAGCTGAACAGGATCCAGATCCCGGAAATCAGAAAGAATCCGATTGCTGTCAGAGCAAATTTATCTCCTATCCTTCCTCTGAGACTGGCAATCACAATGCCGGAAAGCACTGCATCCGCAGCGATAAAAATCCCCAGAAAAGTCTGGTAGCGCTGCTGCCTTTTCTCCATCTTCTCTGCTTCTTCCTCATCCTTATCCTCCCAGTGCATACATGCCTTCCTCATGCTCAGCACAAAGACTGTACACAGGATACAGACTGCAACCGCAAAAACGATCAGCAGCAGAGGGGAGTAAGCCATGAACCAGGACTCTCCTTCTCTCAGAAATGTCTTAATATAATCCTGATACAGTCCTACTACTGCCTTTCCGCCTCCTCCGATGACAGCACCGATACAGGCAATCAGCAGCGTTTGGGCGAATCCTGCTTTTCTCCCTGTTTCCTTCCTTTTTTTACTCATCGTCTTCTCCTTCCTCATAGCTGAAAATCTCTTCTACACTGGCACCGCATTCTTTGGCAATCTTTAGCGCAAGCGTTACGGAAGGAGAATAGTCTCCTCTCTCAATCAAGCTGATTGTCTGCCTCGATGCCCCTACCCGTCTCCCCAGCTCCTGCTGGTTGATGCCGAGCTTTGCTCTGTATTCCTTCAGGCAATTATATAAAGGCACCTTGTTCTACCCCCCCCCCCTAAAAATTTTACATCATTCAAATTTTGAGAACAGAAGATAGGTTTTCAAAGAACTGCTCCCTGTATCCGCCAATCCTTTCCTGCCGGATGAGGGATACTGCTTTTTTGAAAAACTGCCCCTTTATCTTTTTTCTTCTGTCCTTTTTGTATTTGACAATAAACATTGTCATTTTGACAACTTTATTTGTCACTATTCTAGCAGATGACAAATAAAGTTGTCAATAACTTTTTTCTGTCCGTCTCATAAAAAACAGCACAACAAAAACAGCCAGGGACTTTCTGTTTTCTCAGAAAATCTCTGACTGTAAAAATCTCATTTTCTTTCTTCTGCGTATTTCAGTAGCAGGGCAGCGGCTGTCAGCAGCACTGCCGATACTGCCAGCCCGGGGAAGCCAAAGGGCAGCATCCCCATCAGCACTCCGGAAAGATTTACCACGAAATGGCAGAATACAGGAGCCTTCAGACTGCCGTATCTGCGCAGAAGACAGCCGAAAAGCAGTCCTGCCGCAAAGGCATAGGCGCCCTGCACCAGATTGCCGTGTATCAGCGCAAACAACAGCGCCTGTATGGCATTGGCTGTCCAAAAGGAAAATTTCCCCCGCAGCAAGATTCCCAGGGTCAGCCCGCGAAAAGCCAGTTCTTCTGCCACTGGAGCAAATACTACCGTATATACAAGGGAACAGACGGTAGGCGCCCCCATACCCAGGCTTTCCATGACCTGCATATAGGATTCCATAAGCCCCGGCAGAAATACCTGCGCCAGGGTCAAGAGCACATCGGTGGCAAACTGCAGGGCAGCGCCGCTGACCAGGAGAAAGAGCATTGCCTGTGCGCCCAGGGGATAGGGCGCTTTTTCCTTCTCCGGATATAGAAACTGTCTGCGAAGCCACACAAATCCCAGGATCAGGAAGATCCCGTCCCCGATGATTCCCACCAGATAGCTGCCTTCCCGCGCCATGACCTGTAAAAATCCCGACGGCGACCCGCCCAGACGGGCAAGCACCATAGAGATCATCAGACATGCTGAGTCAAAGCACAGAAGGATCACGCTCTGTGCCAGGATAAATGCCGCCCCGGGAGTCAGGGCGAACAGCAAGGTTTTAATTTTCCCCATAGGCTTATCCTTCCAGATCCCGGAAATGGAATTCTTTTCTTCCCTCTGCATAATCTCCTACGATCTGCCCGGTACCGAAAAGCTTATATTTATACGTTACCAGACCTTCCAGCCCTACAGGACCTCTGGCATGGATCTTTCCTGTGCTGATGCCTACCTCCGCGCCGAAGCCATAGCGGAAGCCGTCGGCGAACCGGGTAGAGCAGTTCAGATAAACACCTGCGGAGTCTACCAGCTGCATGAATTTCTCTGCTACCTCCCTGTTTTCTGTAAGGATGCAGTCTGTGTGATGAGAGCCGAAACGGTTGATGTGGTTCACTGCCTCATCCAGAGAATCTACCAGTTTGATGGAGATTTCCATATCCAGATATTCGGTATGGAATTCTTCCTCTGTCATAGCTTCACAGGAAATCCTGTCTGCTACTTCCTGGCTCCCCCGGATTTTCACACCGGCTTCTCTCAGCTTCTCTGCAATAAGAGGCAGAAATTCCTCTGCCGCCTTTCTGTGGATCAGAAGGGTCTCTGCAGCATTGCAGGCAGCGGTGTACTGGGTCTTGGCATCCAGGATCACCGGAACTGCCTTCTGGAGATCGAAATCTTCATCTACATATACGTGGCAGATCCCGTCTGCATGTCCCATTACCGGGATCTTGGTGTTGTCCATGATATACTGGACAAAGCTGTTGGAGCCTCTGGGGATCAGCAGATCCACACAGTCATGGCAGGACAGCAGTTCATCGATCTCATTGTGCTGCTCTGCCTGGAGCATGCAGCCTGCCGGAAGCCCGCTCTTGGTCACTGCCTGATAGATGGTGTCAAAAAGAATCTTATTGGTGCGGGCAGTCTCCTTGCCGCCTTTGAGCACCGCGCAGTTTCCGCTCTTGATACACAGGGAAGAGATCTGCACCAGAGCGTCCGGTCTCGCCTCAAAGATAATACCGATAACCCCGATGGGACAGGTCACCCGGTACAGTTCCAGTCCTTCGTCCAGCTCTCTTGCCAGCTGTACCTTTGACAGGGGATCCGGAAGGCGGATCAGATCCTGGATCCCTTTGATCACATCCTCTAATTTATGCTGGTCGAATTTCAGCCGTTTCATCACAGACTGCTGGATGCCCGCTTTCTTGGCTGCTTCCATGTCCTCTAGGTTGGCTGCGAAGATTTCTTCCTTTTTCGCTGTCAGCGCTTCTGCCGCAGCCTTCAGCGCCTGGTTTCTCTGCTCCAGGCTTAAGGCTGCCATGCGGGAGCTGTCGGCTTTCATTTTTTTCACTTCTTCTCTGATGATCATATAATATACCTCCTCTTTTTACCACTCAATCTCTTCCACAGGCGTAGGATGTTCGTTCAGCACGGTTTCCGTTACTTTACCGCTTTTAAAGCGGATCACCCGGTCTGCCATGGGGGCAATGGCAGAATTGTGGGTAATGATAATGACGGTCATGTGCTCCTTTCGGCAGGTGTCCTGCAGCAGTTTCAGGATCTGCTTTCCTGTGTTGTAATCCAGCGCTCCGGTAGGCTCATCGCATAAAAGGAGCTTGGGATTCTTGGCAATCGCCCGGGCGATCGCCACTCTCTGCTGCTCCCCTCCGGACAGCTGCGCCGGAAAATTCTTCATACGGTCCTGAAGCCCTACCTTCTCCAGAACCTCCTCAGGCTTTAAGAAATCCCGGCAGATCTGCACTGCCAGCTCTACATTTTCCAGAGCTGTCAGGTTGGGCACCAGATTATAAAACTGGAACACGAATCCGACTGCGTTTCTCCGGTAAGTGACCAGATCTTTTTCTTTATAATGGTTCAAATGCTCTCCTGCTACGATCACTTCTCCGTCTGTCACCTGATCCATTCCCCCCAGAATATTCAGCGCCGTGGTTTTCCCGGCTCCGGAAGCGCCCAGGATCACTGCCAGTTCTCCCTGCTCCACCGAAAAGCTGGCATCGTCCAGCGCCTTGATCACTGCTTCGTCCTTTTTTCCGTAATATTTTTTCACATGCTGAAATTCTATGTACGCCATAACCATTTCCTTTCTCTATGGTATCCCGCTTATCTGCCGGTCTGCTTCTCTTCCGGGATAGGAACCCCGGAAATCACCATACTCTTTCTCTGCTTTCTCTATTGTATATCAAAAACCCTTTCCTGTGTCAAACAACTTGAAAAAACTTTTCTGTACCCATTGTAAACCTGCCAAAAGGTGCTATAATAGTCTGGATTATTCTTTTATATAATCTTTCGACTTTTTATAATATTTTTATTTCTATCACGGAGGATACTATGAACATTATCATTATAGGCTGCGGAAAAGTAGGCAGTGCCCTTGCCGCGCAGCTTTCCAATGAGGACCATAATCTTGTAGTTATCGACACAAATCCTCAGAAGGTTCAGGAATTTTCTGAAACCTACGATGTACTGGGCATTACAGGAAACGCTTCCAGTATCAGTGTTCTTTCCAATGCAGACGTGGAGCATGCGCATATGCTGATCGCAGTGACAGGTTCTGATGAGCTGAACCTCCTTTGCTGTCTGATTGCAAAAAAAGTCAGCAGCTGCCACACCATTGCCCGTGTCCGCAACCCTGCATACCATAAGGAGCTGAATTTTATCAAAAAACGGCTGGGCATCTCCATGATCATCAACCCCGAGCTTGCGGCTGCTATGGAAATTTCCAGGCTTCTGCGTTTTCCGTCCGCTATCAAACTGGATACCTTTGCCAAAGGAAGAGTAGAGCTTTTAAAGTTCAAAGTCAATTCTTCATTTGGACTGGACGGGCTGTCTGTCATGGAAATTGCCGAAAGGTACCGGTGCGATATCCTGATCTGCGGTGTAGAACGGGAAGATGATGTTTTCATACCTTCGGGAAATTTTGTGATCCATGACAATGATCTGGTTTCCATTGTGGCTTCTCCTAAAAATTCTGCCGCCTTTTTCAAGAAGATCGGCGTTCACACCCATCAGGTAAAGACGGCACTGATCGTCGGCGGCGGTACTCTGGGCTATTATCTTGCCTCCCTTTTATCCGATATGAAAATCCGGGTGCGCATTGTAGAATCCAACCGGAAACGCTGTGACGAGCTGAGTGAACTTCTTCCGACGGTTACCGTCATCTGCGGAGACGGCACTGATAAGAAGCTCCTCCTTCAGGAAGGCCTTACCCAGACAGAATCCTTTATCACTCTGACCAATCTGGATGAAGAAAATCTGCTGCTCTCACTCTATGCAAAGAGAGTGTCTGAGGCAAAGCTGGTAACAAAGGTAAACCGCATCGCCTTTGATGATATCGTGGAAAGTCTGGACCTGGGCAGCGTGATCTACCCCAAATACATTACCGCCGACTATATCATGCAGTATGTCCGTGCTCTGGAAAATTCCTTTGGCAGCAATGTGGAAACACTGTACCAGATCCTGGACAACCAGGCAGAAGCGCTGGAATTCTGCGTAAAAGAAGAGTCCGCAGTCACCGGAATCCCTCTGTCAGAACTGGATCTGAAAGAGAATCTGCTGGTGGCATCCATCAACCGGAACGGCAAAGTGCATATTCCAAGAGGTCAGGATCAGATCCTGCCCGGCGATACTGTAGTCATTGTCACCACCGTAAAAGGGCTTCATGACCTGACGGACATCTTAAAGAGGTAACATCTGGAGGAGCATATGAATTACGGAATTGTGTCTTATATTATTGGATATGTTTTGAAATTTGAAGCTGCGTTTATGCTTCTTCCCTGTGTCACTGCCGTTGTCTATCAGGAACCCAGCGGCTGGGCATTTGTTGCCGCAGGACTTCTGTGTCTGCTTTTCGGAGCGCTCCTGACCAGAAAGAAACCGGAGAATAAGATCTTTTATGTAAAAGAAGGTTTTGTCAGTGTTGCTCTGAGCTGGATCGTTCTGAGTATCATGGGATCTCTGCCCTTCCTTTTCAGCGGCAGCATCACCAATGTAATCGATGCTCTGTTTGAAACGGTTTCCGGCTTTACTACCACCGGTGCCAGTATCTTACCGGATGTGGAGTCACTTCCGAAATGTATCCTGATCTGGCGCAGCTTTACCCACTGGATCGGAGGCATGGGGGTTCTTGTATTTATGCTGTCTTTTCTTCACATGGCAGGAGGCTCCCACATGAACCTGATGAAGGCAGAAAGCCCGGGACCTTCCGTAAGCAAGCTGGTGCCCAAGGTCCAGTCCACAGCCAAGATCCTTTACGGCATCTATGTGGTTTTGACTATCCTGGAAATCTTTTTCCTCCTGGCAGGAGGGATGCCTCTTTTTGACACCTTATGCACCAGTTTCGGCACTGCCGGCACGGGAGGATTTGGTATCAAAAACGACAGTATGGCTGGGTATTCTGTTTACCTTCAGGTCGTCGTAACGGTATTCATGATTTTATTCGGTATTAATTTTAATGCCTATTATCTGATACTGGTGGGAAAATTCAAGCAGGCTTTTTCCATAGAAGAGATCCGCTGTTATCTGGGTATTATCGTTGTTTCCACGCTGGTGATCGCGTTCAATATACAGGGAATATGTTCCGGCTTTGGGGAGGCGCTGCAGCAGTCTGCATTCCAGGTAGGATCTATCATCACCACCACCGGCTTTGCGACCACTGACTTTAACCTCTGGCCGGAGGTTTCCAGGACCATCCTGGTTCTGCTGATGTTCGTGGGAGCCTGCGCCGGCAGTACCGGAGGCGGGATTAAGGTTTCCCGTCTGCTGATCCTTATAAAGACCATTAATAAAGAATTCCACACGCTGCTTCATCCCAGAAGTGTGAAAAAGCTGAAAATGGACAGCACCTGTGTAGAGCATGAAGTGGTGCGCGCCACCAATGTGTTTTTTATCGCGTATGTACTGATCTTTGCATTTTCCGTGCTGCTGGTAGGTTTTGACAATCATGATCTGATCACTAACTTTACCAGTGTAGCGGCAACCCTGAACAACATCGGTCCTGGACTTGAGCTGGCTGGTCCTACCCAGAATTTCTCCCTCTTTTCCCCCGGAGCAACTCTGGTCCTGATCTTTGATATGCTGGCAGGAAGGCTGGAACTGTTTCCATTGCTGCTGCTGTTTGTAAAGGATACCTGGAAAAGATATTAAAACCGTACTAGATTTCGTAAAAAAAGAACCTTCGCAGAGAAAATCCTAAATCTTCTCTGCGAAGGTTCTTTTTCCGTCAAATATAGCTCCTGCATCTCTGCCATGTTCCGCTTTTATATGGTCTTCTGCACAGATTCCTGCGCTAAAAACCACACCTGGATCCTGGTTCCCTTTCCAGGTTCGCTGTCCAGACGGATCCTGGCGTCGTGGAGCGCTGCCCCGTGCTTGACAATGGAAAGTCCCAGACCGGTCCCCCCGGTCTTTCTGGAATGGCTTTTATCCACCCGGTAAAACCGCTCAAAAATCCTTTCCTGTTCCTCTTTGGCGATTCCGATGCCATTGTCCTCCACACTGAAGCAGACCTGGTCCTCTTTCCTCAGAAGGCGGACCTTTACCCAACCGCCCTCTCGGTTGTATTTAATCGCATTGTCAGTAAGATTATACAGCATTTCATAGAGAATATGCCGCACACCATAAATCTCCGCGCTGCTTCCCTCTGTCTCAATGGAAACCTTTCTCTTCTTGGCAGGCAGGGTGAGATTCTGGCAGATATCTTCCATCAGTTCATACAGATCCACCGTCTCAAAAGGCATTTCCCCGCTGTTTTCATCCAGTTTGGAAATCTCGATGATGTCCTGCACAAGGCTTGTCAGGCGGCTTGCCTCGTCGTAGATCCTCCCTGCAAATTCCGGAATGTCTTCCTGACGTACCATGCCGTTCCTCATGATCTCCGCATAACCGGAAATGGACATCAGCGGCGTCTTCAGTTCATGGGATACATTGGCAGAGAATTCCCGCCTTACGGATTCTGCCTGCCGCAGCTCTTCTACCTGCTTGGCAATCTGCCGGTTCTGTTCATCTACCCGCTTTAAGAGTGGGCGCAGTTCCTCGTACCGGACATTTTTCAGAGGTTCTTCCAGATTCAGGCGGTTAATCGGCTCGATCAGCTTCTTGGTCTGCCTTTCTACCAGAATAAATGCCAGCGCCAGTATACATACCAGTAAAAGACCCAGAAGTGTAATGCTGGACATTATAGTATGGAACACACTGTCCATATTTTTTGCCACCCGCAGGATATTTCCGTTTTCCAGCTCTATGGAACAATAAAAGGTCTGTTCTGACAAGGCGTTTGAAAAACTCATGTATTCCCCTATGCCTTTCTCAGCAGCCGTCCGCATATCCGGACTGTCCGTGTAGTCCGGCTCCAGGTAATTCCCCTCGTCCGAGTCAAAGAGAAGCTCCCCCTGTGCGGAAGTCAGGGTGATCCGGCTGGTGGTCAGCCGCCCTACCTCTGCATCCAGATAATCCTCTCCCATATTTTCCACTGCATACCAGAGATATTCTGCCTCATTTTTCACATCCTGGCGCATGGCGCCGCTGTTCTTCTGATACATGACCACACTGGCAGCCAGAAAGCTGATCAGAACGGACAGCACCACCAGGAAACACACATTGTTCATGATCCTCTGCTTCATTGCTTATCTCCTATGCGGTAGCCAACGCCCCGCACGGTCTCTATGAGGAATCCGGAATCTCCCAATTTCTGCCGCAGCGTCCTGATATGTACGTCCACGGTCCTGGTCTCACCGGCAAACTCATAGCCCCAGATCTTTTCCAGGATCTGGTTCCGGCTGAGGACAATCCCCTGGTTCTCGATCAGATACCGGAGCAGCTCAAATTCCTTTAAGGTCAGTTCCACGTTTCTGTCTCTGTCCCAGACCTGGCGCCGCTCCACATTCACCTTCAGCCCCTTATAGCAGAATTCTTTTTCACCGGTATGTTTCCTGCTTCTTCTGAGCACGGCTTTGACTCTGGCAATAAATTCCATCATGCCGAAAGGCTTGGTGATGTAATCATCCGCGCCGCCTTCCAGCCCTCTTACTTTGTCGTATTCTGCCTCCTTGGCAGTTACCATGATCACAGGAATGTCTCTGGTAGCCTCCGTACTTTTCAGCTTTTCCAGAATGGAATATCCGTCCTCCCCCGGCAGCATAATGTCCAGAAGGATCAGCTGGGGAATTTCTTCTTTTAATGCTTTTTCCAGCTCTTTTCCATCTCCCAGTCCCTTTGCCTCATAGCCTGTGGTGCCCAGGGTATAGACCAGAAGTTCCCGGATATTCCGCTCATCTTCCACACAGTAAATCACTTTTTTACCCCCTGTTGCATACAAAAAATCGTTCTCTTCGCATTCGCTTTGGCTTTTTATTTCCTCCCATTTCCCAATTACGGAAGAAGGTACTGTTTTCTTGTCTCCTCTAACATACGCTCAAATTCCCCGCTGTCCTCCACCTTCTGCAGGTAGCTGTGGGTTTCATAGCTGTCCTTGGCTGCCTGCTGGATACAGAGTGCGATGTTGGAGCAATGATCTGCGATACGTTCCAGATTTGTAGTGATATCCGTCAGCACAAAGCCCTGCTCGATGGTGCATTTTCCCTCTCTCAGTCTGCGCACATGACGGGTCTTCAGCTCCTGGTTCAGATCATCGATCACCTGCTCCAGAGGCTCTACCCTGCGTGCCAGCTCTCTGTTTTCCTCGGAAAATACCCGGTAGGAAAGGTCCACGATATCTGTCACAGCCCGAGAGATCACCCGCAGCTCTTCCTCTGCTTTCGGCGAAAAATGCATTTGCTTCTCCTGCATTTCTCTGGCAGATTCCATCAGGTTTACTGCATGGTCGGAGATTCGTTCAAAGTCGCCGATGCAGTGCAGGATCACCGATAAGTCTGTGCTGTCTTTGGCATTCATATCCTTTTGTCCCAGCTTCACCAGATAAGATCCCAGGGCGTCCTCATAGGCATCTGCTTTCTGCTCTTCCCGTTCCACATACGCCATCTTTTCCTCCGTACATTCCTGGAATAAAGAGAGGGCTGCAAACAGAGATTTCTTGGAAATCTCTGCCATTTTTCTGGAAGCGCCCCGGCTCTGTTCCATGGCAAAAGCCGGCTGGTCCAGAAAACGCATATCCAGCTGGATAACCTCCGTCTCTTCCTCCTGGTCCGTATCCTTGTCCCGGATGGTAAGGCAGGCAAGCTTCTCCAGCACTTTGGCAAAGGGCAGGAGGACCAAAGTAGCAAAAACATTAAAGGCACTGTGCATCACTGCAATGCCAGCCGCATTGGCAGCCTGATCCAGAAAGGCAAAGTTCAGAAAAGCATTCAGACTGTAGAACAGCGCCATAAAGACAGCAGTGCCGATCAGGTTAAAATACAGGTGCACCATTGCCGCTCTTTTTGCGTTTTTCTTGGCTCCGATGGAGGAAAGAAGGGCAGTCACACAGGTACCGATGTTCTGTCCCAGGATAATGGGAAGGGCTACCCCATAGCTGACAGCCCCTGTGACGCAGAGCGCCTGCAGGATTCCCACCGATGCTGAAGAGCTCTGGATCACGGCTGTCAGCAGCGCGCCGGCGACCATCCCCAGCAGCGGGTTGGAAAAGGCTGTCAGGATTCCGGTAAATTCCGGTACATCTGCCAGGGGCTTCACTGCGCCGCTCATGCTTTCCATACCAAACATCAGTACGGCAAATCCCAGGAAAATGGTGCCGATATCTTTCTTTTTCTCACTCTTTGCAAACAGCAGGAACGCCACGCCGATGATTGCCAGCACCGGAGAAAATGACGTTGGTTTAAAAAGCTGGATAAAAAAGTTATCGCTTTCGATCCCGGACAGGCTGAGGATCCAGGAAGTGACGGTGGTACCGATGTTGGCGCCCATGATCACGCCCACTGCCTGGGACAGCT
>DWVZ01000074.1 GCA_019119975.1 Candidatus Blautia merdavium | reverse complement strand
TCCTGGGTCATTTTGTCATACACCTTATCCAGTTTATAGAAAGCCGCGATCACAAACATGATCACCCAGACAGCAATGGGAACATATAAATACAAGCCTTTGATCACTTCCACTGCCGAATCTGCCTGCTCCGCCGCAGTTGCCTTTGTTCCGTCGAAAAGCGCCCGTGAAAGCACCCAGCCCATGACCGCGGAAGTCAGTCCGGAACCGGCTTTCTGTCCCATACTCATGGAGGAAAACATCAGCCCCTCAATCCGCTTTCCGGTTTTCCAGTGCCCGTATTCAATGGCATCTCCGGGAAGCGCATACTGCACTCCGTAAAACGGTGCAATACCCACTCCTCTTAAGATACAGCTGACCACACCCAGCGGCAGACTGGTATAATTCACCAGGAACAGCAGCTGTCCCAGCACTCCCACAATACAGCCCAGACAGATCAGATTCCGTTTGCCGTATTTCGGCAGGATCTTAGGCAGTATAGCGATCCCTGTAATGGTAGCGATCTTTTCTGCTGCCGACAGCGGAGTGACTAAATTGACATTGCCCAGAACATACTGGCAGTAATATGTCAGATCCGTGCCGATAATGGTCTGATAAACCGTGTAGAAGATCATCAGCCCCAGCGCGATCAGGAAATAGCGGTTGGTAACAGTAGCGCGGAAAGCTTCCAGAAAAGGAATATCCTCTTTTTCTTTTTTCCCTGCGGACACTCTTTCCGTACAGGTCATATAGGTATTCAGCAGCACGAAAGCCGAGATCACCGCATAAGCTGCTGTCACCAGGATCCACGCCTTCTGCTGGCTCTGGATCCACTCTGCCACCTGATTGATCAGGGGCAGAGTGAAGGCTGTAATGACCATACTCGCCGTCATGGAGAGGATCATACGGATATTGCAGATCACATCTCTCTCCCGTCTGTCCCGGCTCATAAGAGAACCCAGGGCATGGAAGGGCTGGCTGATGGCAGTGTAGACCACCGTATTCATGATATTGTAGGTAATAAAGGCATAGATGATCTTCCCGTATTTTCCCAGCGGAGGCATGGTGAATAAAAGCACCGCCGCCGCTGCATAGGGAAGGATCAGCCTTAAGATCCAGATCCTTGCCTTTCCGTATTTAGAGTGGGTACGGTCAATGATGGTCCCCATCAGAACATCGGAAAAGCCGTCAAATACCCGGGATACCAGCATGATCATCCCCACAGCTCCTGCAGAGATCCCTGCTACATTGGTATAGAAGTAGGTCAGCAGCGTTGCTGTCATGGTATACATCAGAGTCAGCGCCGGATCCCCGAAGCAGTACGCCAGTTTTTCCGACACAGGCACCTTGATGAACTCATTCATATCCTTTCCTTTTTGTCTGTAATTCAGCAATTCCGGAATTCCTCTGCCAGCCATACGGTTCCTCCTCTCGCCCTAAAGTACTTTTTTTAACTGCTTATCCGAAATATTTTTTCACAAAATCTCTGGTCACTTCCGCTGCCTTTTTCACATTTTCTTCATGCGGCATTTCATAATATGCCGGACGGAATTCTTCAATGGTGCATACCCCATCAAAGCCGATTTCTTTTAAAGCTGCCGCGATCCCTGCATGGTCCACCACGCCTTCTCCCGGCCACAGACGTTTGTCATCGCCGCAGGATCCCAGAGGCAGATCCTCGCAGTCATTCAGATGATAGGCAAAAATTTTCTTTCCGTCAGCTGCCCTAAGATCCTCCAGCCTGGAACACATTTCGTGGAAATGGAAGGTATCCACTGTGATTCCCACATTCTCCCTATCCACAGCTTTCACTACATCATAGGCGGTGCCGAACTGATTGATGGAGCAGTTGGGAGCGCCGCAGAACTCCAGGGAAATCTTCATATCCTCCCCCACTTTGTCCGCCAGATAACGCAGGCGTTTTACTGCTTCTTCTTTAATTTCCCCTACCGTTTTATCCTTCACATCAAAGGCAGGAACGGTGATCAGCATCTTCATGCCGATGGCTTTGGAGACTTTTAAGATAAAATCTACTTCCTCATCAATTTCCTTTTCCCCTGCCTCATCTCTCTGATTAAAGTAGATCAGCGTATTATATGCCCAGGGTTTCAGATGATGGCTGCCAAACCACGCTGCAAGCTCCTCCAGCGTATGTTCTTTCAGGTATTCCCTGATGCAGTCAAAGCGAATCTCTATGTAATCAAAACCATATTTTTCACACATTTCCAGATCTGCCAGCAGGGACTGACCTTTACACTCTAACGCAGTTGCTTCATTAAATCCAAGTTTCATTTTCTCTCTTACCTCCTGCTCTTTTTTCGTTTCTTTTTCTTCTGCCGGTGTGCTTTCCTGTCTTTATGCTTTATAAAATTCCGGTTTTTCTACTGCTGTGACGATTTCTTCGATCTGTCCGGTTTCCTGGGCTTTTACCAGAGCGTCTGCTGTGACTGCTGCCAGATATCCGTCCCAGGCATTGGGTCCTGTAATGATTCCTTTTGCGGCATTGTCCACCCAGTCCTGTACCTCTGCGTCATAGGCTTCCTGAAATCTTACGAAACAATCGGTATCGATGGCAGTGGAAACGGCTGCATTTTTCCGGATCTGCGGGTAGGATGGCTGTGCCATTTTCAGTGCTCCGTCCTCACAGACCGCTTCACAGTTGATGTCATACCCGAACTTGCAGTTGACAAATACCTCTACATCAATGCATACACCTTTTTTGGTCCTGAGAAGCATGATCTGAGGATCCTTTAACTGGGAATGTGAATATTTCGTCACCTTCGGCAGGAGCACCTGCGCAGATTCGTATTCGTCATCTACCAGCCAGTGCAGCACGTCGATCTCATGGATGGCTGTATCATGGACTGCCATGGGCGTATTATAGTTTTCCCCTACCGACGGGTTTCTGTGGGTACAATGCAGCATCAGAGGCTCTCCATAGGCACCGGAATCCAGCGCCTCTTTTAACTGTCTGTAGCCCCGGTCATAACGTCTCATAAAGCCAAGCTGGATCAAATGTTTCCCCGAAGCTTCCTCTGCCTTTACCACCTTCAGGCAGTCTTCTGCCGTGGTGCATAAAGGTTTTTCGCAAAAAACTCTCTTTCCGGCAGCAATGGCAGCCAGAAGAGAATCTACATGGGCAAAACCAGGGGATACGATCAGGACTGCATCCACCTCTTCTGCCTGGATCAGTTCTTTGCTGTCCGCATAAACCTTTGCCCCGCAGATAGCAGCTGCCTCTTCTGCACTTTTTTCAAACACATCGGAAACTGCAGTCACGACTGCTCCCTGAATCTTATTTGTCAGTCTTCTGATATGGTCTTTTCCCATTCCTCCGCATCCGATCACGCCTACTCTCAGCATAATTTCTTCCTCCATTTCTTCTTTGTCTTTTTCATTTTTATTTTCTTTGTTCCGTTTCCTTGTATGTACATATTATCACTGTGTGCACGTGAACGCAATATCTTTTTTATACAAATTAACAGTTGCTTTTTTATGAAAATTACCAGTTTCGCATTTTTTTCACAAACTCATCCTGGATTTCTCTCTGCTTTCTTTCAGAAAGACAAAAAAACTGCCTTAGGCTTATCCTCCATAAGGCAGTTTTTATGCTTCCTATAATACTTGTTCTGCAAAAAGCTTTTTAAATATTATACTTTGTTTTTATTAAAATTTCTGTATACTGAAATTCTTCCTTGGGATCCTCATTATCAAATAATTTGCGGAATAATATCATCACCGGAGCGTGCCCCTGAACACGGGATTCCTGACCAATGAGAAAGTTCAAGGTTCCTTCTTCCAGCCATTTCTTGTTTTCTTTCAGGAAATCATTTGCCACCACGTGCATTTCCCGGTCCTTTCCCGCTTTTTTCAAAGCTCTGCATACGCCGCTGACTCCATGGCCGGTAATATAGATCCCGGTCAGGTCCGGATACAGTTCCAAAAGCTCCTCCAGGATTTTTCCGGCAACCCATTCGTCATCGTAAGAATACCTGGTATCTGCCAGACAGATTTCCGGAAATGATTCCTGTATTTCTCTTTGAAAGCCCTTTAGCCTGCTGTTCAGCCCGGGATTGACCATCTGTCCGGAAATAACTGCTACTCTTCCTTTTCCCCCTGTGATCTCTCCCATCAGTCCTGCCGCTGTCCTTCCGCTCTGGTAATTATTCTGCCCTACAAAGCAAAGCCTCCTGGTATCCTCCAGATCAGCATTCAGCGTAACCACCGGGATCTGATATTCTTCCATGAAACGGTCAATGGTGGCTTTCAGCATCTCATCATCCGAAGGCGTCAGGGCAATCCCGTTAAATTCTCTCTTCCTCAGTGTCTCCATGATCTCTATGACCCTTCCCGGCATAGAGCCCTGGATTTCATAGATCTCCACGGTTCCGCCGAAGCCTTCCACTTCGGCTTTGCCTTCCTTTACCCCTTCCAGCACCTGCTGCATAAACGGTGTCTCTGTATACTGAAGGATCACGCCGATCCTGATCTTCCTGCGTGCCATTGCCAAGGCTCTCCCTGCGCGGCTGGGCTGATAGCCCATCTCCCTGGCAAGCTTTTGGATCCGCTCCTCCACATCCGGGCGGATCCTTCCCCGGTGATTCAGCGCCCGGTCCACCGTTCCCCGGGAAACCCCCGCCGCGTCTGCGATCTGCTGTAATGTCACTGCCATCTCTCTTCCTCCGCAACGTATTGTGTTCACGTACACATTTTCTTTTTATTATATCCCCTTTCGCTTCTGTGCACAATCTTTTTTTATAAAAAGCGGGACTGCCGCTGCCTCTTGCCTACCTAAAAAGAAAGAGGCCTGCCATAGACAGACCTCTCCTTTCAAAACGTCCTTCCAGCGCTCAGCCGTTGCCGCATTCAATGCTGATCTCATTAAACTTATCCAGAATGTTTTCGATTTTCAGCTGTTTCTTTTCCTCTCCTCTGATATCCATCACTGCGCTTCCCTGATGGAGCATCAAAAGCCTGGTCCCGTACTCTACCGCATACCGCAGATTGTGTGTCACCATAATGGCTGTCAGCTTCTTTTCCCGAACGATCTTCTCTGTCAGCTCCATGATCAGATCTGCCGTCTTGGGATCAAGGGCAGCCGTATGCTCATCCAGGATTAAAAAATCAATGGGTGTCATGGTGGACATGAGAAGCGCCATCGCCTGCCTCTGCCCGCCGGAAAGAGAACCCACCTTCACATGGAGCTTCTCCTCCAGCCCCAGTCCCAGCTGTGCCAGGAGGGCTTTATATTCCTCTTCCTTTTTCCGGTTGGTGCCTCTTTGGAGACCAAAAAACATGCCTTTGTGGTCTGCCAGAGAGAGGTTTTCCAGGATCGTCATATCCGGGCAGGTGCCCATAGCCGGATTCTGATACACTCTTCCTATATTCCGCAGTCTTTTATATTCTTTCTGACGGGTAATGTCTTTTCCATCCATACAGATCTGCCCCTGATCGGTATCGATGCTTCCGCAGATCAGATTCAGCATGGAGGTCTTTCCTGAACCGTTGCTCCCCACCACAGAGACAAATTCTCCTTTCTCCACACGCAGGTTAAAATCATCGAAAAGGCACATCTCCTGGACCGTACCCGGATTGTAATATTTGTGTATGTGTTTTAATTCAAGCATGCTTTTTCACCTTCTTTTTCTCTGCATTGTCAAATACCAGCATCAGTACCAGCACACCCAGCAGGAACAGGGCTGATATCAGTTTCATAGACTGAGGCACAAAGTACCGGATCGCGATCCCTGTACATGCCTTATAAAGAATTGCCCCCAGAAAAACAAACGTAGTCACCTGGATAAAATTTCTCTTTCTGAATGGTTTCAGTCTGGAAAATACCCGGTACAGACTGGTCCCCACGATCACGCTGGCAAGTCCGATGACAATGGAGCCTGTGCCGGAGGAAATGTCGAATACATTCTGCTGCTGGCAGAAAATACAGCCCGCCAGAGCAACCAGCCCGTTGGAAATGGACAGTCCCAGGATCTTGACATTGCCTTTGTCTTTTGCCAGAGCCGTTACCAGATTTTCATTGTCCCCAACCGCTCTCAGCAGATAACCGGACTTTGTTTTCAGATAAAGGTCCAGCAGGATCTTGCTGAGGGCTGCGATCACAAAGATCAGACCCAGGATTACAGAACTGGGCACGGCATCCGGGAACCTGCTTTCCAGAAAATCATTTTGAAAGATCGTCTGCTGGGAAAACAGCGGCACATTGTTGGTGCCTGCTGCCATCAGATTCACAGTATACAGCGCAGTCATCATAATAATACCGGACAGCAGATCCCGCACCTTTCCTTTGACATGGATCAGCCCTGTGCACACGCCCGCCGCGGCACCTGCCAGGAAAGCAGCCGGCAGCGTCAGCCAGGGATTCACCCCGGCTTTGATCAGAGATGCAGTCACTGCTGCTCCCAGCGGAAAACTGCCGTCCACAGTCAGATCCGGAAAATCCAGAATTTTATATGTGATGTAAACTCCCAGAGCCAGAATCCCATAGATCAGTCCCTGTTCTATAATGCTTATGATAAAGTCCATTTTTTCTCCTCCTGCTGCCGCCGTTTTCTTTTTTTCTTCCCGGCATTTTATTCTTCGGCAATCTCTGTAAAGGTCTCTGCCGCACTTTCCTTCATATCATCCGGAATCGTAATATCCAGGTTTGCAGCCACCTCTTCGTTGATATAAAGACTGCTGTCCGTCAGCAGTTCATACTCCAGCTCCTCTGCCTGGGCTTCCCCTTTCAGCACCTTTGCCGCCATCTTTCCGGTTTCTTTTCCCAGGTTGATGTAGTCCAGGCCTTCTGCTGCCAGACAGCCGATCTTCACCTGCTCAATTTCGCTTCCAAATACCGGAATATTCTTTTTCCCAGCCTGATCCAGGATGGTGGGCAGTGCGCTTACCACAGTGTTGTCAGTTAAATTTGTGATGCAGTCTACCTTTTCCAAAAGTCCTGCTGCTGCCAGAGAGACCTCTGAGGTATTGGTGACTCCTGCCGTCTCCAGAGTGAACCCATACTCTTCTGCATATTTTTCATACTGGGTAATGCTGTACACAGAATTTGCTTCGCTGGTCGTATATAAAATACCAATGGTCTCGGCATCTGGAAGCAGCTTTCGGATCATCTTCAGCTGCGCCTCCACCGGCAGCTGGTCACTGGTTCCTGTCACTGCGCCAACCGGTTTTTTATCCTCTGAGGCAAGCTCAGCTTCCTCCGGATTCGTCACCGCAGTATAAATCACAGGGGTCCCGGAATTCCTTGCCGCATTATACGCTGCCTGAGCGCTGGGTGTTGCAATGGCACAGATCAGATCCACCTTGTCTGACACAAAACTTTCTGCGATCTGCGCGGCTGTTCCGGTATCAGAATCCGCATTGCTGATCTTGATCTCCAGATTTTTTCCTTCTTCGATGCCTTCTTCTTTCAGCCCTTCAAGAAAACCTTCTCTGCAGTTATCCAGTGAACCGTGTTCTGCGAACTGGGAAATTCCGATGGTATAGGTTTCTGCTGCTGTGTTTTCTGCCGTACTTTCTGCAGATCCTTTCTCATCTTTACTGCAGCCTCCCAAAACCGCGGTCATCATGGCTGCTCCTAAAATTACTGCTAATACTCTTTTTTTCATCACTTTACTTCTCCTTTTTCTTATTTTCAAAAGCAAAGGAGCCGATCACTGCAAAGAGTCCGGTCTGCCAAACTGCAAATCTATTTTCCGGATAACCAGGATCCTGATACGACAAAAACCGCCTCAGGTCTTATAGGAAAATCCTGTTTCCCATAAGGCTTGAGACGGTAATAAAATCCATAATCTTATTATCGCGGTACCACTCAATTTGACATTGCGTCCACTTTCTCACGTACTGACATACGCTCCTGATTGATAACGGGTTCGGTTCCCGACAGCGCCTACTCTTTTCATTTCAGGCTGCCCTCGAAAGTCCATTCAGCAATAAAATCCATACGGCAATCCCACCATCTGCCGCTCTCTGTGACTTCTTTTAAAGCTTACTCCTCTTTCTCATCGGTTTTGCTTTTGCTGGTTTCATTTTATGCTGTAATTGTCTCTTTGTCAATCCAAATTTTCAAAAATTTCATATAATTTTGATATTTGTATATCAGTCATAACCCTGATTCATATCCCTGTAAATGTAAATTACCATTTCCTTTATCTTGACACTTTCCCACTCTCTATTTTATTATAAAATGAATGGACAGAGAGGAACTTAAGATGAATGAAAAATTTATACAGAAACGCCTGAAAAAATTAACTTTATTTGTAGCTTTTATCAGTCTGGTCATTCTTCTGATCGGCGGTCTTGTTTCTGCGGCATTGGGAAGAGTGCTGGAAGAATCAACGGAAACTCAAATGAAATCCGAGGTGGAGCAGTATAAAACTTATATTTTCCATCAGTTTGATGCCGATTTCCAGACGCTGCATACACTGGAAAGCTTTTTTGATTTCAGTGATTCCATGGATACGGATTCTTTCGCCCAGAAGCTGTATGATTCTAATAATCAGAACCATTTTATCCGGATGGGCTTTTACAGTACCTCCGGCACAGGGATCCGCGCGACTTTGAATCATTCGGTAGAACTCGATATCCCTGTCAATACGCTGCCTGAGGTACTCCAGGAGATCATCCAAAAAGCCTGGGACGGCGAGGATGCTGTATCCCGCATTTTTTATGATGAGACTCTCCAGGAAACCGTTTACGCTTACAGTATCCCCGTTTATGCGGATAACGGTCAGGTTGCAGGCGCGCTCCTTGCCAGTGACAGCATTGAAATTTTCTCTGATATCCTGAACGACCAAAGTGCGCTGAACGGCCAGGGATACATTCATATGATCGGCGGAAACGGAGACTTTCTGGTTCGTTCAGAAAGCCGTGCCATCAAAAAAGATGTAAAAAATATCTATGAAGGAACCTATTTCACAGAAAAGGAAAAGACGCGGCTGAAGTCTGCCATATCCCAGGAATCCAGCTGCTTTTCCAGTTTTCAATATAACGGAGAGGATTATAAAGTTTTTCTGGATCCGGTAGGGATCAATGGCTGGTATCTTTTCTGCGTAAATACCACGCAGCAGCTGAACAGCACCTTCTATCAGATTGTATTGACAACCCGAATGGTGTTCTTCGGCATTCTTCTGCTGATCGTTCTCCTGGTCTTTTACGGCTACCGGATTCTGCGGCAGAGCAACCGGCAGTTAAGACAGATCGCCTATCATGATACGCTGACCGGCGCCAATAATCTGGCAGGATTCACGCAGAAAGTACGGGATTCTCTGGAAAAGATCAAAGAGTGCAGCGTGGTTTCCATGAATATCCGTCAGTTCAAATTTATCAATGAGATTTTCGGAAGAGACCGGGCAGATGACCTGCTGCGTCATATGAATCAAATACTCCGGCAGAACTTGTCTGAGCGGGAATATTACTGCCGTGATTCCGGTGACTCCTTCTTTCTCTACCTTCTGGAAACGGACCATACCAGGATACAGCAGAGGCTGGATAGTATCATGAATCAGATCAGTCTCTACTCCCTGGACACCCGGCACAATTACCAGATTCTTCTATACTGCGGCGTTGCCATACGCACCGGCGAAGAATCCGAAGACCATACGTGTGAGGATCTGATCACACACTCCATCTTTGCCCTGCACACAGCAAAGGGAAACCATCAGAACAGTATCTGGTTCTATAATCTGGATCTGCATAAGCAGGAACAGCTGGAAAATTACGTGGAAAGCCACATGAACCAGGCATTAAAGGACCAGGAATTCCGCCTGTTCCTGCAGCCGAAATTTTATCTGGACAGCGGAAATTTAGAGGGCGCCGAAGCGCTGGTACGCTGGACGACCCAGGAAGGAAAGACCATCTTTCCGGACCAGTTTATCCCTCTTTTTGAGAAGAATGGTTTCTGTGCCCGTCTCGATCTGTATATGGCAGACCAGGTGTGCAGACAGATACGGGAATGGATCGACAGCGGCATCCAGCCTGTCCCGGTGTCCATCAATCAGTCCAAGCTGCTGTTTTATGAATCTGATTATGTGGAAAATCTCTGTAAGATCACGGAAAAATACCAGATTCCTCCCAGTCTGATCACCCTGGAGATCCTGGAGGGTCTGGCACTGGAAAATGTGGAAGAACTCAATACAAGAATCGCCCAGCTGCAGGAAAAAGGATTTCACATATCGTTGGATGATTTCGGCAGCGGATATTCCACTTTGAATACCCTGGGAAGTCTCCATATCGACGAATTAAAACTGGACAGAGGCTTCCTTTCGGAGCTGTCCCTGACCCACAATGACAGCCAGAGGGTGATCATCGAGGAAATTATTTCCCTGACGAAAAAGCTGTATATCTCCACAGTCGCAGAAGGAATTGAAACCCTTGAAAGTGCAGAACTCCTAAAATCTATGGGCTGTGACCTGGGACAGGGCTATTACTACAGCCGCCCTCTCCCGGCAAAAGAATTCACAGAGAAATTTCTCTGCCCCAAGAGTCAAAAGGAGCCTTCCTAAACCTTTGCTTCTGCACTCAGGAAAACTTGTCAAGAACCTGTTTCGGTTCTTGACATCTCTTCTCCTTTCTTTCATAATAGGGGACAGAGATACCCCTACAGGTATAGAAAAATGCTGGGAGGTGGAACCATGCGACAATGTATGGATTCAGAAAATCTGCACCGCCGTCTGAAAAAGATCATCGGCCAGGTACAGGCAATTGACCGTATGATCGATGAAGACGTCCCCTGTGAAGATATTCTGTCGCAGATCAATGCGGCAAAATCTGCCCTCCATAAGGCAGGACAGGTGGTCCTGGAAGGTCATATCAAGCACTGCGTCAGGGACGGGATCGAACACGGCGATGCAGAGCAGACCATTGCCAATTTTACAAAAGCAGTGGAACGATTTGCTAATATGCATTAACTTAGACTCTGAAAAAGAATGGAACCTTTTACGTTTCCATTCTTTTTTCTTTCCTTCTCTTGACAACCCATACCCCTATAGGTATATAATATCCTCATCCACTGATACCCCTATGGGTATAAAAAGAAAGGAGGATTTCTTTGAAAAAATTAGAAACACTTTTAGAATGGGGCGGAACCCGGCGGGACATTCTTTTCCTTATTCTATCCGCGCTTGCACTTTTAGGCAGTATTCTGGACTTAAAACCTTTTTCTTTCGATCTGGCATGGATTGCTATTGTTCTATGCGGAATCCCCATCATCCTGGAAGCCTTCCTGGGTCTGACAGCTTCTTTTGACATTAAGGCAGATGTACTGGTATCCATTGCTCTCATCGCCTCTGTCATCATAGGGGAGGATTTCGCTGCCGGTGAAGTTGCCTTTATTATGCAGCTGGGCGGGCTGCTGGAAGATCTCACAGTATCAAAAGCCCGGGCAGGCATTGAAAAGCTGGTACATTTAACGCCCCGCACTGCCAGGAGGCTTTCCGGAGGCAAAGAAGAGATCATACCATCAGAACTGGTACAGGCAGGGGATCTCCTACGTGTACTTCCCGGTGAAACCATTCCCGCAGACGGCATCCTTCTATCTGGTCAGACCTCAGTGGATCAGGCGGTCATGACCGGAGAATCCCTGCCCGTGGACAAGGGGCCCGGGGATGAAGTATCCAGCGGTACAGTCAATCAATTCGGCTCCTTCGACATGAAAGCCGTCCGTGTAGGAGAAGACAGTTCCATTCAGAGAATGATCCGCCTGGTGCAGTCTGCCGATGCAGGAAAAGCCAAAATCGTAGGACTGGCTGACCGCTGGGCCACCTGGATCGTAGTCATTGCCCTGACTGCGGCAGCGCTGACCTGGTTCTTTTCCGGAGAAATCCTGCGGGCGGTAACGATCCTGGTAGTCTTCTGTCCCTGCGCCCTGGTGCTTGCTACCCCTACGGCTGTCATGGCTGCCATCGGAAACGCTGCCAAACATGGTTTCCTGGTAAAAGAAGGGGATGCCCTGGAGCGCCTTGCACAGGTATCTGATATCACCTTTGATAAAACGGGAACCCTGACCTATGGCACTCCAAAGGTAACTGCCGTCCATACAGCCCGGCAGGATCTGAGCGAAAAAGAACTGTATCTTTCTGCTGCTATAGCAGAACTTCGCTCAGAGCATCCCCTCGGAAAAGCAGTCGTACGCTGCTGCAAAGAGGTCTTTGGCGAGGAAATCCCCCAGCCAGAATCTTTCCGGATGCTTCCTGGAAAAGGTGTAAAAAGTCTGGTACAGGGAAGAGAAATCCTAGCTGGAAATCTGGCTCTTTTACAGGAATACAAAATTCAAATCCCCCCATCGGAAGTCCGAAAAGCCGATCGTTCTCTCGCTTCAGGCTGTACGATGATCTATGTTGCCGCTAATGGGATTTACTGGGGATTTCTTGCCCTTTCCGACGCTCTTAGGGAAGATGCAGGCACTGTGATCTCTGCCCTGAAGGCCGCTCACATCACTCCGGTTCTTTTAACCGGGGACCATAAAAATGCTTCTCAGACCATTGCCCATAAGCTTCAGATTGATGAATTTTTATCCGGCTGTCTGCCGGAAGATAAACTGGCGTGGATTGAAAAGCGGCAAAGCTGCGGCAGGCAGGTGTGCATGATCGGAGACGGCATTAACGATGCTCCTGCACTGAAAAAAGCCTTTGTGGGCATCGCCATGGGCGGTGTGGGCAGTGACATTGCCATCGACGCAGCTGATATCGCTCTGGTGAATGATGAACTCTGCCAGCTTCCCCATCTTCTCTTCCTTGCCCGGCGGATGATGTTTACTATCCGGTGCAATCTGACCTTTTCCATGGCGCTGAACTTTCTCGCCATTGCGCTGGCAATTACAGGCATCCTGAATCCCGTAGCAGGCGCTCTGGTCCACAACGCAGGCTCTGTGCTGGTGATCATCCATTCCGCTTTTTTATTAAAGTGGAAAAAGAAAGGCTGAGTCATACCATTTCCGCAAAGGAAAATCCGATTTTTTCAATAGGTTTTCTCCCGGATCCGGATACAAAAAATCCCTTAAGCAGATTTCTATTTTTTTATCTGCTTAAGGGATTTTTGACAATAATCATTGATCCACAATTATTGATCAGGACAGCATCATTCTGTCATTTGCAAATTCGCTTCCGCTTGCCTCTTCAAATTTCGCCAGCAGATCCGATACATGAAGCTTTTTCTTTTCTTCACCAGCTACATCGTAAATAACTCTTCCTTCGTGCATCATGATCAGTCTGTTGCCGTGGGCAATGGCGTCACGCATGTTATGTGTTACCATCATTGCCGTTAAGCTGTGCTCCACGATAATCTTATCTGAAATATCCAATACTTTTGCCGCAGTCTTCGGGTCAAGGGCGGCTGTATGCTCATCCAGCAGCAGAAGCTTCGGCTTTTTCAGAGCTGCCATCAGAAGTGTGATCGCCTGTCTCTGTCCGCCTGACAGCAGACCGACTTTACTGCTCAGACGATCCTCCAGACCCAGATCCAGTTCCCTTAACTGTTCCCGGTAATCTTCTCTTTCCTTTCTGGAAATGCCCCAGCCAAGTCCTCTGCGTTCTCCTCTTCTGGCTGCGATTGCCATATTTTCCTCAATAGACATGGTCGCCGCAGTCCCGGTCATGGGATCCTGGAAAACTCTTCCCAAATAAACCGCTCTTTTATGCTCGGACAGTCTGGTAATGTCTGTTCCGTCTACGATGATCTTGCCCTCGTCTACTGCCCAGACACCTGCAATGGCATTTAAAGTGGTGGATTTTCCCGCGCCGTTGCCGCCGATAATGGTAACGAAATCTCCAGGATTCAGGTTCAGATTCACTCCGTTGAGCGCTACTTTTTCATTGATGGTTCCTTTGTTAAAGGTCTTATGTATATTCTGGATTTCAAGCATGTATCCCATTATTTCGTCCTCCTGTTCTTCCCTGCGTAGTTCTCTTTCAGATAAGGCACTGCAAGGAAAAATGCCACAACGATCGCTGAGAACAGCTTCATATAATCACTGTTTACTCTCAGCCAGATGACCAGAGAGCATGCCATGTAATAGAGGATCGATCCTACAAAAACAGCTGCCAGCGTATAGGCAAACGCAATCTTTTTCCCTGCGCACAGCTTTCCAAAAATCACTTCACTGATAATAACAGCTGCCAGTCCGATTACGATAGCGCCCCTTCCCATATTGACGTCTGCAGCGCTTTGATACTGGGCATAAATCCCGCCGCTTAATCCTACCAGACCATTGGAGATCATCAATGCCAGCACCTTCGTATAATTGGTATTGATGCCCTGTGCCCTTGCCATCTGAGGATTGCAGCCGGTAGCACGGATGGAAGCTCCCAGCTCTGTGCCGAAAAACCAGTAAACCACTGCCACCAGAACCAGACAGCCCAGGATCATCTTGGCAAAAAAGAGCAGGCTGTCATCCGCAGACACATACTTGATAGAAGCCACCAGATTCTGCTGGGTAATGCCCACGCTCTGGTTTGCTTTGCCCATAATGCCAAGATTAATGGAATACAGGGAAATCTGCGTCAGGATACTTGCCAGGATTCCCGGAATGCCCAGCGCTGTATGCAGAAGCCCGGTCACCAGCCCTGCCAGCATACCTGCCAGAAATGCAAAGATCAGGGAAACAGCCGGATGCATGCCTCCCTGGATCAACATGACTGCCACTGCTCCGCCGGTTGCCAGAGAACCATCTACCGTCAGATCCGCAAAGTCAAGAATGCGGAAGGTAATGTACACTCCCAGCGCCATAATTCCCCAGATCAGTCCCTGGGCAACGGTTCCCGGCATACTGCGCATCAGCGTCGCGGGATCCAATAAGGAAAAATATTCTACTATCATATTGTTTCGTCCCTTCTGTCTTTTCTCACATTTTCTCTATAAGACAGCAATAGACTGCCGCTTTCTGCAGCAGTCTTTTTGCCTTTTATCTAACTTTTTATTCTTCGATGGCTTCGTAATCATCCGGAATTTCAATACCCAGTTCTTCGCAGATCGCAGGATTGTACATCTTGGTAACCTGCGGAGCATATTCTACTGCCATCGCGGTAACGTCCGCACCGTTTGCCAGAATGTCGTATGCCATCTCTCCTGCCTTGTATCCAAGGTCATAATAGCTGATGGACAGTGTGGCAACGCCGCATCCGGAACAGATTCCCTGCTCTCCTGCAATTACCGGAACCTTTGCCGGAAGGCAGATATTGTTGATGATTTCTGTGTTGGATGCCATGGTATTGTCTGTTGGAACATAGAGGGCTTCACACTCTGAGATCGCATTGGTAACAACATTCTGGATCTCATTGGAATCAGCCGCTGTGTATTCTTTGCTTGCAATTCCCAGTTCCTCCAGAGCAGCTGCGAACAGCTCAGCCTGGTATTTGGAATTGGACTCTGCGGAGCAATAGATGATGCCTACGGTTTTCGCATCCGGAACCAGCTCTTTTAACATGGCTGCCTGTTCGTCAATAGGCGCCAGATCGCTGGTACCTGAAATATTGACGCCTGTAGTGCCTGAGAAATCATCAATACCAAGGGCTGTGCCGTAATCTGTGATGGAAGTTCCCAGGATCGGAATATCCGAAGTAGCAGAAGCTGCTGTCTGCAAAGGCAGTGTACCGTTTGCCATGATCAGATCCACATCTGCCGATACGAAGTTGTTGGCGATGGTAGCGCACATTGCCTGCTCACCCTGCGCATTCTGCACATCAAACTGTACATTTCCTTCTCCGAACTTCTCTTCACAGGCTTCCTGGAATCCTTTCGTAGCCAGATCCAGCGCATCGTGCTCCAGCTGCTGGCAGATACCGATGGTATAGGTCTCCCCGGAACCAGTGTCAGAATCACTGCTGTCTGCGGTTTCCTCTGTATCAGAAGCGTCTGTGCTCTCAGCAGTGCTGCTGTCTCCTTCTGTATCTCCACTTCCGCAGGCTGCCGCTGAAAAAACTACGGCTGCCGTCATCATCATTGCTAAGATTTTCTTTAATTTCATTTTCTTTTCCTCCCTGCTGCCGTATCACTTTACTAATTAAAACCGTTGCGCTTTAATGTAGGAAAGCAACTTGTAATAGAGACATTATACACCTGGAAAATGCAGACGTCAACGTTTATTTTACCCTGTTTTCTTTTATTTTCATTGCGGCTTTCTATTTTCCTTTTGCCTTATTTTTTCTTTTTGGATTCCTCCTTATGTTCTGTTCGTTCTTTATATTCTGTTCGTTCTTTTTCTCTTCCATTTGCCCTTCTGTTAAGTTTCCTGGCTGCTGCCTGCTTCCTGCCCTATAGTCCCGGCTGTCTTCTTAATTTTTCATACATACGCTCTGTCAGCGGAACCGGTACGCCCAGCTTCTTCGCTTCTGAGACCAGATAACCGCTGAAGGTCTCCAGTTCATCCCTTTTTCCTGCTTCCCGGTCTCTTTTTAAGGAACTGGTAGAACCTGCATCAAGCCTCAGGAAACGCTGGTATTCACTTTCAATATAACCATCCCGGACCTGGATCTTCTTTGCCTGTGACACAGCATAAGCTTCCTCCATCAGCTGCCGGAATTCCCTGCATTTCTCCGGTGATGCCTGAAGGTCTTCTACCATCTCCATATAGTAGGTGGTCAGCACATTATAGCCGCAGTTAAAAATATATTTTTCCCATACAGCTGCCTCCACGTCCTGGCTGATGTGGACATCCATGCCTGCCTCCTTCATACAGGTCCATGCCTCCTCCAGTGCCTTTTTTTCTTCCTGTGACGGTTCTTTTTTACCAATCTGGATCTTCGCATATCGTCCGATCTGTGTAACAGAATAATCCGGGTTGGAAAATGCAGTAATGTAAATGACGGCATCCAATACATGTCCCCTGCCCAGAAATTTCCTTGCCCGCTCCGCAGTATCCGCACCGTTCATAACAGGAAGGATTACGGTATGTTCATCGATACATTCCTGGAGATCTTTGCAGATTTCCTCCAGGGAATAGGTCTTTACGCAGATAAAGACCAGATCCTGTTTTTCCTGGATTTCCTGCGCCTTCTCCACGATCTTCCAGGGTTTTGCCGTGATTTCCCCATGAAATTCGCTGTTCATATGAATCCCCTGTTCCTCCAGCGCCTTTTTCCTCTCCCCTCTTGCCACAAGGGTTACATGCTCATAGCGGCGCGCCAGCATAGCGCTGAGATAGCCTCCTACACCGCCGATACCTGCTACTGTGATCTTTGTCTTTCGGTCCATACTTTTCCTCCCGTTTCTCTGTTTTCCTTTTATACAACTTCGTCGATCCAGACGCCTTGTACGGTCTGGATCTGTTCTAATTGTTCCCTTGTCTGCACCGGCAGATCTGTCCAGATCGCTCCCGGTTCCCGATATCCCATCAGCCACTGTGCAAGCTGTCCGATCTTCGCCCTTAAGTAAACCTGACTGCGGTCTTCGGCTGCCTGCACAGCTGTCTTTTGCCGGATAACTGTGCTGGAGGTTTCCGTCAGTTCCCAGAGAAATCTCCCGCTGTTTTCCGGAATCCAGCGGTCTTCTGCTTCCAGCAGCACTGTAAGTTTTCCTTTCTTTTTTAAGGAAAATGCTGTCAAAAAGGTCTGAAGTTCTGTAATCCTTCCCATGATCAGAGGATTTCCGGCTTGTATTTCACAGAGCTCATCCGGTGCGTATAGAAGTCTCTGCTCCTGCTTTTCGCTTCCCCAGAAAGCCTGTACGCCTGCCGTTCTTCCTTCCCGGCAAAGCAGCCGAAGCTGTCCGTGTTCACTCTCCACTTCTCTTTTCAGCTGCTCTGCATAGGTCTTGTTTCTCTCGGTAAAGACTTCAAAGCGCGTCTTCAGCCAGTCCTTCATTCTGCGCGCCGCTTTCTCTAATTCCTCAGTCTTTTCCACCGGCACGTACTGCACATTTTCCTCTTTTAACTTATATTTTTTTCCCTCTGATACAAAGGCAAAATCATAAGGTGTATAGATCCCTTCTGCCGCCGGCATCAAAAAAGTGAAAGGCATCTTTTCCCGGTTCATATCCTCTAAAACCTTTGTGAGGACTGCCCTCATGGCACCTTTGCCCCGGCAGTCCTTTCTGGTTGCCACAGCTACCAGATAATCGCTCTCCCAGATCTGACCCTTCACATGAAGTCTGTAGGGATTCCTGTGAAGCATGGATAGGATCTCGCCCTCTTTTTCAATCACTGCAATCCTGTTTTCTTTTGTCTTTTCTGTATAATAATATTCTAAAAACTCCCGGGAATCTTCCGGAAAGCAGGATTCCCACAGAGAGAGGGTCCGCCTTTTTTCCTCTGCCGAAAGATATCTGACATCCGATTTTTTCCAGCACAGATCCTCTTTTTCTTTGCTGTTCTGACTCATTTTCTTCCCTCTGTTTTCTGGGCTACCAGGTACTTTCTCGCAAAATCCGCCGGCTGGTAGGACATCTTAGCCCTCCTCAAACCTTCAATCCCCAGATCATCCTCCCGGTTTACCCACTCTGCATCCGGAAATTCATGGATCAGAAACATCTGATTGATTGCCTGATAAAGTCCTGGGATCTCCGGATCCGCTTTTTCTATATGGATTACTGCCATATTTTCTACAGGGTTGAAGCTTCCCACAGAAAAAGCTTCCAGTTTATCGTCAATGTAAATCCCGCCCATGCGGATTGCCAGATCCGAACAGTTTCTCAGGATATCGTGGATGCCCCGCACCTCATAATCCAGATGCTCCTCCACATCCTCTCCCTTCTGGATCCTCCACCTATCCAGGAATTTCCACACGTCGTCCTTATCCGAACAGCAAAGTCTCCGGTACTCATACCTTCCTTCATATTCTCTTAAAAATGCATTCAGACGGTTTTTCTTTTTATGGAGCTTCTTCCCCGGAAGCTTCCTTAATGCCTCTCCCAGATACAGATAATCCCTAGCATCCGCCTGCTCCTGTACTACATAATTCTCTTCCGGAAGTTTCAGATATTCTACTGCATATTCGTCTGCGAGATGGATGGTCAGAGGGCAGCCCAGCACCTTATTAAAATAGTTCTCTATGGCTTTAAAGGCTTCCGGCAGATCCTCTTCTCTGCACAAAGGCATCGCAGAAAAATAGGTTCCCTTTTCTTCCATCAGCCACAGCAGTGCCCGCTCTTCCCAGACCGCATATCTCACATGATAAAATTCTTTCCAGATAAAGCTTTCCAGAAATACACTGTCACAGGTCCTGTTTTTTCTCATGGTATAATAGGGCATCATCTCTGCAATATTATCTGGCGTAATCTCTTTAAACTCTAAATTCATTGGCATTCCTTTCTTCCTGTCAAATTTATACGCACTCATTTTCTCCCTGTGCCGTTCATCATACCATGATTTTCTCTTTTTTAAAAGGGGCTTATGCACAGACAGGCGGGACAGACCCTTAAGACCCGTTTGCTTTCCAGATCTTTGGCTGCGGTTCTGTCCCGCCCTTTTCGGACTTCTTAAATTTACCTGCCCAAGAAACAATTAAAAGATGTGAAACTGCACTACCAGAGCCGCAAATACAATGGAAACCATGGACAGCAGCTTGATGAGAATGTTAATAGAAGGACCTGACGTATCCTTAAAAGGATCGCCTACCGTATCCCCCACAACTGCCGCCTTATGTCCGTCGCTTCCCTTGCCGCCGTGAGCGCCTCCCTCTATATATTTCTTTGCATTGTCCCAGGCTCCGCCTGCATTGGACATAAACACTGCCAGGAGAAATCCTGTGGCGGTAGCTCCTGCCAGCATGCCGATCACGCCATTGTATCCCAGGATCAGCCCGGTCACAATCGGGGTGATAATGGCAAGCACCGTAGGCAGGATCATCTCTTTCAGGCTTGCTTTGGTACAGATATCCACGCAGGTTTCATAATCTGCATCTGTCTTTCCTTCCATCAGTCCCGGAATCTCCTGAAACTGTCTGCGCACCTCCACAACAATGCTCTGCGCTGCTCTCCCCACAGAAGACATAGTAAGCGCCGCAAATACAAACGGCAGGCAGGCGCCGATGAAAATACCGCAGAGCACCGCCGGATTCATAACGCTCATATCCAGCCGGATCCCTTCTCCTCCTACTTCCTGCACCTTCTCTACATAGGATGCGATCAAAGCAAGGGCAGTCAGAGCTGCCGATCCGATGGCAAATCCTTTTCCGGTAGCTGCTGTAGTATTGCCCAAGGAATCCAGGGCATCCGTTCGCCTGCGCACTTTCGGATCCAGTCCAGCCATCTCTGCGATGCCTCCGGCATTATCCGCAATAGGACCATACGCATCGGTAGCAAGAGTGATTCCCAGCGTAGACAGCATTCCTACCGCTGCCAGAGCAATGCCGTAAAGTCCTCTGCTGGCTTCTGTGAAACCTCCGGAGAAACCATACGCTGCCATTACACACACCACGATGATCAAAATCGGCAGAGCTGTAGAAAGCATTCCCAGGCTCAGACCTCCGATGATGATGGTGGCGGATCCAGTCTCCGATTTCTCTGCCAGATTTTTCGTAGGCTGATAGGTATCCGAGGTAAAATATTCTGTAAAAAAGCCAATCAGTACTCCGGCAAGCAGCCCGGCAAGAATAGCGAAATAAAAGCCGATAAACTGCCGTCCCAGCGTCAGCCATACCAGCGGAAAAGCCGCAGCTGCTATGATCAGAGCGCTGGTATTGGTCCCTCTTCTAAGTGCCTTCAGAAGCACACTCTGCTGGGTACTTTCCCCGGTCCGGATCAAAAGACTTCCGAAAATCGATGCCAGGACACCTACAGCGGCAAGCAGCATGGGAACCACCACTGCATTGACCCGGTCTACCTCTGCGATCTTATTAAACGCCACTACGCCAAGCGCACAGGCGGACAGAACCGATCCCACATAGGATTCATACAGATCTGCGCCCATACCTGCCACATCGCCTACATTATCTCCCACATTGTCTGCGATCACTGCCGGATTTCTGGGATCATCTTCCGGTATTCCTGCCTCTACTTTTCCTACCAGATCCGCTCCCACATCTGCGGCTTTCGTGTAAATTCCCCCGCCGACCCGGGCGAACAGCGCCATACTGGAAGCTCCCATGCCGAAGGTCAGCATGGTGCTGGTAATGTCTTCCACAGGAAGGTGAAATACCAGACGCAGAAGCAGGTACCAGATAGAAATGTCCAAAAGTCCCAGCCCTACCACGGTAAATCCCATAACCGAACCTGCCGAAAAGGCAACCGTCAAACCTTTGTTCAGCCCGCTTTGGCAGGCTGCCGCTGTCCTGGCATTGGCGCGGGTGGCAATCTGCATGCCCACAAAACCGGAAAGACCTGAAAAGAAGCCGCCTGTCACAAAAGCAAACGGCACAAACCAGGTCAGAAAGCCAAAAGCTGCCATTGCCAGCAGGATCACAAACATTCCGGTAAAGAATATGATCAGGATCCGGTACTGACGGCGCAGGTACGCCATGGCTCCATGGTGGATGGATGCTGAGATCTTCTTCATTTTCTCATTCCCTTCCGGGAAGCTGAGTACCTTTTTCGCCCTTCCTGCTGCAAAAAGAAGGGCGGCTAAAGAACCAAACAGTGTAAGAAGTGCTAATTGATTATCCATGTAAATACCCCCTGATTCTTTCAATACGGTTAGTAATTGAATAACGCTTACTCACATTATACCTCTTTTTTCAGAAAAATACAGATGATCTTGGGAATAATTTTGGCAGAATTTTGACATATTTTAACAGCAGAATTTTATCACAATTTCAGTTGGGACTTCAGTTAGGGGTTCGGTTAAGGTTTCGGTTAGAGTTTCAGTTAGAGTTTCAGTTAGAGTTTCAGTTAAGATTTCGGTTGAGCTTTCAATACATGAGCTTTCGGATATTCCGCAGTATTCAAATGTATGAACTTTCGGGGCGGTTCTTAATTATCTCGGACAATTCTGAACCGTCATTCCGAAAGCGCAGGTTTCTCCGGAACAGGGTGTGTATTTTCACCGTAATATTCATAAAAGCCGGTAAAGCTCCTCTCTTTTTTCAATTTTGATCTCGCCCCGGTTAAGAGAAATATATTCCTTCTTTGCCAGCTGTTTTAAAATTCTGCTGACCGCTTCCCTGGCGCTTCCAATTCCCTTGGCAAGCTCTTCATGTGTCATGACAATGGAACTGCTTTTACTTTTTGCAGATTCATCCAGCAGAAAAGACACAATCCTCTGCGTAAGACTTAGGAACATCAGCTGTTCCAGCGCTTCCACTACATCAGAAAAGCGCTTCGCTGCCTCTTTATAGATAAAATTTTCTATGTACACATTTTCTCTTGTAATACCTGCGAGAATCCTTGCTGGAATCAGAAGTGCACGGCATCTGGTCTGTGCTTCGATCTCCACATCAAAAGTAATAGACGAAAGCAGGCAGGATGCTGAAAGGACACAGGTATCCCCTTCTCTTAGCCGATACATGGTAACTTCTTTTCCTTCGTCAGACAGAAGGTAGGTCCGCAGAGTTCCTTCCAGAATCAAAAAAGTGCCTAAACATTCCCGTGCACCTGAATAAACGCTGTCACCTGCTTCATATTCCATAACCTTTGAATTTTCTGCCAGCAGCACTTGCTGCTCTTGGGTTAAGCGATTCCAGAAAGGTGTATGTTCCAAAATTGTTTGTATGTTGTCTTTTATTTTTCTCTCGGTCATATTATCTCCGTTATTTTCTTTTTGCTGCTGATTTCCTTGCTGTATTTCTTTTCTTTATTTTTCTTCTTTAATTTTTCTTCACTTTTTTAAACGGTTTGCGTTTTACTATTTTTTTCTACTACAATATATTTATGGTTAAGCTCTCTTACAGCCAGTAAAAATTACTCCTCTATACTATTTCTTCCGTTTTTCCTTTTCTTCAGAATTATTTTTTCTTTCCTTTCTGCCATTTATTAACACACCGATTCTCTATGCAGGGATTCTGCACTTTTTTCTTTCCTCTTCTCTTTCTCCTTTTTCTCTTCTTTTTCTCTGCCTTGTAATTTTTCTTTTTAGCCTTTACAATAAATCTATCATCTTTTACAAAGGAGTATTCCATGAAACACAAACGAACTTTTTACTTGTTTTTATTTACTCTGTCTCTTTTCCTCCTGTCGCCTGTTTTCCTTATTGCCTTCCAGGACTCTTGCTCCATCCGTGTGGCATGTGTGGGTGACAGCATTACTTATGGAGCAAAAATCGAAAATCGTTTTCTCAATTCTTATCCTTCCCGGCTGCAGCAGCTTCTGGGCGGAAAATATCTGGTTAAAAATTTCGGTGCAAGCGGCTATACTCTTCAAAAAAACAGTAATTTTTCTTACTGGGATCACAGAAATTTTGAAAAAAGTTCGGACTTTGAACCGGATTATGTTCTGATCATGCTGGGTACCAACGACACCAAACCATATTACTGGAACGGAACGGAACACTTCCTCAAGGACTATAGAGATCTGATCTCCCACTATCGTTCTTTAGAAAGCAATCCTCAGATCATCCTTATGACTCCTGCCACTGTTTACCCGGAGAATTTTCCTGCGGTACGCCCTTATTATATCCAGTCTGATATTGCTGATACCATTGCTGATGCTGTGATTCATCTCGGAGAAGAGGAACAGCTTCCGGTGATTGACATTCATCGTGCTACGGCTTTTCATCCGGATTATTTTTCTCTGGACGGTGTTCACCCAAGCGCCTCCGGCGCGGCAGAAATCGCCTCTTTGGCGTATGAAACTATCAAAAATCTGGAGAAAAGGGAGTGAATTATTTTCCCCGGTCTGTACATTACAACTTCCGCAATGACGGTTCAGAATCGACATTCCGGAAGCATCGTAAGATACATTTGAGAATTCTTGTCCAAAATATGCAGGAACATACCGTTATTATATTACAGTTTTTCTTTTTTAAGGTATGCAAGAAAACTTTCGCAGCCTTCTTTGATATCTTCATAAGTCACATCAAAATTTCCTGTATACCAGGGGTCTGCAATAGATCTGGGACGTGAGGAGAAATCCAGGAGCATATGAATCTTGTGCTGCGGATCTTTTCCCACGATCCGGTTCATGTTGCGGATATTCCAGTCGTCCATTCCCAGTAGAAAGTCGTATTTTTCGTAATCTTTTTTGGTCATCTGCACCGCGCGGTGATGCAGCACCGGGACGCCTGCTTCTTGTAACTTCCGAACAGTGCCGTAATGGGGCGGATTGCCGATTTCTTCGCGGCTGGTGGCGGCAGAGTCTATGTAGAACTGGTCGGATAGACCGGATTTGTTGATCATGTCTTGAAAGACGAATTGAGCCATGGTTGAGCGGCAGATGTTGCCGTGGCAAACGAAAAGTATCTTAATCATATTTGAAAATCCTCCTAAAATGCCGTATTTTGCCCTGTTTTGCCGCGATTTGCCGGGTATGTAAACGCCTTTGAGATTGTTAAACTTATCACAGAATAGGCAAAACGGGGCAAATCGAGGCAAGTTGAGGCCATCAATCGTAGTAAAAACGTAGTAGAAATTGGGATGTGTTACTACCTTCCTATTATAGCATTCTTTTTTTAATGTTCTACCTAATATGTTCGGAACTCATCTAATAGCTTCTTCAATATTAAAGCATTTTCATAATCCTCTTTAAAAGCTTCTGGACGATATGAATCCGGAAGTTCCATATAAGGGATATGAATATCTTTTAAATACTTATCTCTACTACCCCATTTAGAAATTGCATAATCCTTAAATTTCTCTTTTTCTTCTTCAGTATAAAATAGTAAAATACATTCTTCAAAACAATCTTTAGCATACCTGGCCTCGCTATTTTCATTATCATAAAAGAAATCATGTAAAATCATTTCTTTTGACCCTTTTATAAAATATTTAAAGCTAACAAGATTATGGTGTCTTACTCCACTAAATAAAAACTCTGTACATGGTACATTTGTAAAATACCTCCCACCATCTAATGCGACTCCTATAGTTGAAAATAACGTTGTCTGATAATAACGAACATAAATATTATACCAATGTGGAGTACAGTCTGTTTGACTAAAAAGGTAATACTCATAGCCATTTCTATCATCACACTCAAAATGCTCAATAATATATTCTGGACAATATTTGTAATATTGACGAGTAATCGAACTATCATCTGGAACATTTGACCACTCATCTTTTTTCAACAAATAGTAAAATACTTGCTCCAATGGTGAAGATAATAAGTGAAATCTTTTCTTCCATAAAAGCTCTATATGTGATATATCTGCCGAACGATTTTTCGGTGTATTTGTATCAAATACTCTCACATAAATATTATTGGCATTAACATCTCTATACTTTTCTTCTAAGTAATATGGTGTATAGTACCCATTCTTAATAACAATAATATCTATGGTTCCTTCTGCAAGTTGCAAAGGCTCTACTACTACCCTTGGTCGTATTCCTCCAGCAAATTTTTTGTCCCTTAAAAAATCAACCAGCATTTGGGTGTTTTTTCTATTGTGTTTTTCAAATACGTCTCTTACACAATAATCGCTTTCTTCATCTATGCCAATAATAATATAGGCATCTCTATTCTCTAAATTATTAGCCATGCAAATGATATCATGTAACAAATCCGCCAGTTTTCCTTCTGAATACCATTCCCTTTTAAAATCCCAATAACTGCCTTCCTGTTTAAAAGATATCAATTCTTTAACTTCATCAATTTGTTCTTTTTCAAACATTAGTAAGTCATTCCTTCTCAAATCTATTTCAAGTATGTAACAGAGGAAATTTTAAGTCATTAACTTTGAAATTTCTTTTATTTTACCACATATTAATTAGCTTGTGGATAATCCTTTCAAGAAAAAAAAAACGCTCCGCCGAAGCAGAGCGCCTTGTGTTCTCTCCTTATTAAATTGCCCGGAACATTTTCTGGGATACTGTTTTTTCTCCATCAACCTTCTCTAGCTCCTTTCTGGTGTCCGCCAATTCCTCCATCCGCTTCAACTCATCGGCGGCGTCCTCCAGGCCGAGATGGGTATAGGTGTTCAGTGTCACGCTGATGTCACTATGCCCCATCAGATACTGGAGCGTCTTTGGATTCATCCCTGCCTTTGCCATATTGCTGCAATAGGTATGGCGGCAGACATGAGGCGTTATGTTCGGCATCTGAACTCTGAAAATATCGTTGTACCTCTTGACCATGTGGTTGAACCGATGCTC
>DWVZ01000073.1 GCA_019119975.1 Candidatus Blautia merdavium | reverse complement strand
CAGACTCCCCACCCCTTTTATTTTGATTTCCGGGTTCGCTGCTAAGAATATAATTTCCCCGTCCGGGGAGTTGTGCCGGGAATACTGTAAAAACATTTCCCTGTTGGTTTTCTCATAAACGCCTGCGCCTTCTTTGTAGAGTATTTTTTGAAAGAAATCAAATAGTTTCACATACCATGCGCTCCAAGGCGAATGATATTGTTTCTTTTCCCCTTTGATTTCTGCCAGAAGAACGCCAGCCAGTTCATCTCCCGCATAGGCGGCTATGACTTGCGTCGCGCGTCCCATCTCCAGATACCAAAAGTATCTTCCGTAAAGATGAAGCAGCAGTTTATTATCGAGATACCAGTCAAAATGCATGCCTTTCCTGGCGAACTGAATCGCCTTGCTGTAATCCCGTTTCTTTAATTCTCCGATTTTTACTTGCAAGAGATCATTCCCCCTTATAGGTTTGTTTTTAGAAAAGTATATCCTATTCATACAATAAAAGCAGTGCAGATTCCCTTCCGGGGCAAGGGCGCACCTTTGGAGAAAGGCTTTCTTCATTGGAGCAGGGGGCGGTTTGATAACCGCCCCCTGCTCCTGTTGCTTCGTTCTATTCCTATCCCATTTTATTTGTATCAGCAATATTTCTGCAGCAGCCGCAAAAGTTCCGGTATATTCAGGGGCTTGGCAACATGACCGTTCATGCCGCAATCCAGGCAGGCTTTTACATCATCGGAAAAAGCGTCCGCCGTCATGGCGATAATCGGGATCTGTTTCGCATCCTCCCGCTCCATAGCCCGGATACTCCGTGTAGCCTCATAGCCGTTCATTTCCGGCATCCGCAGATCCATCAAGATCGCATTGTAATACCCCGGCTGCGCTGCGGTATATTTTTCCACACAGAGCGCTCCATTTTCTGCCCAGTCAAGAACAAACCCTGCCCTGGAGAGAAGCTCGTTTGCAATTTCCCAGTTCAGCTCGTTATCCTCTGCCACCAGCAGCCGCTTGCCGCTGAAATCCATCTGCGGTTCGGCAGGCAGATCTACATCCTGCATTTCCTGCTCCGCAAAGGGCTTCAGAGAATGGTAAAGCGTGGATTTAAACAACGGCTTAGAAATGAAGCCTGAGATACCTGCTGCCCGGGCTTCTTCCTCAACGTCATCCCAGTCATAGGCAGACATCAGCAGAATCGGCACATGATCGCCGATGCGCCGCCGCATTTCCCGGGCAGTCGCGATACCGTCTAATTCCGGCATCTTGCAGTCCAGGAGAACCACATAGTAATCTTTGTGCTGCTTATGCCGCTTTTCCGTCATTTCAATGGCAGTGAAACCATCCAGCGCCCATTCCGCATGAACGCCGATTTCATTCAGAGAGTCCGCTGCGCTGCGGCACAATTCTTCATCATCGTCTACCACAAGGACTTCCCATTTCGGTAAAATCATTTCCTCCTCGCCAGAGCCGCCCCGTTCAAAATCAAAGCTGACGTGGAACTCCGTGCCTTTATCCGGCTCACTCTTAAGTTCAATACTTCCTCCGGATTTATCCACGATATACTTGGTAATCGCCATACCCAGCCCGGTTCCCTCTACCTTGCGCACACGGGCATTGTCCTCCCGTACAAAGCTCTCAAAGATCTTCTTCTGGAACTCCTTTGTCATTCCAATTCCCGTATCCTTAACCCAGAAATGGGTGCGGACATAGGTTTCCCCTCTGGGCGAATCTTCCTGCTCCACAGTCACGGTGATGTCTCCGCCCTCCGGCGTGAACTTCAAAGCATTCGAGAGCAGGTTCAGCAGCACCTGATTCAGGCGCACACTGTCAGCATAGATATTCTCTGCCTGAATCTTGTGGATAAAGACATTGAAAGATTGTTTTTTCGCTTTCACCTGCGGCTGAATGATACTCACGATACTTTCCATCATTTCCCGCAGAGAGATCAGCTCAATATTTAAAGTCAGTTTTCCGCTTTCGATTTTCGACATATCCAGTACATCGTTGATCAGTCCCAGCAGATGCTTGCTGGACAGGCTGATCTTCCGTAGGCACTCTAAAACCTTATCCCGGTTATCCACGCTGGCGCCTGCAATCGTCACCATACCGATAATGGCATTCATGGGAGTCCGGATGTCGTGGCTCATATTGGAAAGGAATTCACTCTTTGCCTTGTTTGCCGCCAGCGCTTCTTCCTTTGCGGCAGCAAGCGCCTTCATTTGGCGGGTGGAATATCTCCAATAAATGAGATAAACAATCAGCATAATACACATAATGATGCCGCAGCTTACCAGGGAGGAAAGCACCCTTTGTTCTCCAAGGGAACTAAGGGCTTCATCCAGGACGCCATGAGGCATCACAGACAGCATCATCCACTCTGTATTGTCCATAGGCGTATAACGAAAATGGCGTGTTTCTCCGAGAATGTGAGCAACTCCGCTGTACGGTTTTCTCTCGGATACAGCGTCCCGCAGATCTGCCACAATCTCTTCTATATTTTTCATACCGCTTTCCTGCCCATTTTCCAGGAGCCAGTCAAAACAGTTATCTGCATCGGCTGCTAAATCGGAATTGTTGACCACATAGGTCCCGTCCTCCCGGACGATGCTTGTAAAAATCAGAGACTCATCCGCCCCCAGGGAAAGGGCAGCTGACAGATTTTCAATGGGGACACCTACCAGCAGAGCGGTGCAGCGTTTTCCATTGGGCATCGGGTAACCCAGTTTTTCTGGATATCCAACCGAAAGCCCGTAAATAAGGACTGCCTTTCCATCCGACTCCGTACCAATGGATACCATGGTCTCCCCATTGTTCATGGCGGCAAGAAAATTATCGGCATTCTCAATTTCAATAGGGTCTCCTAAAATAGACTCCATATTGCCGTCCATATCCATCAGATATGTATGAGTAAAGCCTCTTGACTGCGCGATAGCCGACAGCTGTTCCCGCATATCGTCATCCAGAGTCCCCATCTCCTCCGGCGGAAGCGCCAGCAAAACATTCCTCACCTGAATCAGCCGCATATTCAGCAGCGTATCAAAATGACTTTGAATCTGCTCACTCATTCCCTGCATATAGGTGTCCGCAACTTGATTCAGTGTGTTGGTATTCTGTCTCGTCATATATGCTGTAATAAAATAGAATACAAGCGCGCAAACCGCAAACATGCCGATTATGGTAGCACGAAAAACATTCAGAGTTTTTTTATCCATGCCCTTATCTCCCCTTTCAGCTTTTTCAAAGTCCGACCTCTTAATCATTCTTTTCTTCTTAAAATTATAAAGGAATCCCTCTGATATTTCAATATTCGCCACAGCCATTTTCCCACAGTCACTTTCACCATGTTAAAAGACAGCTGCCTTGGAACTTCTTTTTTACATAATGCCGCTGTCTGCCTGATTTCCGGGCGTGCTGCCAGACGCACAGCAAAAACGCCGGGAAAGAGTACAGTCATTCCTCTTTCCCGGCACTTTTGCTCCGGCTTTATCATAACCCATATGGTTTCAT
>DWVZ01000072.1 GCA_019119975.1 Candidatus Blautia merdavium | reverse complement strand
GGGAATCAGCCGTGTTTTTACAAATTATCCCGACAGGGGACGAGAAATAATAAGCGAAATGCGATAAAAGAAAAAGGGAGGAGAGCTTTATGAACCAAAGACACAAGATTTTCAGAACCATTGAGCCGTATTTATACCTGATTCCCGCACTGGTATTTTTTGCGCTCTTTGTGTTCTGGCCGTTTGGAAAGACGCTCAGACTGAGTTTTTCCATGACCACACCGTTAGGAGAAGTGGCAAAGTATGTGGGAATTGATAATTATGTGCAGATTTTTTCAGACAAGGACTTTCTGAAAAGCCTTTTGATTTCCTTTGAATTTGCCGCTATGATGGTAGTTTTCTCCATATCGATCGGTTTTATTCTGGCAATCGTAAGTAATGAAAAAATCCATGGAAAAAGTATTTTCCGTACGATCTATGCACTTCCGATGGCAATCTCAGCGGCGGCAGCATCAGTAGTATTTATGTTTATTTTCCACAGCTCTCTGGGAATTTTAAATAAGTTTCTGGGGACAAACATCGGATGGCTGACAGATCCCAAATGGGCTCTGATCTCAGTTACTATCGTCAGTGTGTGGATGAATATCGGAATGAATTACATTTATCTGACAGCAGCTTTGCAGGGAGTTCCCCAGGAATTATATGAAAGTGCGGCGATGGAGGGAGCAGGATTCTTTCAAAAGCATAAGAGCGTGACAATCCCCTGTATTTCCCCCACCTTATTTTTCCTGCTGATCATTAATGTGATCAATGCGCTTCAGGCTTATGCACAGTTTAAGATGATGACACAGGGCGGACCGTCCAACAGTACCAATGTTATCGTATATGAGATTTACCAGGAAGCCTTCATCAACAGCCGCTTCGGCGTTGCCTGTGCAGAATCCATTGTGTTGTTTGTAATCTTGATTATATTGACTGCCCTGCAGTTTAAGTTAGAAAAGAAGGTGACATACTAATGAAACACAGTAAGACTTATACAGCTGTTATGATGATTTTGAATATTTTGTTTGCGATTGTTATTTTGATCCCTGTACTTTACTGTTTTAATGTTAGTATGATGGATATGAAGGAAATTTATTCCGGAAGCTTCTGGCCCAGCGGTCTGAGTCTGGAGAATTATAAGAAAGCTCTGGATCTGGCGCCTTTTCTGACCTTTATTAAGAACTCTCTGATCGTTTCCATTGCTACTACGGCAGGTCAGGTGGCGACAGGAGCTCTGGCAGCCTATGCCTTTTCTATGATGCGTTTCCGGGGAAAAAATATCCTGTTTATGGTCATGCTGGCGACTATGATGATCCCAAGCCAGGCAATCATCATTGCCAATTATCTGACGATCGCCCAGTGGGGACTGAAAGATACTTATGCGGCTCTGATCCTGCCCAATGTGGCAGCAGCTTTTGCAGTATTTAATATGCGCCAGGCGTTTCTCCAGCTTCCTATGGAGATCAAGGAAGCGGCAGACATTGACGGATGCACCAACTTTAAATTCTTTTATAAGATCGCGCTGCCTCTGATCAAGCCTTCCATCGGGGCGCTGGGTATTTATGTATTCCTCCAGAGCTGGAATTACTATTTATGGCCATTGCTGGTAACTGATACAGTCAATATGAGAACAGTACAGATCGGTCTTGGTATGCTCCAGGGGGCAGAGTCTACAGACTTCCGCCCGGTTATGGCAGGCTCCATGATCATCCTGCTTCCGTCCATCATAGCATTTATCGCAGGACAGAAACAGCTGATCAGCGGTCTGACATCAGGTTCAGTAAAAGGATAAAAATGCAGCAATGCAATAAAAATACTATAAGTAAAGGAGAGATGGTATGAAGAAGTACAAAAAAATTTTAGCGGTTCTGTTAGGCGGTGCTATGATGGCATCTATGGCAGCCTGTGGCGGAGGTTCCGGCGGCAGCTCAGGAGATTCCTCTTCTGGGGAAAGCAGCTCCGGGGATAAAATATCCATTACCTTCTGGCACGCTATGGGCGGCGTAAACGGAGAGGCGACACAGAAATTAGTGGATGACTTTAACGCTTCCCAGGATGAGATCGAGGTTCATGCAGAGTATCAGGGAACCTACGATGACACGATCACCAAGCTGAAAGCAGCTATGCAGTCAGGCAACCTGCCGGATGTCTGCCAGATGTATGACGTAGGAACGAAATTTATGGCAGACAGCGGCTATATTATTCCGGTAGAGGATATGTTTGAGACCACAGGATATGAAAAGGGCACAGTTATGGATGTGATCACAAGCTATTATTCTGTAGAGGGCAAACAGTACGCTATGCCGTTCAACGTATCTACACCGATGCTGTATTACAACAAAGACGTCTTTGAAAAAGCCGGTCTGGATCCGGAAACACCTCCTGCAACCTATGAGGAAGTTATGGAGTATGCAGAAAAGATTGTAGAAAGCGGAGCAGCTCCGGTGGGATATTCCCAGGCAATCTATGGCTGGTTCTTTGAGCAGCAGATTGCCGGATTAGGCGCTTATTACGGAAACAATGACAATGGAAGAACAAGTGCCATGACACAGGTAGACTTTGATCAAAACGGCGCCGGACTGAAGGTATTCTAGCTGTGGAAAGACCTGATGGATTCCGGATACTGTGAAAACTACGGAACAACAACTGCAGACACCCAGACTGCATTTTTCTCCGGACAGGTTGGTATGATCATTGAATCAACCGCGATTCTGAAAAATGCCATTGATTCCTCCAGCTTTGAAGTAGGTACCGGATACCTGCCGAAAATCGAAGAAAATGAAGAGGGCGGAGTTATCATCGGCGGCGCTTCTCTTTGGGAAATGAAGACGGAGGATGAGGAAAAACAGGAAGCTGCATGGAAATTTATCGAGTATACCACAACACCAGAGGCGCAGGCAGCATGGTCCATGGCTACCGGATATTTTGCAATTAATCCTGAAGCATATGAAACAGAAGATATGAAGGCATACATCGAAGAAAATCCTAACTTTACGACTGCTATTGATCAGCTGGAAGAATCTCCGGTAAATAATTATACAGCCGGTGTTCTTTCTGGCGTACAGACAGAATCCAGACTGATCTTTAATGAGATTATCCCTGACTTGTATGACGGCAAAATTACTCCGGAAGATGGCGTTGCAAGTTTAGCTGAGCAGGTAAACGCGGCAGTTGAAAATTACAATGCTTCTGTAGGAGAATAAACGGGAGACAGAATTTATGTACGAAGGAGGACTGTTAGGCAAGCTAAACAGCATTTCTTCTTATCTGGCTGATCTGAATTTAATCTCTACAGCGCTGAGGCTGGTGCTGGCAATGGCGCTGGGAGGAGTCATAGGAATTGACAGAGGAATGAAAAAGCGGGTGGCAGGTGTGAAAACCCATACTATTGTATGTCTGGGTGCTACGCTCGTCATGATGACAGGGCAGTATATATCTCTGAATATTAATCCGTCCGGAACAGGAGATACCGCCCGGCTGGGAGCGCAGGTCATCAGCGGAGTAGGGTTTCTGGGCGTGGGCACTATCATAGTGACGGGGCAGAGACACGTCTCCGGGCTTACCACTGCTGCCAGCCTTTGGGCAAGTTCCTGCATCGGGCTGGCTGTGGGCATCGGCTATTACAGCGGAGCGATCCTGACGACTTTGTGCATTCTTGTGGTTTTCCGGTATTTTAAAGCCATTGATATGTATGCGGAAAATCATTCCAATGTCTATGAGGTCTATATGGAATTTGATTCCAATGAGAGTATGAGCAATGCCATCAGGACGCTCAGGGAAGAAGATATCCATGTGAATAATATTATGGTTATCAAAAAGAAGACGAAAAGCCAGAATGTAGTCATACAGGCATCTCTGGAGGCTGGGAGATGGAGAAATAAAAAATCCACTTTCAGAATCGTGAAAGAGCAGCAGGGAGTCATCAGTGTAGAGGAATTATAGACGAATCAGATATGCCTTTTGTAAAAGGAAAAGCCCCGATCCTGGGTATGCGCCAGGATTCCGGGGCTTTTCTCCTCTGAGAGGCAGCCTTACAGCCGCCAGGTTCTGTCAGATTACCTGCTTTAAATTATATTCTTCATCTACCAGCAAAATATCCGCATATTTTCCAGGCGTCAGAGAGCCCACTTTGTCATATACGTGAATGCTCTTTGCCGGGTTTCTGGTAGCTGCAAAGATAGCTGTGGATTCGGGAATGCCGAATTCCATGGCTTTTTTCATGCAGTCGAAAAGATTGGTGGCAGAGCCTGCCAACGTACCGTCTGAAAGGGCAGCGAAGCGGTCTTTCATGATGACTTCCTGACCGCCCAGTTCATATCTGCCGTTGGGCATTCCGGTCGCCATCATGGAATCACTGATGAGGATCACCCGTTCTTCTCCGAACATCTTGAAGGTGGTGCGGACAGTGGCAGGATGGATATGGAAGCCGTCGCAGATCAGCTCCACCATACAGTCCGGCGTATCACATGCCGCGCCTACCACGCCGGGATCTCTGTGGGCAAAGGGCGGCATGGCATTGTACAAATGTGTCACATGACGTACGCCCATATCCATAGCCTTTTTCGCACAGTCATAGTTGGCAGTGGTGTGTCCGATGGAAATCTCCACCTCATCCTTTACTTCTTGGATAAATTCATAAGCCTGGTCTACATTGGGAGCCAGAGTGACCAGCTTGATCCGGCTGCCGGATGCTTCATTGCATTTCCGGAAGAAAGAGGCATCCGGAACACAGACATACTCTCCTGCCTGGGCGCCTTTTTTCTTAATGTCAATGAGAGGTCCCTCCATATTGATGCCGATGATGCGGGCAAGCTTGGGGCTTTCCTGGATTTTCTCCGGTGTGGAGAAGATGGTCAGTAGCCGGTCCTTGGCGAGGGTCATGGAAGTGGGGCAGTAAGAGGTAATGCCGTGCGCCTTTTCATATTTCAGGATGGTCTTTAATCCTTCGGGATCTGCGTCGCAGAAGTCATGACCAAAGGCGCCGTGGCTGTGTACATCCACCAGACCGGGAATGACCTTTAATCCTGAGGCGTCAATGACGGTTTTGTCGCTGGTTTCTTCTTCTGAAGCCACGATAAGACCGTTTTCTGTATAAAGATCTTGTTTCCGGAAGGTGCCGTCCTCCTGGAATACCATGCCGTTTTTAATAATCATAACGTTCCTCCTTGATTGGCTTTTACGGATAGATTTGCGGCTGCCGCAGGGAAAA
>DWVZ01000071.1 GCA_019119975.1 Candidatus Blautia merdavium | reverse complement strand
TGATAGCGGTCGTAGAGTGTAATGCGGCGCAGCTGCTCGGTCAGATGGCAGCAGGTACGGGACAAAAGCCGCAGCATGAGATGCATAAGCTCTGTCGATTCATCCATATAAGGAGACAGGGTATCCAGATCGCAGGCAAGGAGTTCTACCTGATTCACCGCTGCCACAGAGACAGGATATACACTGTGGGCGAGGAGGGCAGATTCCCCGATGATCTTGCCCTTTTCCACGATTTCAAAGGTCAGTTCCTTTCCTGATTTGGTCACATAGAATGCCCGTACCCTGCCGCTTTTAATAAAAAATAATTTGTCTGCGTGCTCTCCCTGAAAGTAGATAGTCTCATCAGGTTCATAGCGCCATAAAGTACCTGCCTTTTCAAAATAAGGGAAAAGGCTGTCCGGTATTTTGATCTGTTCCATGGAGGTTCTCCTTCTTTCTGAAAAAATCTCTTTTTTTATCCTACTATAAAAAATGAAAAATATGTAGCATAGACTACAGAATCCTGAGACTGTCAGGTTTAAAATAGCCTTAACGCAGCAGAGCCGGCGCCGGAGAAATGGTCTGGCGGCCGGATCAGAAGAACAGAGAAGCCGGTCCGCGTGCCTGCGGATTGCCTGCGGGAGAATCATCTGCTGTTCGGATCAGGTGAAAAGGCGTTGTCCGTTTTCCTGATCTGAAGGAAATCTGGAAGGATAGGAAGGGGAAAGGAAAGAGAATGAGTGGAAATAAGGATCTGACAGAAGGAAAAGTAGGGAAGGTGCTGCTGAGATTTTCAGTGCCCTTTTTCCTGGCAAATCTGCTGCAGGCGCTCTATGGGGCAGTAGATCTGATGGTGGTGGGGAAATTCTGCAGCGCCCAGAGTGTGGCGGCAGTCTCCACCGGGACTCAGGTGACGCAGATCATCACCAGCCTGATCACAGGATTTACCCTGGCAGGTACAGTACTGGTGGGGAGATATACAGGAATGGGAAAGAAAAAGAAAGTGGAAGAAACCATTGGGACCACCCTGGTCTTTTTCGCGGTCTTTTCTCTGGCGCTTACCCTGGTCTTTCTGCTGGCTGTTCCGGTGATCCTTGGGCTTTTGCAGGTGCCGGAAGCTTCCTATACAGAAGCTTTCCAGTATGTAACGATCTGCGGGCTGGGCATTTTTTTCATTTGTGAATACAATGCACTGAGCGCTGTGCTGAGAGGGTACGGGGATTCTCTCAGCCCCCTGCTTTTTGTAGGAGCTGCCTGTGTGTGCAACATTGCCGGGGATTTCCTTTTGGTAGGCTGCTTTTCCATGGGAGCGGCGGGAACAGCAGCGGCTACCGTCTTTTCCCAGGGCGTCAGTATGCTCCTAGCTGCTGCTTCTTTCTGGCGGAGGAAAAAACAGTTTGCCTTTTCTGTCCGCAGTCTGAGGCTTCAGCCGCAGATTTTAAAGGAAGTGATCCAGGTAGGGATCCCGGTGTCCTTTCAGGAATGTATGGTGCGGCTTTCCTTTCTGTATCTGACCACGATCACCAATCGGTTGGGAGTATCCGCTGCCTCGGCAGTGGGGATCGCCAGCAAATACGATGTATTTGCCATGCTGCCGGCAACCTCAGTGGGAAGCGCCCTGTCTGCACTGACAGCTCAGAACATGGGCGCGGGGAAGAAAAGCAGGGCAGACCAGTTTCTCAGATACGGAACAGCAGTGTCATTTTCCTGTTCCCTGGTCTTCTTTTGCTGGGCACAGCTGTCACCAGAGACCATGCTGGGATTATTTACCAATGACAGCGGAATCTTAAAAGCAGGCATCCCCTTTTTGAAAAGCTGCAGCCTGGATTATGTGGCAGTTTCCCTATTGTTTCCAGTCAACGGCTATCTAAATGGGAGAGAAAAGACCGTCTTTACCATGGAAAACAACTGTATGGGAGCGCTGCTGATCAGAGTTCCGATTCTTGGGTTTCTTCGCCATGAAGGGATTGCCTGGCTGGGGCTTTATGGACTGGCATCTCCCATAGCCACAGCTTCCATGGCAGGCATGAACTTTGTTTATCTGGTATGGCTGAAGAAAAGGGAGGAACGAAGAGAGCAGCCGGGAGTGGGAAGAACAGTTCCCCTTTCATCGGACAGCGGGATTTAAAGCTGATAAACAGACTGTAAAAGTGTGGTTCCGGCGGAGGTCTTGAACAGTGATTCCATGGTATGGCGGATGTTGGAGACAGAATAGCCTGCCTCGTCTGCATTTACCAGGTAATCGGCTTCCAGCAGGATCTGGTAGTCCATTCCGTCAATGTCTCTCAGCGTGTGATGATGACCTACCAGATAGACGATGCGGGAGATCATCTCTTCAGGCAGGCGGCAGCTTTGCAGAAAAGTTTCTGCCAGGGGCATGCCTTCTACCTCCTGGTATTTGCCGTTGGTGTTCCCGTATTTTTCGCGGCACAGAGGGCAGGCAATGTCGTGGAGAATGGCGGCGATCTCTACTGTTTTCTGTTCTGCGGGAGAGAGATTTTCTGCCTGGGCAATGGTTCTGGCATAGGCGTAAACCTTTAAAAAATGGTTGATGTCGTGGAGGTTTCCCTGAGATGCCTGGATCATTTTCTGCATGATTTCGGATACGGTTGTTTCTTTCATAATTTTTTATCATTCCTTTTCTGGGAGTTTTTCAGTTTTTCCTTTCCAGACTTTGGGGTGAAAAATGATCTTTCGTTTTACCCTGACTGGTTGATGAAAAAATGGGTTGGAATCAGCATAACATAAAAGAATGGGAAACTCCAGTGCGGGGAAAGGGAAGCAGCTGAATAAGAAGAGAATAAACGGAGAATAAACGAAACAGACAGGGTGTATAGAAAGCCGGTCACAGGAATTTGATTTAGAATTTCTGTGACTGGCTTTCTGTGTTTTTATAAAAAAGTAAAGTATGAACAGATAGTATATTCCTTATAATAATAGATGGCAGCAAAGAATCAATCGGTAACGGATATATTACAGCATCTGGAGCCTGCGTCTGCCCGTTATTTTTTAGGACGATTCAACAACAAAAAGGAAAACACCAGGAGGAGAACTATGAGTCAGGACAAGAATACAGTGATATTGGAACCAAAGCAGCTGGCTGATTTTGAGGCATATTTGTACGATAGGGAAAATGCAGAAGCTACTATAAAGAAGTATAAAAGTGATGCTGGCGCATTCCTTCGGTATCTGGGGGAGGATTGCCGTGCGGATAAAAGCAGGGTCCTTGCCTATAAGGAATGGCTGATTGCCCACTATGCGGTGAACAGTGTAAATTCCATGCTGGCATCCGTGAATCAATTCCTGATCTTTCTGGGATACAGAGAGCTGACGGTAAAACCAGTGAAAGTGCAGAGAAGCCTGTTTTTAAAAGAAGAGAAAGAGCTGAGCAAAGGAGAATATAAAAGGCTGATCAGGACAGCGCAGGAGGAAGGAAAAGAGCAGCTGGCTCTTTGCATGGAAACCATTGCAGCTACAGGAATCCGTATCAGTGAGCTTCAGTTTTTCACTGTAGAAAGAGTGGAGCAGGGAAGAATCGAGATCCTGAATAAGGGAAAATACAGAAGAATCTTCCTTACAGAAAAGCTCAGAAAAAAACTGCTGCATTTTTGCAGTCAGACAGGGGTAAAAGCAGGTCAGATTTTCATTACTCGCACCGGTAAACCAAAGGACAGGAGTAATTTATGGAAGGAAATGAAAAAACTAAAGGAGAAGGCTGGCATCAGCGGCAGTAAGATTTTCCCCCATAATTTTCGCCATTTGTTTGCCCGGGTCTATTACGCCTGTACAAAAGACCTTGCCGGACTGGCAGATCTGCTGGGGCACAGCAGCCTGAATGTAACCAGAATCTACACATCGAATACAGGGGAGGTATACCAGAAACAGTTAGAAAAAATGAGTGTGTTAAGGATATAGAGAAAAAGAAAAACCACATAATATCCATTATGTGGTAATTATAAGCAAGTATTTCAGAAAATTTATATATTGTTCATTGAATAAAGTTATTTTATAGTACAGCAAAAATTTCGTCAACACGGAACGCTCCCTTTGAAGCTGTTTTAAGGCGTAAAAATACCCTTTCGTGTTACAAAAACGAAATTTTACTGAAAATCATATGCAAATGTTAATGCTGCTTTTTCGGTATCCAAAAGAGAATACAACATAATGGATATTATGTGGTAATTACATACCCAATGTCACGAACCAGCTGCCTGGAATCACAGAGCAGGTTGTGGCTGATGCGGAGACTGATTATAGAAGGGAGTGGAAGCGTGATGCCGAAAAGGAAGGAAGAGACATTTGTTGTAAGGATTCAAGAGTGCAAAAACTCCACCTGGCAGGGAAGCATCCTATGGGCAGAAAAGCAGCAGAGACAGTATTTCCGAAGTGCTTTGGAACTGTTATGCCTGCTGGAAGAAGCAGTAGAGAAAGATAGAAAAGTGAAAGTGTCAGAAGGAGGAAGCCATGAAGAGTAAGAACAAGAAAAGGATTTTAGCACTGGTGCTTTCCATGGTCCTGATGCTCAGTACCGGCATCTCAGCCATGGCAGAGGGAGAGACACCCGAACAGACCGGGGAGTCCAAAACTGTGGAGCAGCAGGAGGCAGCACAAGAGAGCCAGGGAGATGCATCCGGTGCCGCAAAGACACAAGGAGAAAAAAACCAAGAGATAGAACAGGAAACAGAAACAGCAGCACAGACAGAGACAACGGAGGAAATTACAGAAGAGCCGGCTTCTGAAGCTGCGGATCTGTACCAGGATTTCAAAGATGAAGATGGAAATGTGGTCACTGTGATCCATGCTTATGTGCCGGAAGGTGCATTTCAGGCAAAAGCAGATCAGATCTCTATGGAGGCAAAACTGCTGGACAAAGAATCTGATGATTACATAAAAAGCATGATACAGAATCAGCTTCCGGAGAACAGTTATCTGGGCGGCTATGTGCTTTACGAAGTCAACTTCCTGGTAGACGGCGTGATCACAGAGCCTGCAAAAGCGATCACATTGACAATAGAAGGCAGCGGTCTTAGAGTCACTGATTTAAACAGGACCAGAGCATTCCGCTATGATCCCGCAGACCTCAATGTGGAAGAGGAACATGATGAGCTGATCGATATGGGACAGAAGGCAGATGTACTGACCTACCTGGCAGACAATGGTGTGGGAGAAGAACAGATCAGTGAATATGAATACGCAGAGCTGGATGTTCAGAATGAAATCGCAAACCAGATCGGGTTCAATACATGGAAATCTACCATTTACGGATGCTATACAGAAGCTTATTCCGCAGAGACGGAATTTACTCAGGAAGTGAGCGGCACTACGGTAAAAGTTACTGCACCAGAGGGCGCATTCCCTATGGCAGCGGAAGAGGTAAGCTTCACAGCGGCGGAGATCACAGAAGAACAGGAGAATGTGATCAGCGGTCAGCTAGAGGAAAAGGCTGGAGAACTGGACCAGGAAGTGAAAGATTATGCGGCGTATGACCTTTCTTTCACAGCGGATGGAGAAGAGATTCAGCCGCAGGTTCCGGTGACAGTAAGCTTTGAAAATACAGGACTTTCTGCAGAAGATGTCAATGGCGGTCAGGGTTTCTGGCTGGATGAGGAAAACGGCACGATCAGCGATGTGGAAGGAACTGTGGAAAATGGAACTGCTTCTGTGACCCTGGAGCGGACAGGCGCTGCCGGATGCTGGACCTATGGTGACGAAGAGGTGCAGAAGGAAGAGGACAGTGCAGCAGTTGATGACAGCCAGACGGACGCAGAACTGACGGAGGAAGAGACGTCAGAGGGTACAGTCGAGGAACAGGAAGAGAAAGAGAATGAGACTGAACTGGAAGAGGCTGACGAGCAGGAGGATGAGCAGAAGGACGATCCGGCAGAAGAGGATGAAGAGCAGAAAAACGAAAATAATGATGAGACCGATGCTTCTTTAGAAGAACAGGGAGATGATGATTCTGATGATGAAGATGTTGAGAACAGCACAGAGTCGGAAAGTGAGGCAGAGGGTCAGGAAAAAGATAACAAAGTCAAAGAAGAAAATAGTCTGAAGCAGGAAACAGCGGATAGCGAAGAAACGGATGAGACCGATACTTCTTCAGAATTTAAAGAAAAAAATACATTAGCGGCAGCGCCGGTAGCGGGAACAGAGAGCCGGGCAGTTAGTGGCTATGTAACGGATTTAAAGAGCGATTGGGTACAATATAGCAGCTTAAAAAACAGTATAGATAATGCGGACGACAATATTATTAAGATTGATAACTGGAAACGTTCCGATGAGGATAAGAAAGAATATGGGACGGTAGAAAAGCTTACAAATAGTGAAAATACCCATTGGAACTGGAGCGATGTATCTGACATTTCGATGAGTCTTTCTGGAGATGATAACGTATGGGATGGTTCCAGAAAAAAGAATCATAACAGCAACAGTCATTTGGAAGAAAATCAAGTTACGGCATATAATGAAACTTTGTACGATTCTGCTACATGGAATCATTATAACAGGTGGGGAAATGTTGCTGATAATGATGGAACTTCTACTATTCATAGATTTCAGGGGACATTTACAATTCCCAACGGTGAAGATCCAAACAATTATGATTATACCATCAAACCGGTAGCGGACAGCAATAATATTTTTATCAATGATGATATTTACGTCTTTGTTTATCCTGCAAGTATGAAAGAAAAAATTACGGATCAAAATTTTATGCAGTATCTTGCTTTCTGGACAGGGACAATTTCAAACAGTGCCAACAATGATCGTGTAAATAATTTCCATGGAAGAACAAATACAAAAGCTACCCAAAATACACAAGACAGCGATACATATTTTGGAAAACTGACTGATAAGTGGAATACACCAGCAGCAGAGGATAATGCAGGCGGCATCATTCTTGCAGCGTATAATTCCAGTCAGGATAGAGAATTTATCGTAGATGTGTTTGCGGAAGATTATAACGGTTCAGGCGGAATGTACCGTTTGGAAGTAGAAAAAACTCATACAACAAGAGTAGACGGACAGTTCCGTAAAGTCGATAAAGCAGACACAAACAAAGGCGTTGCAGGCGCAAAGTTTGAACTGACAGAAAA
>DWVZ01000070.1 GCA_019119975.1 Candidatus Blautia merdavium | reverse complement strand
CAGCGGAAAAGAGAAAATCCAAAATATAAGACTGTTCAGAAGCAGAGCCTGCGCGCATTCAGATTGGTATTTCCCAATGTCTGTCAGTTGATATCCGTCGATCAGGCAGGCAATCGATGTTAAATTTTCTTTCGCTTTTTCCGACGCACTTTCTTCGTTAAGTCCCTGGGCGATCAGGTCGTCCCGTTTGGCAAGCATATTACTTAATATTTCTTCTTTCAAATCTTTTACTTCCGGTGTTAAACGCTGGTGCTGAAATAATCTGTCAACATAGTCTTTTATCTCTGTCATATAGGTTTACCTCCTTGAAGAAGCATTGTAATAATTTCTTTGGCGTGCAGCCATTCGGCAAGTGCTTTTTCATATGCGATAATACCGCTGTCTGTTATGTGATAATATTTGCGCCGCCCTCCGTGTGACTGGTCGCCCCAGTAACTAAAGATATATCCTTGCCTTTCGAGGCGTTTTAGGCTTGTATATAAGGACGGCTCTTTTAATTCATACGCATTGCGGCTGTTTGCAGAGACGGCTTTTATAATTTCGTAGCCATAACTGTCGCCATCTTTCAATATTTTTAAAATAATCGTGTCAATATGACCACGAATCAGATCACTGTTTATTGGCTGGTCTGACATTTTGTTCACCTCCATATTTATTATATTTTAAATTACTATGTGTGTCAATGTACTTTGTTACAAATAGAAGAAAACAAGAAGTGCTGTCAAACCGTAAAGAAAAATGGTATACTGGATTCAGCGAAAACAGATTACAGAAAGATGAGGAGGAAAAAGATGAGATTAGTGATCATCAGACACGGAGACCCGGATTATACCATAGATTCCTTGACAGAAAAGGGTTGGAGAGAAGCCGAGTATTTATCCGACATGCTGGTGCAGATGGATGTGAAGGAATTTTATGTATCACCCCTGGGAAGAGCTAAAGACACAGCATCATTTACTTTGAAAAAGATGAACCGGGAGGCAGTTACCTGTGAATGGCTGAGAGAATTTGTTCCCAGGATCCACAGACCGGATGTGCCAGATTTTAAGGCGATCTCCTGGGACTGGCTTCCTTCAGACTGGACAAAGGAAGAAAAATTTTATCATTACGACCAGTGGTTTGACTGCGAAGTGTTCCGGGAAGCCGGGGTAAAAGAGGAATATGACTGGGTAACGCAGAATTTTGACCGGCTTCTGGCAGAGCACGGTTATGTGAGAGAAGGACGCCTTTACCGGGCAGAGAAAGCAAACCGGGATACGCTGGTCTTCTTCTGCCATTTCGGTCTGGGCTGTGTGCTCTTAAGCCACCTGTTTCAGGTTTCGTCTATGGTGCTCTGGCACAATTTCTGCGCGGTGCCTACGTCTGTCACAACGCTCATCACAGAGGAACGAAGAAAAGGCGTTGCCCTTTTCCGTATGCAGTCATACGGAGATCTGTCGCATTTGTATGCAAAGGGTGAGGAACCGGCATTTGCTGCCAGATTCTGCGAAACGTTTGACAGCCAGGAGCGTCATGACTGATTATGGAAAGGTGCTGAAAATAAAGCAGATCCTTAGATTTTGGGAAAAGGAGAAAGAGCAGAAGAATGGCTCTGCGCTGTAAAAAGCGAGAGCCAAAACCTGTATGCTCATTGGAAAACCCTTGCATTTCATTGGGTAATGACAAAAAATGCAGAAAACTTTTGAAAATTTATTTCAGCTCAGTTCTGCAATTCTGGACACGCCTACGTAAATCTCCTGAATTTCATACCAGGTAGGGTAATCTACCACTCCGGTGACAGGAAGGCTGAAAATCCTCTGAAACTCCCGAACTGCATTCTGGGTTCCTTCTCCAAAGATGCCGTCTACCGTAACTCTGGGAAGCGCCGGATAAGCTTCTGCGATAGTATTCAGCTGTTCCTGCATCTGACGGACCTTGCTTCCGGAGGAGCCGATGTCCAGCGGATAACCGGGCCAGGAGGCGGGGATGCCAGAGATTTCTTCGGCAGTGTTGATATACATATCATTTCCGTAGAAATTCCGGAGAATGTCAATGGTGGAATAGCCCTGGTCGCCCAGGTATTTTGAGCCCCACTGTGTCATCCAGCCCGGACATTTCACACGTTCTCCATCGCAGTACTGCGTCAGGATAGGCTGTCTGACTCCGGGTCTCGAAAGGTAATTATCAAAAACTTCATCGACTACTTCACTGATGCTGTCAAAAAGGTTTCTTCCGTACATCCATTTATGGTCAAAAGCTGTGGAGGATGTAATGGTGAAATCGTAACCTTTGTTCCGGTACGTCGAAACCACCACAAATTCATGGTTACAGAAACCTGATTATTCATGAATTAGTCATTAAAAAAGAAGATGCGCAAAAGTGATACGGAAGGATATAATTCTGAACAGACGGACCAATGGGAGAGTTATGTTGGTTGGACATAGCTCCGCTTTTTCTTTCGGCAGGAAATAGGATTGTACAAAAGAAAAGAATTAGTTACAATGAACCAATAGTGGAAGGGGGAAATGGGTCATGAGATTTGCGTCACCATATACACCAGGAGCCGGAGCCATGCCTCGTTATTTATCTGGTCGCGAAAGAGATGTTGTGTGAGGCTGATAAAGTGTTAGAGGCGGTTGCAATGGGGTATCCAGGGATTTTTTAAGATTCGCTTTGACCGTTGTACGAAAAAAGAGCATGATTTCTTATTTGCAATGGTAAAGTGTGGAGAGTTGCCATGTACGATCACAAATGTGGCAGATACTTTAGGAAAAAGGGTAAACTCTATATCACCAATCAGGGCACGGCTCATCAGTAAAGGGATTATTTATTCAACCGTACGTGGTAGA
>DWVZ01000069.1 GCA_019119975.1 Candidatus Blautia merdavium | reverse complement strand
GGGACTTCCATTTGCTCCACACGCTCTACCATTGTGGTTTTCAGCCGTCCCGAAGGTGTATCCGTCAAATATCCCATAGAAACACGCGTTAATTTATCCGCAACCGCCTGTCGTATTTCTGAAAGCACATGGAATGTCGCTTCATGGGAACATCTGGTTGAGAGGCCGTGAAAAACAGACTTCATCAGGTAAGCAATAAGGGCAACAATCCCCCAAGTCAAATAAGTAGAATAATTCGTTTCATCTCCAATCAGCAAATTTACAATCCTTGCCACAGCGAAATATGGCACGATACCACTTGTGACGCTGATAACAGCAAGAATGATAGAGAGCAAAAAGCCTGATTGATGCGGTTTAATGAATGTCATCAGATTTACAGAATCTTTTTGTCGCTGCATACAATTCCCTCCTTTCAGTTAGCAGAACCTAACCATGGGTCAAAAGTAAAAGCCGACAATCCACAGGATTTATCCTGTAAATTATCGGCTCTGCGTCTTGGCGTCTGGCTCTGATAATATGATGCTTTGTCCCTGCACATCTACGATGTGTTCTTTTCCGCATTTAGGACAAAATAGCGGAAAGTGTTTGAGAACAGTATCCGGATTTACTTTCGTGCGGGTTTTGTTGCCGCAGGTAGGACAGTGAATCCAACCGTTGCGGTCAATCCAACCACTCATACGACATCACCTCCATCCGTAGAAAAGATGGTCTGCCATCCAGCGGTATAGAAACGCCGCATTTTGCGGATATGCTCCAATGCCTGGGCCTTTGGCATATCGTGAATGATAACCTCAAACATTCCCGTATAGAAAGCACTGGAAAGAAGGTGATTTAGTTCCGGCGTGAGTCGGCCGCTTGTTATTGCATCATTTCCAGATGCCTCAATATACTTTGCGGTACATTCTGTATCCAGTTCAACAACACGATGAATGAACTCTTGATAGACACTATTCTCTCCACTGGTAAGCAACAGCTTAAATTCATCGAAATGATTGTATAGATAGTCCACTACTTTTGGAAAGCCATCATTAGAATATCGAAGCATTTGCTGTGTCTGCTCATTACCTGGCATCGTGGTAAACCCGGATAATACGGCTTGTAACAATTCACAAAAGCCATCCGCCGCCGGTTGAACCAGGGATCGATATAGACTTTCTTTATCAGGGTAGCGAATATAGATTGCGCCTTTACTCGATCCAGCCTTTTCTGCAATTATCCGGAGAGAAACATTTTCATATCCATTTGCTAAAAACTCCTCTTTAGCACATTCCATGAGCTTTTCAGTCACTCCCGCCACTCTTTTTGCCATAGTTCGCCTCCCTTCATTCAAGACCACCAGTTTCAATCCATCGGTCTTAATATAGCACAAAGCATTTTGGCAGTCAATAGGAAGTTTGCTGTGTTCTATACTTTAGCCAAAAATCGCATTCATAAGTTTTCAAAACAGTATAGAAAAAAAGAGAAAGGTTACAACAGTAAGTACCAACAAATAGACTCTTGAGTTCAAGTAATATTCATCTGAAAATGTTTGCAGTAGGTAGTTCAAGCCCTTTGTAAAGTAAGATCTGAATGTTGAATTTCTCTGGAAGTTGTTCTCATAAGACTATATCAAAGAATAACACATTTCACCTTTCCCGTATCTGGATGGATCAACACCACAGGCAGTTTCCTCGCCTCTGCCATCTGCAGCGCCACCTCCACACCGCTCGGGCCGGGGGACTCATCATCACACACAGCCACCAGGCAATCAGCGTGTTCAACCATGTAGGCAGTACGCTCCCAATATCCCTGGGTGCCCACGATCTTGCTGCCCATTACAAACTGGTCGCAGTTTTCCTTCAGATGGCGCAGCCGCTCCTGACTCTTCGGGTCCCATCGTTCGTCATGGCCCGGAAACGGGTAGACCAGCACGATCTCCAGCTCCTGGTACTCTTCCTGCCTGCGCATTTCCAGCAGGATCTCACCAGCCCATAGATCGACACCAAGGGCCCCACCAACATAGAACCGGCGCACACCGCGCCGGTACAGTTCCGCAAAAACATCGTGCAGCCGCTTCTTCAGGCGCTTACACGAGGTCATATATTCCTGATACTTAAACTTGAACCGCGTAGGCCGTTGACTGGTAATCGCGCACGAGTAAAGCTTGGACATCTCATCTCCTCCAGAAACTTTTTTCTTAATATAGCCCATTATACTTGCTATGGCTGAGTAAGTTCAACTATGGCCGCTTAATTTTTTATGTTATAGCGGATAAAATATAGCTATAGCATGGAGGGTTGCGAATGGGCGAACTTTTGAAAGAAATGGGCCAGCGAATGCTGGACCGACGCAAACAACTAAAACTGACACAAGAGGCTCTAGCCAAGATGGCTCATGTCACGCCCCAGACCGTTTCGACTGCGGAGCTGGGCACAAAAGCCATGAGGCCTGAAACGATGCTGAAGATCTGCGATGCACTTGACATCAGCACAGACTATCTGCTGCGCGGTCAGGTCATGGAAGGCGACACACGCCTGCTCAATCAAAAGGTCTCGTCGTTGACCCCCTGCCAATACCGGCATTTAGAAAATATTATCGACAACTTTATCGCGGCTATACAGGAAGAAAAAGAGGTATGAGCGCCAGCGGCAATGCAGCTCTCATACCTCTCTTTTTATTATCTCCCCTGGCGAAAAGCCTCCATTGTGCTGGAGATCAGGCCGAGGATCGCATCATCTGCCTCCACTGCCTCTCCCAGCTCTGGCGCATATTCCGGCGCCGGCGTCCGTTCCTGCGGCGCCGGGGCCGTTGTTGTTTCTTCAACCGGGCAGGCGGCAGGGGCGCCGGCAGGCTTTTCAGAGTCCCTTGCCTCCTGGCGCAAGATCTCCCGCACAATGGCTTCAATGGCGGCCCGGTCTATAGCCGGGGCTGGCGCCGCTGCTCTTAACGGTTGTGGGTCATCTGCAAAATGGGTATCGTAGAAAACGACTGCATTGGCGATATACTGTGCTTTCCCGTGGTCAGGCTGCTTTTCCAGCAGTTCGACAGTTGCCAGATGGATCGGGTCACTGATATTGAACCGCAGGGAAAACCGCCCTCGTTCTTTCT
>DWVZ01000068.1 GCA_019119975.1 Candidatus Blautia merdavium | reverse complement strand
GTTAGCTACTGGTCCGAAAATAATATCATAATTTACCCCTTCATAGCTTCCATTACGATTTGCGAATACAAAATCTAACCATTCTTCATTTGCTTTTGAAAAAAACAGTAATTTATATTTGTTTTTCAGCTCCTCTAACTCTGCTGTTTCATATATGCTCACACATGGAGTCCCTGTTTCCCTTCGAGCCGTTACTTTCTCTGCAAAATTTACCGCCTGGTCCTTGTTGAATGTTGTATAGAAACCATAGCCAAAATCCAACGTCCGATTTTGACGGACTAATCTTGGATGGTCCACTATGATATTACTTCCATGGTATACAATCATATACAAACCTCCATCATTTTCTGTGCCATATTCTTCAGAAAAGCTTTCAGCATGGTCTGGATATGCCTGTGCCGTTCAATCCGCAGCTGTTCTTGTGCAATCGCATTTTCTAAAAAACTTATATTATTGCCTGATTATAGTATAACCAACATTCAAATCAAGGTCAATTTTTTTGTGTGACAGCTATCTGTATCGTATACTGCACTTCATTTTCATTTTCACCTATTATGCTGTTTCCATTAGCGCTCCAGAAGTCTCCTGCAGATATGCCGGATGAAAATCCGGTCTGGATTTGCATCCAGTTTCCAGCCGGGGAGGAATTGCTAGTGACAAATTCCCAAATCTATGGTATTTTATATTAGTATTAAGAAATGATAAGACAAAAAAAGTAACTGATTGTATAAGTTGTATAAGGTTAAATAAGGAGTGGAATTATGGGTAAATATTTTGGAACAGACGGTTTTCGCGGAGAAGCAAATGTGAATCTGACCGTGGAGCACGCATTTAAAGTAGGAAGATTTCTGGGCTGGTATTTCGGCAAAGACCACAGAGCACAGATCGTTATCGGAAAGGACACCAGACGGAGCAGCTATATGTTTGAGTATTCTCTGGTGGCAGGTCTGACCGCCTCCGGCGCAGATGTATACCTTCTCCATGTTACCACCACACCCAGTGTTTCCTATGTGGTGCGTACAGAAAATTTTGACTGCGGGATCATGATCTCAGCCAGCCATAATCCTTTCTATGACAACGGAATTAAGATCATTAACGGAAACGGACAGAAGATGGAATCCTCTGTGGAGGAGCAGATCGAAGCCTACATTGACGGACAGATCCAGGAACTTCCTCTGGCAAAGAGGGAAAATATCGGACGTACCGTGGACTTTTCCGCAGGAAGAAACCGCTATATCGGTTATCTGATCTCCATTCCCACCCGCGCCTTTAAAAATATGAGAGTCGGACTGGACTGCGCCAACGGAAGCGCCTCTGCCATTGCCAAGAGTGTGTTTGACGCTCTGGGAGCCAAGACTTACGTGATCCACAATGAACCGGACGGAACCAATATTAATACCAACTGCGGTTCAACCCATATCGAAGAGCTGAAAGCATTTGTGAAGGATAACCAGCTGGACGTAGGATTTGCTTATGACGGCGACGCTGACCGCTGTATTGCTGTGGACGATCAGGGAGAAGAAGTCAACGGGGACCTGATCATGTATGTATGCGGCAAGTACATGAAGGAGCGGGGACAGTTAAATAACAATACCATTGTTACCACAGTCATGTCCAATCTGGGGCTTTACAAAGCATGCGACAAAGAGGAGATTGCTTATGAGAAGACAGCTGTGGGAGATAAATACGTCTGCGAAAATATGATGACAAACGGACATTCCATCGGCGGAGAGCAGTCCGGTCATATTATTTTCTCAAAACACGCCACTACAGGGGACGGTATCCTGACTTCTCTGAAATTAATGGAAGTGATCATTGAGAAAAAGCAGCCGCTGAGCACTCTGACAAAGGAAGTGAAGATCTATCCTCAGGTCCTGAAAAATGTAAGAGTTCATGATAAGAAAGAAGCGAGGGAAAATACGAAGGTTGTGGAGGCGGTTGCCAGCGTGGAGAAAGCCCTGGGCGACGACGGCAGGATCCTGGTGCGGGAAAGCGGAACCGAACCGCTGATCCGTGTCATGGTGGAAGCAGCCACAGATGAGATCTGTGAAAAATATGCGGATCAGGTTGTAGAGGCTATGCGGAGTGAGAATCTGATCCTTCAGTAGAAATGAGGAAAACACGCTTGAAGATAAAAGGATTTTTGGCAGTATGCGCCGCGGTCTGTCTGCTGGGCGGCTGCGGCAAGGATACTCCCACGGATTATGAACTTGGCAATGAGAGCCTGGAAAAGGGCGATTATACGGAAGCCATCGGATACTTTCAGGCAGCCGTGGAAGCAGAGGATCATGCGCTGGAGGCGTGGAGAGGTATCGGGATTTCCTGGACAGAGCAGAATTCTTTTGAGAAAGCCCAGGAAGCCTTTGAAGCCGCATCCAGGCTGGCTGAGGAGAGCGGAAAGGCAATGCAGAGGGATATAGCCCTGTACCTTGCCAATGCACAGTATCAGCAGGGCGATTATGCGGGATGCATTGAGACCTGCACAGAGCTTTTGAAGAAGCAGAGAGTGAAGGATGCTTATTTCCTGAGAGGAAGCGCTTATCTCTACCAGGATGAGTACAAAAAGGCAGCAGAGAACTTTGCGAAAGTGATCTCCGGATCCAAAGATTATGAAGATTATCTGGATATTTACAGAGTTTATCTTGCCTGTGATATGAACGCGGATGGCGAAGAATATCTGGAACGGGCGCTGGAGATTTCCGCAAAGGAGCCGGAAGATCATTACAATAAAGGCAGGATCTACTATTATCTGGATGAATACCAGGAGGCCTCCGGGGAGCTAGAACAAGCCCTGGAAGGAGAATACGTCCAGGCGGCGGTGTATCTGGGAAAGGTGTCTATGGCATCGGGAGATACAGAAAATGCCCGCAGGATGTTTGAACGGTGTCTGGAAGAAAAAGAGCTGAAGGCGGAAGGATACAACGGGCTTGCCTACTGTGCGGCAGAAACGCAGGATTATGACAGTGCCCTTGATTACATAGAAAAAGGGCTGGAAGAAAACGATGACAGGACCAGGCAGGCGCTGCTGTTTAACGAGATTGTTTTCTATGAGAAAAAGGCGGATTTCGCATCCGCAAAACAGAAAATGAGCGAGTATCTGGAATTATATCCTGCGGATGAAAACGCGGTGAGAGAGAATTATTTTTTACAGACGAGATAAAAGTGAAAAAGGTGCTGTATACGGAGGGGCAATTCCGGTACAGTACCTTTTAGCGTCCCAACGTATCGCTTCGTAGTATCCATGCTGATGATTTTATCGGTGTTTTATTTGGAAAGAAATCTGCGGCTGCGGGCTTGCTTTCGGCAATGGAATTCTGTATATTAGAAGAAATAGTGCTTTGGGTCAGAGCGCTATTAGAAGAAATAATACTTTTGGGGTAAAGTATTGTTTAGAAGAGATAAAGCTTTTGGAATAAAGTACTGTTAGAAGAAGTAAAGCTTTTGAGGCAAAGTATTGCAGGAAATTACAGGAAAAACAGACCGTATACTCATCAAAGAGCCGGAGATTGTTTTAGCAGTGAGACGCAGAAGTTTGGATACAAAAAGGAGCAGAAAGAGTTTATGGATTTATATGAATTAAAGGAAGAGCAGGAGCGGGTGATCCTGGTAGGAATCCAGACCCAGGAGACCGAGGATGCCCAGGAATCTCTGGACGAGCTGGAAGAACTGGTAAAGACCGCAGGCGCCCAGGCTGTGGGAAGAGTGGTACAGTTAAGGGAAGCCATGCATCCGGGGTATTATGTAGGCACAGGTAAGGTGGAGGAAATTCGCATGGCAGTCCGGGCGCTGGACGCAACAGGAATTGTCTGTGACGATGAGCTGACACCTTCCCAGATGAACAATCTGGAACGGGAGCTGGACTGCAAGATTATGGACAGGACTATGGTGATCCTGGATATCTTCGCAGCCCGGGCAAATACCAGTGAAGGAAAGATCCAGGTGGAACTGGCGCAGCTTCGCTACCGCGCCGCCAAGCTGGTAGGTATGGGCAATTCCCTGTCCCGTCTGGGCGGCGGTATCGGCACCAGAGGTCCCGGAGAGAAAAAGCTGGAAATGGATCGGCGTCTGATCAAGGTACGGATTTCCCAGCTGAAAAAGGATCTGGAGCAGGTAAAGCGCCACAGAGAAGTGCTTCGCCAGGGAAGAAAGAGGGACGGCGTGATGACTGCCGCCATTGTGGGCTATACCAATGCAGGGAAGTCTACCCTTTTAAATACTATGACAGACGCGGATGTGCTGGAGGAGGATAAGCTGTTTGCCACCCTGGATCCTACCACCCGGGTGTTGGAGCTTTCCGGGAAGCAGAAGATTTATCTGACCGACACTGTAGGTTTTATCCGCAAGCTTCCCCATCATTTGATCGAAGCATTTAAAAGCACCCTGGAGGAGGCAAAGTATGCGGATTTTATCCTCCATGTGGTGGATGCCTCCAATCCCCAGAGAGATGAGCAGATGTATGTGGTCTATGAGACCCTGAAAGAACTGGGCGTGGGGGATAAGAAGATTGTTACCCTGTTTAACAAGCAGGATCGAGTGTACGGGGAGGAAATCTTCAGGGATTTTAGAGCAGACTATGTGCTGAAGATTTCTGCTAAGACCGGGCAGGGACTGGAAGAGCTGAAGCAGGTGCTGGAAAAGCTGCTGGCAGAAAACCAGATTTATGTGGAGCGGCTGTTTTCTTATCAGGAGGCGGGAAAGCTGCAGCTGGTGAGAAAGTACGGACAGCTGATCCAGGAGGAATATACGCCGGAGGGCATTGCGGTGAAGGCGAGGGTTCCGGCGGATGTGTATGGGAGGATCTGACAGAAGAAAGGCAGCAGGCAGTGAACAAAGGGCACTGCCTGCTGCTTTTGTAAAAGGAAAAACCGATGAGGGGTGCGAAGCTCATCGGTTTTTTCCTTTGTAATAGAAATGCCTATTACAGGAACCTTTCACGCAGGTTCTCTATCAAAATTTAGAAATTGTCAAGGTATAATGGATTATTTCTGGTTGTTCTTTTCCAGTTCAGCCAGTTTCATAGCGCGGACTTTTAAGGGGAGTCCGAACAGGGTGATGAAGCCGTCTGCGTCGTGGTGGTCGTACATATCTCCGGTAGTGAAGGAAGCCAGAGATTCATTGTAGAGGCTGTAGGGTGAAGTGGTGCCGGCTTTGATGATATTGCCTTTGTACAGTTTCAGTTTGACTTCACCGGTCACGTATTTCTGGGTGGACTCTACAAATGCCTGGATTGCTTCACGAAGTGGAGTGAACCATTTTCCTTCGTATACTACCTGTGCCATCTGGCTGCCCAGTTTTTTCTTGGTTTCCATAGTGTCTCGGTCTAAAATCAGCTCTTCCAGCTGGTCATGAGCCTCCATCAGAATGGTTCCGCCGGGAGTCTCATACACGCCCCGGGATTTCATACCTACTACACGGTTTTCTACAATATCAATGATACCGATGCCGTTTTCTCCGCCTAATTTATTCAGCTCTTTGATGATATCGGAAACTTTCATTGCCTTTCCGTTTAAGGTCTTGGGAACGCCTGCTTCAAAAGTCATGGTGATCTCAGTTGCCTTGTCAGGGGCTTTTTCCGGTGTCACGCTTAATACCAGCAGGTCGTCATAGTTGGGTTCCTGGGAAGGATCTTCCAGTTCCAGACCTTCATGGCTGATGTGCCATAAGTTCCTGTCGCGGCTGTAGCTGTGGCTCATATCGAATGGAAGATTGATGCCGTGAGCTTTGCAGAATTCAATCTCATCTTCCCTGGACTGCATGGTCCATACATCAGTCATACGCCATGGAGCAATGATCTTGATGTCCGGTGCCAGAGCTTTGATACCCAGCTCGAAACGGATCTGGTCGTTGCCTTTGCCGGTTGCGCCGTGGCAGATGGCAACCGCGTTTTCTTTTCTTGCGATCTCGACTAATTTCTTCGCGATTCCGGGACGTGCCATAGAAGTTCCCAGAAGGTATTTGTGCTCATAGACAGCGCCTGCCTGGACACAGGGCATGATATAGTCTTCGCAGAACTCATCTACGATATCTTCGATGTATAATTTAGAAGCGCCGGATAATTTGGCACGTTCATCCAGTCCGTCCAGTTCGGAACCCTGACCGCAGTCAATGCAGCAGCAGATTACTTCGTAATCAAAGGTTTCTTTTAACCATGGAATTAATGCAGTTGTGTCAAGTCCGCCGGAATAGGCTAAAACTACTTTTTCTTTCATAATAGAAAATCCTCCTGAAAATCGTTTTTATGATTACGGCAGAGATAGAAGAGACTTTGCCGCCGTGTGTTTCGTTTTGCTATTGGTACTATACATCATTTATAATAATTATGCAATAGAAAAATGCAAAAAAATAAAAAAAGTTTTGCTATGCACAGAAGTTATGCTTTGTATTACCTGAAAATATTGCTGAATAAATTAAGGAAATGATTAGTTTTTCCGAGAAATGAGAAATTAAAAATAAAGCTTGCATATTCTGGAAGGGAGATGTATAATTATTCAAAAATTAAACAAATATATGCATAAAACTGTATCTTGCACATCAGGTATACAGGGAGTATGATTGAGAAAAAGGGAAATGAGGAGAAAGTTATGATCAAAGCTGGAATTATCGGAGCTACCGGATATGCCGGCGGGGAGCTGGTGCGGCTGCTGCTGGGACACAAAAATGTGGAAATCAAATGGTATGGCTCCAGAAGTTATATTGATAAAAAATACGCAGATGTTTACCAGAACATGTTTCAGATCGTGGAGGACACCTGCCTGGATGACAATATGGAAGCCCTGGCAGACCAGGTGGACGTGATCTTTACCGCCACACCTCAGGGATTCTGTGCCTCCATGGTCAATGAAGAAATTTTGTCAAAAGCAAAAATTATTGACCTGAGTGCAGATTTCCGCATCAAGGATGTGAAGACGTACGAGAAATGGTATAAAATCCAACACAAATCGCCCCAGTTTCTGGGCGAGGCTGTTTACGGTCTCTGTGAGATCAACCGGGAACAGGTGAAAAAAGCCCGTCTGGTGGCAAATCCCGGCTGCTATACCACCTGCAGCATTCTGACCTGTTATCCCCTGGTAAAAGAGGGCATCATCGATCCGGATACCCTGATCATTGACGCCAAATCCGGGACTTCCGGAGCGGGAAGAGGCGCTAAGATTGACAATCTATTCTGCGAAGTCAATGAAAATATGAAAGCATACGGCGTGGCTTCCCACCGCCATACCCCGGAGATTGAGGAACAGCTGGGCTATGCCGCGGGAAAAGAGCTGGTGCTGAATTTTACCCCTCATCTGGTTCCCATGAACAGGGGAATCCTTGCCACTGCCTATGCGTCTCTGGCAAAAGATGTGGATTACGATACGGTCAAAGCAGTTTATGATAAGTATTATGAAAAAGAAAAATTTGTCCGTGTCCTGGAAAAAGACCAGTACCCCCAGACCAAATGGGTGGAGGGAAGCAATTATGTGGACATTAATTTCAAGATCGATCCCAGGACAAAACGCATCATCATGATGGGAGCCATTGACAATCTGGTAAAAGGTGCAGCCGGGCAGGCAGTCCAGAATATGAACCTGATGTTTGGTGAAGAAGAGACAGAAGGACTGAATTTAGTCCCCATGTTCCCGTAATAAGTTTCCGTAATAAAATGAAGAAAAATACAAAGAGAGACAGAGAGGATTCGCGTATGAAGATCATAGACGGCGGCGTGACCGCAGCAGAAGGATTCCTGGCAGCGGGGATCGCAGCAGGGATCAAAAAAGGAAACAGCAAAGACATGGCAATGCTTTACAGTGAAAAGCCGTGCCGTGCAGCAGGCACGTTTACAAAAAATATTGTAAAAGCAGCGCCTGTAAAATGGGATCAGAAGATCGTATACGAATCGGATTTCGCTCAGGCAGTGGTGTGCAACAGCGGCATTGCCAATGCCTGCACTGGAGAAGAAGGCTATGGATACTGCATGCAGACTGCAAAAGCAGCAGGGGAGACGCTGGGAATCCCCCAGGATGCCGTGCTGGTGGCGTCTACAGGAGTGATCGGACAGCAGCTGCCCATAGACACCCTCCTTCAGGGAATCGAGACCATGAAGCCGCTGCTTTCCCATACCAGGGAGGCAGGGATCCTGGCAGCCCAGTCCATTATGACTACGGATACGGTGAAAAAAGAAGCAGCCGTTCAGATCCAGCTTTCCGGCAGGACCGTGACCATCGGCGGCATGTGCAAGGGATCCGGTATGATCCATCCCAATATGTGCACCATGCTCAGCTTCGTGACTACGGATGCTGCCATAGATAAAAAGCTGCTTCAGGAAGCGCTGGGAGAAATTGTAAACGATACTTACAATATGATCTCTGTGGACGGGGATACTTCCACCAATGACACGGTGCTGGTCCTTGCCAACGGTATGGCAGGAAATCCGGAGATCACAGAGAAAAATGAAGATTACGAAACCTTCCGGGAAGCCCTGAAGTATGTGAACACCTGCCTGGCGAAAAAAATCGCGGCAGACGGAGAGGGCGCAACAGCCCTGTTTGAGGTTCAGGTGGTGGGAGCGCAGACGAAGGAGCAGGCTAGGATCCTTGCCAAGTCTGTCATCACTTCCAGCCTGACTAAAGCAGCGATCTTCGGTCATGATGCCAACTGGGGCAGGATCCTCTGCGCCATGGGGTATTCCGGCGCGCAGTTTGACCCGGAGAAGGTGGATCTGTTCTTTGAGAGCGCAGCAGGAAAGCTTCAGATCATCCAGGACGGTGTGGCTGTGGATTACAGCGAAGAAGAAGCGACAAAGATTCTGTCCGAAAAAGAAGTGACAGCCATTGCGGATATCAAAATGGGAACGGAAAGCGCTGCAGCCTGGGGCTGTGATCTGACATATGATTATGTGAAGATCAATGCGGATTATCGTTCGTAGAGGAGGTTGTCCTTTAGAGAAAGGATCCTGTCCTGCGGGGAGTCTGCAGCATAAGGAAGTTGAATCCAGAACGTTGAGAAAATAGAAAATAAAACACGAAGAATACCAAAACACAAGAGGGATAATTCTTTACAGCCGTTAAAGAATTAAGGAGCAGAAACAGATTCATTAAGGTATAGAAATAGATTAAGGAACAGTAATAAATTGTAGTAGGAGTTAAAAAGAATGGTAAAGCAGAAATATCTTGACAAGGCGGAAGTGCTCATTGAGGCGCTGCCCTATATCCAGCGGTTTAACCGGAAAATCATTGTTGTAAAATACGGCGGAAGCGCCATGGTGGATGAGAATCTGAAAAAAAGCGTCATCCAGGACGTGGTACTTTTAAAGCTGGTAGGGTTTAAGCCCATCATCGTACACGGCGGAGGCAAAGAAATCAGCCGCTGGGTCAATAAAGTGGGAAAAGAGGCAAAATTTATCAACGGGCTGCGTGTGACCGATGAGGAGACCATGGAAATCGCGGAGATGGTGCTCAGCAAGGTAAATAAAGAGCTGGTAACACTGGTAGAATCCCTGGGCGTCAAAGCTGTAGGCGTCAGCGGAAAAGACGGTGCGCTCCTGACCGTGGAGAAGAAATATTCGGAGGGACAGGACATTGGATTTGTAGGAAATATCACCGATGTGAATCCGAAGATCCTGTATGATCTGCTGGAAAAGGATTTCCTGCCTATCGTATGCCCGGTGGGGCTGGACAGCGAATTTAAGACATACAACATCAATGCTGACGATGCGGCGTGTGCCATCGCAAAATCCATGAACGCAGAGAAGCTGGCGTTCCTTACAGATATCGAAGGCGTGTACCGGGATCCGAAAGATCCGGAAAGCCTGATCTCCAAGCTGTTTGTAAAGGAAGCAAAGGAACTGATCAGCCAGGGCAATGTAGGCGGAGGCATGATCCCCAAGCTTCAGAACTGCATCGATGCCATTGAGGAAGGCGTTTCCAGAGTACATATCCTGGATGGCAGGATCAAGCACTGCCTGCTTTTGGAAATCTTTACCGATAAAGGTATCGGCACTGCCATTCTGAGAAAGGAAGGAATACAATATTATGACGTGCAGTAAAGACTATATCGAACGGGCGGAGCATGCCGTGCTCCACACCTATAACCGCTACCAGATCGTGCTGGAAAAGGGAAAAGGCGTGCGCCTCTATGATCTGGAGGGAAAGGAATATCTGGATTTCGGCGCAGGCATCGCGGTGTTTGCCCTAGGGTATGGAAATGAAGATTATAACCAGGCGTTAAAGGACCAGATTGACAAGCTGATCCATACGTCTAATCTGTTTTACAACGTACCTATGACTGAAGCAGCAGAGAAGCTTTTAAAGGCTTCCGGCATGAGCAAGGTATTTTTTACCAACAGCGGCACAGAAGCTATCGAAGGCGCCATTAAGGCTGCCAGGAAATATGCCTGGCTGAAAGACGGCAGCACAGACCATGAGATCATTGCCATGAAGCATTCCTTCCATGGAAGAAGCCTGGGGGCACTGTCAGTTACAGGAAACAGCCATTATCAGGAACCCTTCAAGCCGCTGATCGGAGGCATCCGCTTTGCGGAATTTAATGACCTGGAAAGCGTGAAAGCCCAGGTGACAGAGAAAACCTGTGCAGTCATTCTGGAGACGGTCCAGGGGGAAGGCGGCATTTATCCGGCACAGAAGGAATTCCTTCAGGAGATCCGCAGACTGTGCGATGAGAAGGATATCCTGCTGATCTTAGACGAGATCCAGTGCGGCATGGGTAGGACGGGAAGTATGTTTGCCTACCAGTCTTACGGGGTGCAGCCGGATATCATGACCACGGCAAAAGCCCTGGGATGCGGTGTTCCGGTGGGCGCTTTTGCGCTGAATGAAAAGACGGCAGCCGCTTCTCTGGTTCCCGGAGACCACGGAACTACCTATGGAGGCAATCCTTTTGCGTGTGCGGCAGTGAGCAAGGTGTTCGACCTTTTCGAGGAACTGGACATTGTAAAGCATGTGCAGGAGACAGCTCCTTATCTGGAGGAAAAGCTGGACCAGCTGGTGGAAAAATATGACTTTTTAGCAGAAAGACGTGGAAAAGGTTTCATGCAGGGCGTGGAAGTGACAGTAAGACCTGTGGGAGAGATCATTCAGAAGGCAATGGACAACGGACTGATCCTCATGTCCGCCGGGACCAATGTGCTGCGCTTTGTTCCGCCTCTTGTGATTACCAAAGCAGACATTGATGAGATGATAGAAAAACTGGAAAAGAGTTTCTGAGTAAAAGGATAAGAGACGCAGGAACAGATATACAGATCCGCCGGGACCAAGAAAGGTTCCGGCGGATCTGCGGCGTAAGGAAACGGCTTGGCAGGTATAAAAAGAAAGCAGCTGGAAATTCTAAGCATAGACTGAATCAATACTGGAGGAATGGATATGTTGGGAATTTTGACAGCGCTTTTATCCGGCGCGCTTATGAGTGTACAGGGCGTTTTTAACACAGGGCTTACCAAGCAGACCAGTCTGTGGGTTTCTACCGGCTGGGTGCAGATCTCTGCCTTTCTTGTGTGCATAGCGGCATGGTTTTTTACGGGGCGGAGCAAGATTTCTGCCCTTGCCCAGGTGGACCACAAATATCTGCTTCTGGGCGGTGTGATCGGAGCCTTTATCACCGTTACGGTGATCCAGAGCATGTCTGCCCTGGGACCTGCCAGATCTGCCATGCTGATCGTGGTGGCGCAGCTGGCGGTTGCGTATCTGATCGAGCTGATGGGACTTTTCGGCGTGGAAAAGGCAGATTTTCAGTGGCGTAAGTTGATTGGGATGGGGATTGCTATTGCGGGGATTATTATTTTTAAGTGGGAGAAATAAAAGAGCCGGTGTCCTAAAGTACGATAAAGTAACACGCAGAAAATAAAAATTGCGTGTTGCTTTGCAGCAAGTTCACAGCGGAACCTTGCCAATTCCTATGGTTTTCAGTATAATTTAGAAAAAGATTTACAACAAAAGAGGAACGACCATAGGAGTGATGCCAATGGAATTAAGGCAGGAAACAGCGCTGAAGCCGGCACTTTCCC
>DWVZ01000067.1 GCA_019119975.1 Candidatus Blautia merdavium | reverse complement strand
ATCTCCGCAGGAGCAGGCTTTATCGTAGCGCTGACAGGAGAGATCATGACCATGCCGGGTCTGCCGAAGGTTCCGGCTGCTGAGAGAATCGATGTAGACGAGACAGGAAAGATTTCCGGTCTGTTCTAAATCATAAGAAAAGAAGGCTTTAGGAGGATATAGAAATGGGATTTTCAACCACACCATGTAATGAATTTGTCGAAGTTTTAGCTTCAAAAGCCCCGGTACCGGGCGGCGGCGGAGCTTCTGCTCTGGTAGGCGCTGTGGGAACCGCTTTGGGAAATATGGTAGGCAGCCTGACGGTAGGCAAGAAAAAATACGCAGATGTGGAAGAGGAAATGTGGGAGTTAAAGAAGAAATGCGATGAACTCCAGAAAGATTTCCTTCGTCTGATCGAAAGAGACGCAGAAGTATTTGAACCTCTTTCCAAAGCATACGGAATGCCAAGAGAAACAGAAGAGGAAAAGGCTGAAAAAGCACGTGTTATGGAAATCGTTTTAAAAGACGCATGCTCAGTGCCCATGGAGATCATGGAAAAATGCTGTGAAGCCATTGAAGTAATCGTAGAATTTGCTGCTAAGGGTTCCAAACTGGCGATCAGTGATGCCGGTGTAGGCGCTGCATTCTGCAAGGCAGCTTTAAAAGGCGCCAGCCTGAACGTGTATATTAACACAAAATCTATGGCAGACAGAGAATATGCAGAAGAACTGAATAAAAAGGCAGATGCCATGCTGGAGAAATACACAAAGATCGCAGATGAAACCTTTGACAGCGTATTATCCAGATTAAAATAAAAAACGTCTTTTGGGAAGGACGGAGAAAGAGAAACAGGAGGATAAGCAAAAATGGCAAAAAGATTACTTGGAAAAGAAGTAACAGCAGCATTAAATGAAAGAATTAAAGCAGATGTTGCGGCATTAGAAGCAAAAGGAGTAAAGCCCACACTGGGGATCATCCGTGTTGGGGAAAATGAAAGCGATATTTCCTACGAAAGAGGAGCAACCAAGCGCTGTGAAACACTGGGGGTAGCATGTGAGAAAATCCTTCTTCCTGCTGATGTATCACAGGAAGAGCTGCTTGCAACCATTGATAAAGTGAATAAAGACGACAACATCCACGGAGTATTATTATTCCGTCCGCTTCCAAAGCATTTAGATCAGTCTGTCATTGAAAATGCTCTGGATCCTGCAAAAGATGTGGACTGTATGACCGATGGCTCTATGTCCGGCGTGTTTACCGGAAAAAATGTAGGATTCCCTCCCTGTACACCACAGGCATGTATGGAGATCCTGGATCATTATGGAATCGACTGCACAGGTAAAAAAGCAGTTGTAGTGGGAAGAAGCCTTGTAGTAGGAAAACCTGCTGCTATGATGCTGATCAAGAAGAATGCTACTGTAACTGTATGCCATACAAGAACCGTGGATATGCCTTCTGTAGTAAGAGAAGCAGATATTGTCATTGTTGCGGCAGGACGTGCCGGAGTCGTTGATGACACTTATTTAAGAGAAGGTCAGGTTGTCATTGATGTAGGCATCAATGTGAATGCAGAAGGAAAGCTTTGCGGAGATGTGGATTTTGAAAAAGCAGAGCCTGTAGTAGAAGCCATCACTCCGGTACCAGGCGGCGTTGGAAGTGTTACAACTTCTGTACTGGTTGGTCATGTGGTAGAAGCTGCAAAAAGAAAATACGCATAAGAAACAGCAGAAAAATCAGAAGAATGCCGACAAAAGATCGGACGGTTTCTGATTGAGCTGGAAAGATAATAGCCTGTATCCCCGGCAGTATGCCGCTGCGGATGCAGGCTTTTTCCATGCTTCCGGCAAAATTGTCAGGTCTGCTGAAATTCGGTCATATTCCTGCGGAATTTTAAGGGGAGGAAGTTCTTCTGGCAGCGGTCATTGGCGCGGGCTTCCACAGCTACGGAATGAAAAAAGGTTTTCCACAGGGAGCCATAGGGATCCTTCCGGTTTCCTTCAGCCTCTATTTTGCCAAGCTCCTCTGGAGACAGAGAGGAGAGGTAATAGTCCTGGTCTGCAGGGTGAACAGCTGCAAGTTTTCTGCCTTTGTCCAGGATCATCCAGTTTTCGGAGGGCATCCGGTCACAAAAGTAAGGGGCGATCAGGGTCAGCACATTGCTCTGGGGTTCTATCACAGAATACAGCACCTGATTTTCCAGACAGGAAAAACGGACGAATTCCTTGAAATGGTGCGCCTCGTTGGTTGTTTTCCGGTTCAGCAGGAAAACCGCTGACACGGCGGGGGAGGCGAGCATGGACGTAACCTTCCCGCCCACAGCAAAGCCTACCACAAGAAAACGATAGATTTTATCCAATTTATCCTTGTCCCAGGACATAGCGGCAGTGTAGACCATGCGGTAGGCTTCTGGAGAAATCTTCTTTTGGACAGAACGGATGACTTTGCGGGCTTTTTCCTGGTCGGGTTCAATATGGCGGTAGTCACAGAACAGCTCCGGCATTTCTATAGGTTCTGTCTGAAGCCGGATATTGGAATGCCCCAGGCGGGCGGACCAGGCATCGTATATACAGGTCATCATAGCGTCAAATGCATCGGTACATGTAAAAACAATCATAATCGTATTCTCCCTTTCTTTACAGCTGTCCGGAAAGGCTTTTCCTGGTGTCCTCCACAGAAGGAGTGGATGACAGGAAACAGTCGTCGAAAAGCGAAAGCTGACGATAAGTCTGAGGATGGTCCAGCTGCCAGGCGGCAGCCTGTTCCTCTCCTGTTAGCTGCCGGGTAATGAAATCCTCTTCGATGGGAATCCGGTACAGCATTTTTCCATCGCAGGTAATGAAATACTGTGCCCTTTTTAAAACGACACCTATGCGTTTCAGGGCAGGAAAATCTAATTTCTGGCTTCTTCGTGCCTGAAGAATGCGGTAAGCGGATTTATTGCCGATCCCCGGCACTTTTAGAAGATCCTGGTAGGATGCCCGGTTGATTTCCACAGGAAACAACTCCAGGTGGCGCAGAGCCCAGTCGCATTTCGGATCCAGGAAAAGATTAAAATTAGGACGGTCCGGGCTTAACAGCTCCTCAGCGCAAAACCCATAATAGCGCAGCAGCCAGTCCGCCTGATAAAGCCGGTGTTCCCGCAAAAGAGGTACAGGCGTATCCAGAGAGGGGAGAGCGCTGTCTTCATTCAGGGGAATATAGGCAGAGAAAAAGACTCTTTTTAAGTCAAATTTCTGGTACATGGTCTGGGTGACTTTTAAAAGATCAAAGTCATTTTCTGCCGTGGCGCCAATAATGATCTGCGTGCTTTGCCCTGCAGGGACAAAAGGACGTAGATGCGTCCCGGATGCAGCAGAGACTGGGCGGACAGAGGAGCCGCCTCTTGCGTTCTGTACAGCTGTATTTTCAGCAGAAGTGCTGCGCAGGGATCCCTGAGGACTGCCGGAGAACGGAAGGGAGGAGGACGCAGACTCCTGGATTCTTTCCGGTCTTTGCCGGGAAAAGATACTTCCCTCCAGATATTGGTTTCCAAAATGACGTTCCATAAAGGCTGATTTTCCGATGGAAAGGCGATAGTCGGCAATCTTGCTTTGAATCTGTGTCATGGGTTTTAAAATGGCGGCATGACTTTTACTGGGGGCAAGGGAATGCAGCCCTTCCTGGGTTGGAAGCTCCACATTGACACTCATGCGGTCTGCCAGATAGCCGGTCTGTTCAATCAGATCCGCAGATGCGCCGGGAACTGCTTTGGCATGGATATAGCCCCGGAAACGGTATTTTGTCCGCAGGAGAAAGAGGGTTTCGTACATCAGTTCCATGGTATAAGTAGGATTTTTAATCACACCGGAGCTTAAAAACAGACCTTCGATGTAATTGCGTTTATAAAATTCTATGGTAAGGCTGCAAAGTTCTTCCGCAGTAAAGGTAGCCCGGGGCTTGTCGTTGGAACGGCGGTTTAAGCAGTATTTGCAGTCATAGGCACATTCATTGGATAATAAGACTTTTAACAGGGAAATACAGCGCCCGTCTGCGGCAAAGCTGTGGCAGATGCCTGCTGCACAGGAATTGCCCAGACTTCCCTGCTGTCCTTTGCGGTCAACGCCGCTGGAGGTGCACGCTACGTCATATTTTGCTGCGTCAGATAGAATCTGGAGCTTCTCTTCCAGAGTAAAGGATGATTGATATTCCATAATAAATCCCTCTGTTTTTCGTTTATTTTGTAAATGCAGATCAAAGATTATTTTTGAAAAAAGCCAGGTTTCTTCCATGGCTTTCTGATTGTGTAAGGTACATGAAAACGGAGATACTGTCGGAAGGAAAGCCACTTCCTCAAATGCCTTTTCTTTGAGAAAAGAAATGAAATTCTGCTTATTGTGAGAACTTTCCCTGCACGCTGTTTCTGTGTCTATGGGATGGACAGAAAGAGACAGTACCGGATAAAAAGCTGCTGCAGCTGTAAAAATCGAATATATGTTCTTATAACCGTATTATAAAACGGACAGGAATAGAAGTCAAGAACAAATGTTCGTATATTTTTCACAAAAAAACAAGTTCTGGGCAGTAAAGCCGGATCATATAATATATCAATATGATTAAGGGGGAACTTTTATGGATACATATAATATTTATAAAGACATACAGGCACGTACCAACGGGGAAATTTACATAGGCGTGGTAGGTCCGGTGCGCACGGGAAAATCTACCTTTGTCCGCAGGTTTATGGAACTGGCAGCTTTGCCAAACATGGAAGAGACACAGAGAAATGAGGTAAGAGATCAGCTGCCGCTAAGCGGCTCCGGAAAACTGATCACCACGGTGGAACCTAAATTTATTCCCAAGGAGGCTGCCAGGATCCGCATCGGCGATGAGGTAGATGCCAAGATCCGGCTCATCGACTGCGTAGGATTCGTAGTCCCGGATGCGGCGGGAAATATGGAAAACGGGAAAGAACGTATGGTAAAAACCCCTTGGTTCGGCTATGAAATCCCCTTTCACCAGGCGGCGGAAACCGGCACCAGAAAAGTGATCGAGGAGCATTCCAGCATCGGACTTATTATTACCTGCGACGGCTCCTTCGGAGAGATACCGAGGGAAAATTATGTGGAAAGTGAAGAAAGAACTGTGACGGAATTAAAGAAAGCAGGGAAGCCATTTTTGATCCTGGTCAATTCCCAGAAGCCGTATAAAGAGGAAACCTTAAATTTAACTGAGGAGCTGAAAAAGAAATATCAGGCAGGCGTTTTAAGCGTCAACTGTGAACAGCTGAGAAAAGAAGACGTGTCCAGGATCCTGGAAAAGATCCTCTACGAATTTCCAATCGTGCAGATGGAATTTTACGTACCGAAATGGGTGGAAATGCTGCCTCAGGATCATTATCTGAAAGCAGAACTTTTAAACGGAGCAAAAGAACTGATGGGGAAGATCAAATACATCAAAGATGCTTCCAAAGAAAAGCTTTCCCTTTCCTCAGAGTATGTAAAGAAAATAGTTCCTGAACTGGTGGATCTGTCCTGCGGAAGAGTCAAGCTGCGGGTGGAAATGGAAGAACACTGGTACTATGAAGTGTTAAGTGAAATGACCGGCGTCGCTATCTCGGATGAGTATGCCCTGATTCATACCATGCGGGAAATGGCAAAGATCCGGGAAGAATATGTAAAAGTCCAGAGCGCCATCGAATCCGTGAAAGGAAAAGGATATGGTGTGGTAACGCCGGATATTGAGGAGATCCGTCTGGAGGAACCGGTGGTGATCAAGCAGGGCAGCAAATTCGGCGTCAAGATAAAATCCGTCAGCCCCTCCATCCACATGATCCGGGCGAATATTGAAACGGAAATCGCGCCCATCGTGGGAAGTGAGGAGCAGGCAAAGGATCTGATCTCTTATATTAAGACCAGTGAGGAACGCAAAGAAAGTATCTGGCAGACCAACATTTTCGGGAAATCCATCGGACAGCTGGTAGAAGACGGCATTCACACCAAGCTGGTGCAGATCGGAGATGAGAGCCAGGTAAAACTTCAGGACACCATGCAGAAGATCGTCAATGACAGCAAAGGCGGTCTGGTCTGCATCATCATCTGAAAAAAGACTGCTGCGGGCAGGAAATCCTGAAAGGGACTTCCTGCTTTTTCTTTTGTCAAAGCCAATGGAGGATACACAAAATCTGCAGATAGGGATGAAAAACAACCGCAGCTGTGTTATGATAAAAAAATAACAGCTTAAGCAGCAAGATGGGTAATTCCTTACTGGCTGTAAGGGAGATTAACCATAAATATATTGCAGCAGGAAGGAGAAGTGCATATGGGAATGGAATCAAACTATGAAAAGGTGTTTGCTGTATTTCAGCAGTGGTTTATAGAAAGTGATCAGAAGAAAACCGCAGAAAAACTGGGGCTTGAGATGGATGAAGATTTTCTGTATGTTCCGTTTTTTTATGAAATCTGCAGGGCAGACAGAAAAAGCGGAGAGATTACAAAAGAAAGCGGAGACCCCGTTTCTGTCACAGACAGACTGACCATCATGCATCATCTGCATTATTTTCAGGAAACAGCCCGGGAAAGTACCAAAAAGGTCCCGTTTCGGGAGGTGCGGGAGGCTGCGGTATTTGAACATGCCTATCGAAAAAGTGCGGTAGAGCCTCTTAGAAACGCTTTTTCCGGCTGCCCCGAAAAGCTTCTGGAAAGCGGGATAGCAATGGGCGGAAAGCAGGAGAAGTACGGAGATGTATCTGTGACCCTGCAGGCATTTCCAAAAATCAGCCTGACCTATATTTTCTGGGATGGGGATGAGGAATTTCCGGCGTCTGCCAATATTCTTTTTGACGACCAGATCGCAAAGTGGACGCATCCGGAAAGTGTTCCCACACTGGCTCAAAAAGGCAGTGAACGGCTGATCGGGCTGGCTTTCGGCAAAAAGCCCCAGAGACGGATTTAAGATCGCAGAAGTGTGGTGCAGAAGGTGCGGCTTCCGGTTGACTTTTCCTTTGCAAAATTATATAATAATGGAGGCTGAAAGAGCGAAAAATGTAATTGAAAATCCCTTATGGAAGCAGTTGAAATTCCTGCGCAAGTCCGTTACTGTAAAGCCAGATACATAGGATTTTCAAGAATCGGAAAAGCAGTCTGCGGCAACCGGATTCTTTTCAACTGTAAGAGAGCATACCCCCGTTGTCAGAAGACAGCGGGTTTTTTATGCTGCGGAAAGATCTGTAAGAACCGGCAGATTTCAGGCAGGTTTATCCGCTTTGCTGCGCCGGGGAATAAAACAGGGAGCTGGAAGATGGAACAAAAGAACGGGCTGGAAGATTATTACAGCATAAAAAACAATCGAAAAATGCGTTTCGGATATACCACAGGTTCCTGCGCGGCAGGAGCGGCAAAAGCGGCAGTATCCATGCTTTTAAAAGGCGGTACCGTAAAGACGGTGGAGCTGATGACACCTAAGGGGATCCTGCTGAATCTGGAGATTGTCCATATTGAGAAAGGGATCGGCCAGGTATCCTGCGCCGTCAAAAAATTTGCGGGAGATGATCCTGATGTGACAGATGGCATCGAAGTATTTGTAAAAGCCGAGAAAACCAATTTTTCCGGAATCCGGATCGAAGGCGGAAAAGGTGTGGGGAGAGTGACCAAAAGAGGACTGGAACAACCGCTAGGAAGCCCTGCCATCAATCAGGTACCCCGCAGTATGATCCTGAGAGAAGCCGAAGAAATCTGTAGTGAGACAGACTATGAAGGAGGTCTCCTGCTGACTGTCAGCATTCCCCAGGGAGAGGAAATCGCAGGCAGGACCTTTAATCCCAGATTAGGGATTGAAGGCGGCATATCGGTGCTGGGGACGTCGGGGATCGTGGAGCCTATGAGCGAAGCTGCGCTGATCAAAAGCATTGAAGTGGAGATGCGCCAGAAAGTAGAAAACGGAGCCGCATATCTGCTGGTAACACCGGGAAATTACGGAGCGGCGTTTCTGAGAGAGCATATGGATCTGCCCTTTGAGGAGAACATGAAGTGCAGCAATTACGTGGGCGAAACCTTGGATATGGCTGTGGATATGGGGGTGAAGGGCATCTTATTCATCTCCCATATCGGCAAGTTTGTAAAGGTGGCAGCAGGGATCATGAATACCCATTCCAGGTGTGCGGACGCCAGGGCGGAAGTCCTTGCAGCCAATGCCCTGCGCGCAGGGATTTCCCTGGAAAGCGCAAAAGAGATCCTGGATACCATCACTACGGACGAAGCGCTTGCCGTGATCCGAAGAGAAGGGCTGCTGGAGCCGGTTATGAAGGAGATCACAGACCGGGTGGAGTATTATCTGAATCACAGAGCTTATGACCGCCTGCTTCTGGGCGCCGTCCTGTTTTCCAATGAATACGGCTATCTGGGAGAGACCAGGCATGCCGGGGAGCTTGCAGGACTTTTAAAAGAGCAGTATCAAACACTTAGATAAAGGAGCAGAAAAGATGAACGGAACATTATATGGAGTGGGTGTAGGACCGGGAGATCCGGAACTGCTCACCATCAAAGCATTAAGACTGATAAAGGAAAACCAGATCATTGCGGTGCCGGGAAACGACATCCAAAAAAGTGTGGCTTACCAGATCGTAAAGGGCGCCTATGAGGAGCTGGATGAAAAGACCCTGATCCCGGTGGCAATGCCCATGACAAAGGATCCAAAGGTGTTGGAAGAAAATCATAAAAAAGCGGCAGATGATGTGGAGGAATATCTCAAAAAAGGAGAGAATGTGGTATTCCTTACTTTGGGAGATCCTACCGTCTATTCTACTTATCTGTATGTGCATAAAAGGATCCTGGAGCGGGGATATGAAGCCAGCATTATCAGCGGGATTACTTCTTTTACCGCAGTGGCAGCCAGGCTGAACCTGGGGTTGGTAGAGATGGCAGAGCCTCTTCACGTGATCCCAGCCACATATCAGGCTGAGGACATGGACCAGATCCTGGAACTTCCCGGGACCAAGGTTTTGATGAAATCAGGAAAGAAAATGAAGCAGATCAGGGAGAGTATCCTAAGGAGCGGACAGCAGGCTGTCATGATCGAAAACTGCGGCATGCCGGGAGAAAAAATCTACCGCTGTGCCCGGGAAATCCCGGAAGCAGCCGGATATTATTCACTGATTCTTGTAAAAGAATAATCAAAAGAAAAAGGAGACAGCCATGATACATTTTGTAGGTGCAGGCAGCGGGGCAGCGGATCTGATCACAGTCAGAGGAAAGAAGCTTCTGGAGGAAGCAGACGTCATCGTCTACGCGGGTTCTCTGGTGAATCCCCAGCTTTTAGACTACGCGAAAGAAACATGTAAAATTTATAACAGTGCAAAAATGACATTGGAGGAAGTGCTGGAGGTTTTGTTTGAGGCAGAACAGGCTGGAAAAAATACAGTCCGCCTCCATACCGGTGATCCCTGTCTTTATGGGGCGATCCGGGAACAGATGGATGTGCTGGAGGAGCGGGGCATTCCCTATGATTACTGTCCGGGAGTAAGCTCTTTCTGCGGCGCGGCGTCAGCTTTAAATCTGGAATATACACTTCCAGATGTGTCCCAGAGCGTGATCATTACACGGATGGCAGGACGGACACCGGTTCCGGAGAAAGAAAGCATCGAATCCTTTGCTGCCCATCAGGCGACGATGGTGGTTTTTCTCAGCACAGGTATGCTCAGAGAGCTTTCGGACAGGCTGATCGCGGGAGGATATAAGGCAGATACCCCGGCTGCCATTGTCTATAAAGCTACCTGGGAGGACGAAAAGACATTTCTCTGTACGGTAGGCACGCTTGCAGAGACAGCAGAAAAAAATCATGTAACGAAAACAGCGCTTATGATCATCGGCGACGTGGTAGCGCACCACGGATACCAACGGTCAAAGCTTTATGATCCCGGATTTACTACAGAATTCAGAAAAGGTACGGACACACTGTAATTCTGTTTTTGGGGAAAGGAGGCAGAAGATGAAAATTGCAATCATAAGTTTCAGTCAGGCAGGATACCGTTTGAGCGAAATGATGTACTGGGTGCTGAAGGAACGGTCTCATGAAGTAAATTCCTACACGAAGAGCAAGTATACGAAAAAGGTTCTGGATGAGTCACAGCTGGACGAGGAGTCCAGGGATTTCAGGAATGTAAAGGATTTCGCCAAGCCGGTAGATGAATCCATAAAAGAATGGACAGGAAGAAGATTTGCAGACAGCGACGCCATTGTCTTTGTAGGAGCGTGCGGGATCGCAGTAAGGAGCATTGCTCCTTTTGTCAAAAGCAAGAAATCCGATCCGGCAGTTGTCGTGGTAGACGAGCAGGGGAAATTCGCTATTTCCCTGCTGTCGGGACATATCGGCGGGGCAAACGAGCTGGCAGAGGAGATCGGCGAGATCATCCACGGTCAGGCGGTAGTAACCACTGCAACAGATCTCAATGAGAAGTTTGCAGTGGATGTATTTGCCAAGAAGAACGGCTGCTACATTTCCGACATGGAGCTGGCAAAAGAGGTTTCCGCTGCCCTGCTTGCAGGGAAAGAGGTGGGATTTGCCAGTGATTTCCCGTGGCTGGGCGAGATCCCGGAGGAGCTGAAGCTGACCGAAAACGGAGAGGAAAGGCCAGAGCTGGGAATCTATGTGACCAGCGGCTATCTGGAACATCCTTTTGTACATACTTTATACCTGATTCCCAGGGTTATCACTACCGGAGTGGGCTGCAAAAAAGGTACGTCCAAGAAAACCGTGGAGCGGGTGATCCGCAAAGCCTGTGATGAACTTCTGGTGCCCTCGGTGGCAATGGAGCAGGTGGCAAGCATTGACCTGAAAAAAGAAGAACAGGGCATCCTGGAATACTGCAAAGAGAGAAACCTCCCCTTTATAACCTATACGGCAGAAGAGCTGGAGGAGACGGAAGGGACCTTTGCCCGTTCCGAATTTGTGGAAGAGATCACCGGGGTGGACAACGTGTGTGAGCGCGCCGCTCTTTTAGGCAGCTGCCGGGAAGGAAAGGGCAGACTGATCCGGAGAAAATACGCAGAGGACGGTGTGACTGCCGCTCTTGCCATGAAGAAATGGAGTGTAGAATTTTGAGTAAATTATATGTTGTAGGCATTGGTCCGGGCGCTTATGAAAAGATGACCATTGAGGCAGCCCGTGCCCTGAAAGACAGTGATGTGATCATCGGCTATACGGTTTATGTGGATCTGGTCAAGGACCACTTTCCGGATAAGGAATTTCTGACTACCCCTATGAAAAAGGAGGTGGACCGCTGTATCCTCGCCTTTGAAGAGGCTGCCAAAGGGAAACAGGTTTCTATGATCTGCAGCGGTGATGCCGGTGTCTACGGAATGGCGGGACTGATGTATGAAGTGGGAGTGAATTACCCGGAAACAGAGCTGGTGATCCTGCCCGGAGTGACCGCTGCCACAGGCGGAGCGGCTGTTCTGGGAGCGCCTTTGATCCATGATTTCTGTCTGATCAGCCTCAGCGACCTGCTGACTCCCTGGGAGAAAATCGAGGCGCGTCTTTTAGGCGCTTCTCAGGCGGATTTTGTAATCTGTCTGTACAATCCTTCCAGCAAAAAGCGCCATGATTATCTGCAGAAAGCCTGTGATCTGATGCTGCGCTATAAAGCGCCTGAAACGGTCTGCGGCATTGTCAGCAATATCGGAAGAGACCAGGAATCCATGCAGGTTATGACGCTGAAGGAATTAAGAGAAACCAAAGCGGATATGTTTACTACCGTATTTGTAGGAAATTCCCAGACAAAAGAAATTGGGGGAAAGATGGTAACGCCAAGAGGCTATAAAAATGTGTAGGATTATTTTGTTCGCGGGGACCACAGAGGGCAGGGAAATCGCAGAATTTCTGGATAAAAAGCAGGTGCCTGCCCGGGTCTGCGTCGCCACCGAATACGGAGAAGAACTGCTGCCAAAGAGTCCGTTTCTCCAGGTATCTCATGAACGGCTGGATGAGCCGCAGATGGAGCAGCTTTTTAAGGAACAGGGCGCCCGGCTGATTCTGGACGCCACCCATCCCTATGCTGCCCAGGTGACAGAAAATATAAAAACTGCCTGTGAAAAATGCGGCGTCTCCTATGTGCGGATATTGCGGGAAAACGAGGGCAGCGAAGAGCTTTCTCACTGTGTCTATACCGATACCGTGGAAGAAGCGGTAGAATTTCTGGAGAAGACACAGGGAAATATCCTGGTGACGACAGGGAGCAAGGAAGCCGCAAAATATACGGCTCTTTCCGGTTATCAGAAGAGAGTTTTCCTGCGGATCCTTTCAGTACCTCAGGCAGTGGAGCAGTGTGCGCGGCTGGGATTTGAAGGAAGGAATCTGATCTGTATGCAGGGTCCTTTTTCCCTGGAATTAAACACTGCCATGCTCAGGCAGTATGACTGCAGATACCTGGTGACCAAGATGTCGGGCAATACCGGAGGCTTCCTGGAAAAAATCCGGGCAGCAAAGGACTGCGGCTGCACTCTGGTGGTGATCGGACGTCCGGTAAAAGAGGAAGGGATCTCGGTAAAGGAGACCAAAAGGCTTTTGTATAAAAAACTGTCTCTTCAGGCAGACCCAGAGATCTTTCTGGTGGGAATCGGCATGGGAGACAGGAGGAGCCGGACACTGGAGGCGGACAGGGTCCTGGATGAGGCAGATCTGATCATCGGAGCCAGACGCATGGTAGAAGCCTGTGCCAAAAAAGGGCAGGATACATGGGTCGAGTATGACAGCCAGAAGATCCTGGCTTATATCCAAGCCCATCCCGAATACGAAAAAGTGGCTGTGGTACTTTCCGGGGATACTGGTTTTTACAGCGGCGCGAAAAAGCTTGCAGATGCCTTAGGCGGCAGGGTACGCCTGCTTTGCGGAATCGCTTCTCCGGTCTATTTCATGAGCCGCATCGGGCTTTCCTGGGATGACGCAGTCCTGGCAAGCGCTCATGGAAAAATAGCGAATTTGACTGCCCTGATCAGACAGAACAGAAAAGTTTTCGCGATTCTGGGAACCAGAGACGGCGTGTCCGGGCTTGCCAAAAAGCTGACAGCATACGGCATGGGAGAGGTCACACTCTATGTAGGAGAAAACCTTTCTTATCCGGAGGAAAAGATCAGCAGCGGACCTGCCCGGGATTTTACGGACTACGAAGCTTCTTTGTTAAGCGTAGTCTGCGCAGTCAATGAAAAAGCGCAGCCTCTTTTATCCACCCATGGACTTTCTGATGAAGCATTCCTGCGGGACAAGGTTCCCATGACCAAGGAAGAAGTCAGAACCGTATCCTTATCAAAGCTTCGCCTGCAGACCGATTCCGTATGCTGGGATGTGGGGGCAGGAACCGGTTCGGTGTCTGTGGAAATGGCGCTTCGGGCATGGGACGGCAGAGTCTATGCCGTTGAGAAAAAAGAAGCGGCAGT
>DWVZ01000004.1 GCA_019119975.1 Candidatus Blautia merdavium | reverse complement strand
CCCAGGGCGTCCTCATAGGCATCTGCTTTCTGCTCTTCCCGTTCCACATACGCCATCTTTTCCTCCGTGCATTCCTGGAATAAAGAGAGAGCTGTAAACAGGGATTTCTTGGAAATCTCTGCCATTTTCCTGGCAGCGCCCCGGCTCTGTTCCATGGCAAAAGCCGGCTGATCCAGGAAACGCATATCCAGCTGGATAACCTCTGTCTCTTCCTCCTGGTCCGTATCCTTGTCCCGGATGGTAAGGCAGGCAAGCTTCTCCAGCACTTTGGCAAAGGGCAGGAGGACCAAAGTAGCAAATACATTAAAGGCACTGTGCATCACTGCAATGCCAGCCGCATTGGCAGCCTGATCCAGAAAGGCAAAGTTCAGGAAAGCATTCAGGCTGTAGAACAGCGCCATGAATACGGCGGTGCCGATCAGGTTAAAATACAGGTGCACCATTGCCGCTCTTTTTGCGTTTTTCTTCGCTCCGATGGAGGAAAGAAGGGCAGTCACACAGGTACCGATATTCTGTCCCAGGATAATGGGAAGGGCTACCCCATAGCTGACAGCCCCTGTGACGCAGAGCGCCTGCAGGATTCCCACCGATGCTGAAGAGCTTTGGATCACGGCAGTCAGCAGCGCGCCGGCGACCATACCCAGCAGCGGGTTGGAAAAGGCTGTCAGGATCCCAGTAAATTCCGGTACATCTGCCAGGGGCTTCACTGCACCGCTCATGCTTTCCATACCAAACATCAGCACGGCAAATCCCAGGAAAATGGTGCCGATATCCTTCTTTTTCTCACTCTTTGCAAACAGCAGGAATGCCACGCCGATGATTGCCAGCACCGGAGAAAATGATGTTGGTTTAAAAAGCTGGATAAAAAAGTTATCGCTTTCGATCCCGGACAGGCTGAGGATCCAGGAAGTGACAGTGGTACCGATATTGGCGCCCATGATCACGCCCACTGCCTGGGACAGCTTCATAATGCCGGAATTTACAAATCCCACCACCATAACCGTGGTAGCTGAAGAAGACTGGATCACCGCAGTGACCAGCGCCCCCAGTCCCACTGCCTTTAAGGGATTGGACGTCAATGTCTCCAGGATCTGTTCCATCTTGCCCCCTGAGACTTTGGAGAGCCCGTCCCCCATGACATGCATTCCATATAGAAACAGGGCAAGCCCTCCGATCAAGGTCAGTATACTAAAAAAATCCATGGTATTCTCCTTTTCTTTTTCTCATTCTGCCCCATTATAGGGAGGCTATGTAAAATCTGCGAAAGGTTTCTGTTAAATTTGTGTTAAAAACTGCGGATCTGGTCGCTTTCATCGTCGGTATTCTTTACGATTTCCCGGATTTCCACATAGTATCCTGCTGTATCGCTGATCCTGACCAGCACCCGGTCGCCGGTCTTGTGCCCCAGTATCGCCTTTCCCAGAGGAGATTCAATGCTGATCTTATTATCCAGAGAATTCCCCCGGATGGATGTTACCAGCTTATACTGCTCTGTCTCATCCTCTTCTTCAAAGTAAACGGTCACCAGGTTGTTCAGTCCTACTTCATCTGCCTGGGAATGATCTTCTACAATGGAAGCTGTCTTCAGCATTCTTTCCAGATAGCGGATCCGGCTCTCGTTTTTATTCTTATCTCTTTTGGCGGCATAATACTCAAAATTCTCACTGAGATCGCCCTGGGCTCTGGCTTCTTTCACTGCCTCAATGGCTTCCTTCCTGACTACCAGCTTCCGGTATTCGATCTCCTCTTCAATCTTCTTTACATCATTTTGTGTGAGTTGTTCTCTCATTGTTCTGCAACCTCTTTTCTTTGTCCTTTCTGACGGACCTTTGATAAGCAAACGGAGACAAGTCTCCTTGCCTCCGATGCAGCCTGCAGTTTTAGTATATTCAATTTTCTTTCTAAAATCAATGATTTTCGTGTATAATGGTCTCAAATGTTCCGGTCAGTCCGGAGCGCCAATTTCTTTTTCCAAGGAGGTCTGCCATGGATCCTGTGTTCAACTGCGCCCTTTTTCAGGGAATCGAAGAAAATGATGCCCGTCTCATGCTGAAATGCTTAGATGTCAGAAAACGTCTGTATCCCAAGGGCAGCGTGATCTTCCGCATAGGAGATACCACTGATTCTCTAGGGCTTCTCCTGTCCGGCTCCATCCATCTGTTAAAGGAAGATCTGTGGGGCAGCCAGCAGATCATTGCCCACATTGCCCCGGGACAGATCTTCGGGGAAGTCTATGCCTGCATGAAGGAAGAAGCCTTTCCTTTCCGAGCAGCAGCTGCTGAGGACTGCCAGATCCTGTTTCTGAATGTGAAAAGAGTTCTGACCACCTGTACTTCCAGCTGTGCCTTCCACAGCCGTCTGATCCAGAACCTGCTGTTTGTCCTGGCATCGAAGAACCTCAGTCTCAACCGGAAGATCGACTATCTGACCCCGAAGTCCATCCGGGACCGGGTCCTTGCCTATCTGTCCGACGAAGCTCTGCGCCAGGGACAAACTTGTATCAAGCTTCCCTTTAATCGGCAGCAGCTGGCAGATTATCTGTGCGTGGAGCGCAGCGCCCTGTCCAAAGAACTGTCGAAGATGCGCAAAGACGGGCTGATTTCCTACCGCAAGAACGAGTTCCGCCTTTCCGGCGCCAGCCTGCACCTCCTCCCCGAATCTGCCGGAGACCAAAAATCTGCCGGATGCAAAAATACCTTTCAGGCATGAAGGAAAATCCAATCTAAGCATTAGACAAGTTTTGCAGGGAGAACTACAATAGAAGTGATCAACAAATGAGCACTTCTATTTTTTATAGAACGTTTTAAGGAGGTCTGTGATTATGAAAATACAGGACAAAGATACTTTTGACAAAGCAAATGTATTCGGGCAGGGAGAAGAAAACAGCGCTTTTGCCCAGTTTTTTATCGGAAACTCTTATTTAAATCCTCTTACGGATCCCAAGGCTTGCCCGGTATTCCTGGCTAATGTTACCTTTGAGCCGGGCTGCCGCAACAACTGGCACATCCATCACGCAAAGACCGGAGGCGGACAGATCCTGATCTGCACAGCCGGAAGCGGCTGGTATCAGGAGGAAGGCAA
>DWVZ01000066.1 GCA_019119975.1 Candidatus Blautia merdavium | reverse complement strand
TTCCTCAAACTGTTCATAAAAATCACGTTCCCCGTCATAAGGCGCAAGATAAAACGTCTTTAAAACATACATGGCAATCTTCTTCTGGGTCTCCTGCTCCGAAAAAGAGGCAAGGATCTTCCCTGCTTTTTTCAAAAATTCATGCCACTGCCAGACAAAGGCTTCGTACTTTTTTGGGTTGGGGATATCCAGCCATTTGCTGATCTTTACCTTGGTCCGCAGCTCTTTTTTGCATTCCTGTACTTGAAGAAAATAGCGGAAGCCATCCTCCTGATACACCCTGCCCAGAGGAAACATCCGGCAGAAACCAGGGCGGAAGGCGTGGATCCGGCATCTGCCCTCTTCATTTAGAAACGGACAGGCTTCCTCCTCTCCAGCCATTTTCAGATTGGGAAGGATCATCTGGTCCACCATCCGCAGCTCTGCCGCAAAGGTGAGCAGCTGTTCAAAAGAAACAGAAAGCCCCTTGCATAAAAGGTAACTGTCATAGGGATCCAGCACAATAGAATCTCCCATATGACGGCAGCAGGCAGAACAGCCTCTGCAGTCGTCGCATCCAAGTTTTGCCATATCGGTTCGGCAGTAGAGTTTTCCGTCTGAAACCTCTGCCAGATCAATTTCTCTAAGCATCTTTTCCTCCAAGTGTCTGTATTGTGTATCGCAGCTTTAATATTCTGTCCGGATCTCCTCTTTTGAAATCCCGTACAGATCCAGAAATTCCTGCAGGTCCTTTTCCTGCCGGATCAGCATGATATCTTCAAACCGTCCGGTTTCCAGGTTCTTAAATCCTGCGGTTTTCTCTCCGGTACAGATACTGGAGCGGATCACCGGGACCATTTTGTTCCTGTCAAATTCCTGAGAAGGGGAGCTGTGGACAGCCTTTTTACGAAAGAACATTCCGCTTCACCTCTTTCGTATTTAAGCCCGTTCCAGGCTTGCAAAAAACATCTCATAGAAATCGTCTTCCCCTTCCAGCATAGGAGAGTTTTCTCCTCCGCCGTTGGTGCTGCGCTTCATCTCGGCATAGAATTCTTCTCCTGCGCTGATCAGCTCCATTTCATAAATTTCATAACCAAGCTCCCGGCATTTTTTGCAGAATGCTCCCAGAGGATAGTCTGCTGTTCTGGTCGTCAGAAGTTCCCGGCGCAGATCCGGATCTTCCAGCGCTTTCTTCTGGAGTTCATCTAATAATTCCAATACGTTCATACTCTTTCTCCTTTGCTGTTTTATAGTTTCACACTTTGATCCTCTGGGCGATCTCTGTACTCATAGCCAGTTTGGTGTCCTCTGTCTTGATAATCAGCCTGTCTTTTCCGCACTGGAGAACCTGGATCCTGCTGCCTTCGCCAATATGATAGCTTTTCATGATCTCCAATACCTCAGGGATGCCGAATAGCCACTTGATGGTACAGTACTCACCCGGTTTTGCCGCAGATAATGCTTTCATATCCATCCCTCCGATCCTGTCTTGCTTTTATTGTAAAAGACAGGACGGAAGTTAGTCAACAGCAATATTTTCTTTCACAGCCTTTCGCTGGCAGGCAGAGAAATCGAGCAGCAGACAGAATCCCTTTTACCCTGCCTCGTGCCGGCAAAACCAGTTTTTCGACAGCAGGCTTAAGAGCAGCAAAAGCAGCAGACAGCCCACCGGGACAAAGAGATAAGCCGGTATACAAAGACTTCCCAGGGAAAGCAGCTGGCTGCAGAATACGGTTTCCGCAGTGCCGAAGCTGGAGGGCAGCGCATAAAAAAGAACACTGAGAAGCCCCTGATCCTGAGGAAAAATGCTGCCGAACATAGGTACGATCGCCAGGACCAGCCCCAGGATCACCGGGGCAAAGGGAGCGTTCATTCTGGAGGAACAGAGCATCACAATTGCTGCCAGCAGACATTGGGACAGGATGCCGCATACAAAAATGGCAGCCACTGCCTGTCCGACCGTCAGAGAATAGCTCTTATCTGCCATACAGATCATGGTCTGGGCGGCAGCCTGAAAATCGCCTGTACCGTAAATCTCCATCTGCATGAAAAAAGAAGTGAGAAAATACAAAAGGGACACCAGGACCGTATAGGAAAATCCGGCGGTAAGCTTGGCTGCCGCCGCTTTTTTCCTTCCATAGCGGGAGGAAAGGAGAAAGCTGTCCGTTTTCAGGCTGTATTCCTCTGCGAAAAGGGGAGCCGCTGCGATCACCACGGCAATGGCGGTAAATAAAAGGGTGGATGCCTGAAGCTGGATAAACCGGTTGGCACCTTCATTATAGGAGTAGGTGATGATCCCTGTTTCCTGGATTTCTTTTTGATGCCACCGGATCTCCTGGGCGCTCAGATGCTGGTTTTCATAGGTTTTCAGCAGACTGGCGGCTCGGTCTTCGTACACAGACTTGGAACCGTCCGGAACCAGTGCGGCTGCTTTCCAGTGTTCTAAAAGGATGGACGGCAGATACGTTTCCTGTACACGCAGATAGTCGGCGGCTGTAAAGTCCGTGCCCGGCTGCAGTTTCGCATATTCTTCATAGCCCCTGGCATACTGCTCAAAAAGTGCCCGATCCATTTTTTTGCCCTCCAGTTCTTTGGCAGCCCGGGCACAGGCTTCCTCGTATTCCTGCATGGTGCAGGCTCTGCCGCCCTCCACATAGACATCCCCCAGAAAAAGGGTACAGGTACTGAACCAAACCACCAGATAGGCGCCGATCAGGCTGAACCAGACCGTTTTTCGTTTCCACATTTTTTTATACTCATAAAACAGCAGTTTCCAGAACATAAGTTTTCTCCCCTTTCCCTTACGAATCATACAGATAGACATCTTCCAGCGTTGGCTTGACACGCACAGCATCCCTGCAGGGCTGCTCCCGGGCACACAATCTGAGAAAGACCTGACCCGCCTCTTCCCGAATATTGACAATGGGATACCGTGCTTTTAAAAGTTCTGCCTGCGCCGGGTCTGTGCGGCATTCCCAGACGCTGCTGTCCATGCTCTGAAGAATTTCTTGGACAGACCCTTCCCGGGGAATCTGCCCTTTCTGCATAAGAAAGATTTTATCCGCGATGTATTCCACATCGGACACAATGTGAGTGGAAAGGATCAGGATTCTCCCCGCCTTTAACTGGGAGATCAGGTTGCGGAAACGGACTCGCTCTTTGGGGTCCAGACCTGCGGTAGGTTCATCCAGAATAAGAAGATAGGGATCATTTAACAGTGCCTGGGCAATTCCCAGCCGCCGCTTCATGCCTCCGGAGAAGGTCTTTACTTTTTTATCCGCGGCTTCTGAAAGTCCCACGGTATCCAGTAGCTTTCGGATCTTTTCCTGAGCGCTGCTTTTGGACAGTCCTTTTAACAGCGCCAGATACAGCAGGAAATCTCTTGCCGTAAAACCGGGATAACAGCCGAATTCCTGGGGCAGATACCCCATATGCGCCCGGTACCTTTCAGACTGCACCGGATCCTTTCCCAGAAAGATCTCTCCCCGGTCCGGCTGCAGAACGCCTGCCAGCATCCGAAGCAGCGTCGTTTTCCCCGCGCCGTTGGCACCCAGCAGCCCATAGAGTCCCGGACCAAGGGACAAAGACAGGGTGTCTACGGCAATCTTGTTTTGATATTGTTTGGCAATGCGGTCAGCAATAAGCTTCGTCATGTATGATCCCCTCTTTTCTTTTTAATCTTGAAATTTCCGCAGCAACCCCTGCCAGGAGCAGCCCGGCAGCCAGAAACAGCCAGTACAGGGGGAAATGCTCCATCCATGTGCTTCTTATGACAGCAAAAGAGCTGCAGCTGATGCCGATGCTGGCAGCCAGGCAATACCAGAGAGCCGTCTGCCCGCTGACAAGCAGAAGGATGCCGAGACATACAAAGGCTGCGGTCATGTAGGGAAGAAACAGAAGAAAGAAAATCCGCAGCGCACTCCAGCTGCCCCACAGGACAGAGAGAAAAAAAGCCGGGAGAAAAAGCACACCGTCAAAGCTTCCAAGGAGTACCAGTTTGGTGCTTAAAATCTTCTCAGAGGAAAAACGGGCACTTCTTTCCAGCTCCCGCATTCCATAGAGATCTGCTTTCACAAGCTCTCCGGCGGCGAATAAGATCAGAAACGGCACCATAGCGGCAAAGGACCACAAAAGCCCCTGGGCGTTTCCCTGCTGCCGGCAGACAGCTCCTGCTGCCCACGCGGCGAGAAATGCCGCTGCCGAGAGGATCCAGGTGGATTTCTGGATATAGGCAGCCTGTCCGAGCATCCATTGTGCCGGGCTTTCAGGCGGTGCTTCCCCTTGTTTCAAATTTTCCAAAAAGGCTTGCTTTCCTGCGGGCTTGGGGCAGGCAAAAGCATTTGCCAGCTCTGCTTTCCACGGCTCTTTTTTTCTCATAGGGACTTCTCTCCTTTCATATAATTCCGCAGCTTTTCCATGGCTTCTCTTTCTCTTCGGTACACGCAGAAGCGGGAGATCCCCAGTACCTTTGCCGTTTCTCCCACGCCCAGTTCATTGACGTACCGCAGCAGCAGGATTTCCCTGTGCTGTTTGTCAAGCGTTCCAAGGGCTGCCGCCAGATCCATTTTTTCTTCTACCTGCTCCATGGGAAGAAAGACCAGTTCCTCCTCCCGGAATTCTTCTGTCTTCCTTTTTCTGTAATGGTCAATGCACAGGTTCCTGGCAATGGTATACAGGTAAGCCATCGGTCTGCCTATGCCCACTGCAGGCTTTCGGCTGAAATACCGCAGAAACGCCTCCTGAGTCAGGTCCTCTGCCAGTACCGGATCTCCTGTATGGAAATAGCAGTAACGGTAAAGCCGGTCGTATTGTTCTTCGATGTTCATCTCTTGTGACCCCTTTCACTTTGTATAACGGATCTGGCAGGCAAAATGTGCGACCGACAAATGGCATTTCATGCAAGCATGATGCCGCTTGCCGGACTTGTGCAGCGAAAAACAGCACCATAAGCAAAAAGTTTATGGTGCTGCCAAACGGCTGTCTGAGGTTTCTCAGACCGTATACATATACAATTCGTGAAGCGCTCTGGTGGCGCAGATATATTCCGCCTGGGTAAGAAGCGGTGTTTTCTCCTTCCGGCACAGTCCGAATACCTGGTCAAATTCCAGCCCCTTTGCCAGATAAAAGGTGGTCACAGTCAGCCCCCGGCGAAAAGAAGAACTGTCCCGGTCAATGTAAGAGACCTGAGGAAGGCGGTCTTTTAAAAAGGCATAGGCATCCAGTGCCTCCTGCTCCGTCATGGCGATCACGGCAGCTGTCTCATACTGGTCCTCCCCCAGCTTCAGATGCTCCAGGACTTTTTCAAAGGCTTCCGCGGGAGTTTCCAGGACTTCCTCCTCCACTTCTTTTCCATGCCTCTGAAACAGCTCCACATCCGTCACACCAGTGATCTGGTTGGCATAGGCTGCGATTTCCATGGTATTGCGGTAGCTTTTCTTCATTTCGATTTTGCGGATATGCTTCCCGAAAATCTTGGGAAGAAATCTGGTCACATCCCGGACCGTTCCCTCCATGGTCTGCGCCCGGTCTCCCAGGATCGTCATCTTGCAGGGGAATAGCTGGCGGAGGATCTCATACTGCAGATACGAGTAATCCTGCATTTCATCAATGACCAGATGCTTAATATTTTTATGGGCGTTCCTGGAATACAGACGGTATTTCAAATACAGCATGGGATAGACGTCCTCATAGGGAAGCTTTCTCTTTTCATAGGGAACCCGGGGAAGCGGCGCCTGCCCGGTCCTTTGGAGGAGCTGCTGGTAAAGCACATACAAATCCCTGGTGACATACATCTTTTCAAATTTCTGCTCCACTGCCAGACGGTCTTCCTCTGAAAGTTCCGTACCGGTAAGGGTCTCATATTCATCTATGAAATACTCTGCCACTGCCTCCATTCTGGACAGCAGGGGAATGTCCTGGAATTTAAAATAAAACAGGTTGACCAGTTCGCTTTCGGTCTTTGAAAAGCCCCGGAATTCTGCATCCGTAAAGTTCATGAGTTCATCCTCAAGCTCTGCCAGAAACATCTCGATCTCTCCCAGAAAATCCGGCGACTGCTTTAGCAGCACGGCGTCTTCTCTTTGGGGATCTGCCAGGTTCCGCTCCATCTGATCGCAGCGGTCCTCACAGTCAGCGACCGTATCTTGCAGCTCCCGGTAAGCGAACAGGTCAAAACTCATCTCCTGGATATTCTCCTCTCCCAGTTCCGGGAGAATGTGAGAGATATAATCTGCAAAGACACTGTTGGGAGACAGGATCAGGATGTTGGAGGACTTGAGATTTGCCCGGTCGTGATACAGAAGATAGGCGATCCTGTGCAGCGCCACAGAGGTTTTCCCGCTTCCGGCAGCCCCCTGGATCACCAGAATCCGGTCCCTGGTATTGCGGATAATGGCATTTTGTTCCTTCTGGATGGTGCGGATAATGTTTTTCAGCTGCACATCCGAATTGGTGCCTAATTCTTCTTTCAGGATTTCATCATCGATCTTCATATCGCTTTCAAATTCATAAAGCATTTTTCCTCTGCGGATCTTGTACTGCCATTTGGAGCGGATGTCTCCCTCCAGCTTTCCGGCAGGCGCTTCATAAAACGCCGGACCCTGGTCAAAATCATAAAACAGGCTGCTGACCGGAGCCCTCCAGTCATAGATCAGGGGAACCTGCCCCGCCTTAGGCGCGAAATTACCGATGCCGATATAGAAAGCTTCCGCGTCCTCCTCCCCTTCATAGACAAAATCCACTCTGCCGAAAAAGGGCGCGTCCAGCATTTTCTCCAGCCTGTGCTTTAAGAGGAGCAGCTCCTGGTTGGCATTGACCTGATGCAGCAGCGCCTGCTGATTATCGTAATTTTCATATCCGTACTGGTCCATCTCCGTATAGTTTTCCCAGTAATATTCATGCATCCCCTCGATTTCTTTCTTTCCTTCACTTAGAGACGTCTGGACTTCTTCGATTTTATCCTTCAATTTTTCTGTCACTGCCTGCAGAAAAACAGTTCCTTCACTCATACCATGTCCCGTCCGGCGCTTCGGGCATCTCCCGGCTCCGGCACTTCCTTTCGCACAATATGCAACCATTATAGCATGACACCGGGAAAAAGAAAAACGAATCTTTCTGAAAATTTTTTCAGAAAAAACGAAAGAAAAAATGAACCGTTTTTTCTTTGGCGGCGTATATAAGGTGAAAAGAATCTATGGTATACTGTGAACACTTCATGACCATGGTATACTTGGACAGACACAGAAATGTTACAGGAAGGGGGGAAAGAGATGAGCCCAGAAGAAGTGTCCCGCATGGTTTCCCTGTACGGGAATGAGGTGTACCGTTTTGCGCGAAAGCTTTTTGCCGGAGCCTCCGAGGCAGATGATCTGTATCAGCAGACGTTTTTAAACCTGCTGGAGCACAGCTATGTCCTGGATGAAAAGAAAAATCCCAGAGCTTTTCTCTTTTCCATTGCCTATCATCTGTATAAAAGTCAGGTCCGCAGGCAGGCGCGGCGTTTTTCCATCGCTCCCCAAGTGTCTTATGAGGCAGCCGAAGCGGTTTTGGAAGATCCAGGGGAATCCCTGGAGGAACAAGCCATAAAAGGGGAAGAAGCAGACCAAATCCGTCAGGCTGTGAAAGGACTTCCTGACAAATACAGGATTCCTGTGATTCTCTTCTACGCTTTTGACCTGTCCGTGGAAGAGATCTCCAGAATTGAAAAGATTCCTGCAGGAACTGTAAAAAGCAGGCTTCATAAAGCCAGAGAATTGTTAAGAAAGGAGTTGGAACGCTATGGATAGAAAGCACGATCTGGATCAAAAAATCAAGCAGGCGCTGACCTCCCGGGAACAAGTTCCTGAGGAGTTGAACCGCAGCCTGGAAACGCAGCTGTTTGCAAAAGGTTCTCAAAGGAAGATTTCCCTGTGGTTTCTTCCCGCTGTGGCAAACGCCTGCTTCTGGGGAGCAGCCGCAGTCTTTGTATTCCTGTTTTTCGGAGGATTCCTGCAGACTCCCCTGCTGCTCTGGTGCGGCTATATGATCCTTTCCGGGCTGCTTTTATCCGCAGCCGCGTATCTGTATACGGATATCAAAACCTGCCTATCGATACCTGTCGGCAAAAGGAGGGAAAAAGAATGTCTGAATTAACCATTATCATCTGCCTGGTCCTGGCAATCCTGCTGGCTGCTCTGGCTTTTTCTGTTACTTTTTACATCTGGATCTACAAGGATGCCTGCGCCCATGGGCAAAAAGGAGCTCTCTGGGTGGTGATCGCCGTGCTGACTTCCCCGGTCATCGGCTGGCTGATCTATTTCCTTGCCATCCGCAGGCAGGAATTTGTCAGGTGCCACAGCTGCGGGCATCTGATTCTAAAAAGCGCCCAGTATTGTGAAAACTGCGGTTCCATTAACAGCAAGGATAACCTGCCTGCCAAGGCAGATTCTCCTTCTTTCTGGAAATATTTCATTGCCGGGCTGGTGAGCTTTCTGGTGCTGGCAGGCTGTACGGCTGCTTTGGTGATCTATGTCTTTTTGGGCGACGGCGCTGCGTTTGATCATGGACCGCTGGCTTCTCTGAACACCGGCTATGTAATGGGAAATATGGAAACCAAATGGGACGGCGTCTGGAGTGTGAAATCAAAGAAAGCCAGCGACGGCTACCACCACGACACCACCTTCCGCTTGGAAGATCCGGCTCATGAAAGCTTAAACGCGGAGATTTCCTGCGAAAAAGGAACTCTGACTCTGGAGCTGATCCAGGATGAGCAGAAAGTTTCCATGGATGTAAGTGATCTGTCAGAGCCCCTCAACTACCCGCTGTCTCAGTTTCAGGAGGGGAAGATCCGGGTGCGCCTCATCCGTCACGGGGCAGAAAATATCCAGGTCAGAATCCAGATCAAAGAGGAAACAGACGGCTGACACAACGAAAAAGAAGATATCCGGTTTCTTTACAGAACAGGAATATCTTCTTTTTTGCAGCCCCTAAAGCTGCTCTCCATATTGCCTTAGAAGTTTCTGATAGATCTCCAGCACAAAATCGTTGAAGCAGACAAAAAGGACCTCTTCCGGCGTCTCCTCCCGGTGTGCCTGCGCCCATTTTCTGAGGGCCGTCCAGGCAATCTGGGCTGCCTGTTCTGCGGGATACCCATAGACCCCGGTGCTGATGGAGGGAAAAGCGACGGACCTGCAGGAATGCCGGGCAGCCAGATCCATACAGTTTTTATAAGAATTTGCCAGAAGTTCTGCTTCTCTATACCCTCCTCCCCTCCAGATGGGGCCGGGTGTATGGATCACGTATCTGGCAGGCAGGCGGTAGCCTTTGGTGATCTTTGCCTCTCCTGTGGCGCAGCCGTTTAAAGTCCTGCACTCCTCCAAAAGCTCCCTTCCGGCAGCTCTGTGAATGGCGCCGTCTACACCGCCTCCTCCTAAAAGCGAGGTATTGGCAGCATTGACAATGGCATCACAGTCCAATTTGGTAATATCTCCTTTGATGACCTTTACCTTCATCTCTTTATCCTCTTAAATTTTAATCTTCATAATCCAGGCAGGCTCTCTCGGTCGTATAAGGACGCACATAGGTGTCTGCCACTTTCACGTGTTCCGGATGCACCCCATAGGCTGCCACATCTTCCGGCTTTTCCAGCGTGGTCACAAGCGCCACATCATGGGTGCTGGAGGAAAGAGGCGCTTTCACGAAATCCACCTGCAAAAGTCCCGGCACTTTGCCTACCAGACCTTTTAAATTCTCTGCCATAGCGTCTGCAAGCGCTGCTTTCTGATCGTCCTCGATCTCCGGTTTAAATTTCCACATAACAATATGATGTACCATAATAATCGTTCTCCTTTTTCTTTTGTTTTTATCGTTTTTTCCCGGCAAGCTGCCAGAATGCCACCGCGCTTGCGGCAGCTACATTTAAGGAATCCACGCCGTGGGACATGGGGATGCGGATGGTATAATCGCAGTCTGCGACCGTCCTGGGCGCCAGCCCGTCTCCTTCGGTACCAAGGACAATGGCAAGTTTTTCCTCCTCCATGACTTTCGGGTCATCAATGGACACGGAATCCTCCTCCAGCGCCATTGCCGCCGTCTTAAATCCTAGACGGGAAAGTCCCTTCACTGTGCCGAATTCCTCTGTGAGATATGCCCAGGGAATCTGAAAAACCGTTCCCATGCTCACCCGGATTGCCCGGCGGTAGAAAGGATCGCTGCATCCCGGCGTCAGCAGGATCCCATCCATATTCAGCGCTGCCGCGGAGCGGAAGATCGCCCCTACATTGGTTGGATTTACCACATTTTCCAGCACGGCGATCCGTGCCGCACCCTGACAGATCTCTTCCGGATCCAGAGGAAGGGGACGGCGCATGGCACACAGCATTCCTCTGGTAAGGGCAAAGCCGGTAAGCTTTGTAAGTACGTCAAATTCTGCCGTATACACCGGGATATCCCCGCAGCGCTGCAGCAGAGGCTCTGCCTGGGTCGCAAGGTGGCGGCGCTCCACCAGAAAAGAAAGAGGGATACAGCCTGCGTCCAGGGCACGGCAGATCACCTTGGGGCTTTCCGCAATGAAAATCCCCTTCCAGGGTTCATGACGGTTCAGAAGCTGGTTTTCCGTCAGCCTGGCATAGACATCCAGCTGGGGCGCTTCAAAATCTGTAATCTCAATGATTTGTGACATAGAAAATCCTCTCTTAAGCCTCCGTTTCCATTTCTCTGCGGATTTCTTCCTCGCAGGACTGCATTGCCTGAAGGGTTTTGTCAAACAGATCGTTTAATTCCCAGCCAAGGTACTGAGCGCCGGTTTTGATAATGTCTCTGGAACAGCCGGCAGCAAACCGTTTGTCTTTGAATTTTTTCTTCACGCTGGAGACTTCCATGTCCATGACACTTTTGGACGGACGCATCAGGGCTGCAGCGCCGATCAGTCCGGTAAGCTCGTCTACGGCAAACAATACTTTTTCCATCTGGTGCTCCGGTTTTTCTTCAGAACAGATGCCGTATCCATGGGAACAGACAGAATGGATCATATCCTCTCCCACGCCGCCTTCCCGTAATAGCTGGGGCGCTTTCTGGCAATGCTCCTGGGGATATAATTCAAAATCAATGTCATGGAGCAGTCCGGTGATCGCCCAGTATTCTGCCTCCTTGGCATAACCAAGCTCCTTTGCAAACCAGTCCATGACCTTCTCCACAGTCAGCCCGTGCTGGATATGAAAGGGCTCCTGGTTGTATTTTTTCAGCAGTTTCAATGCTTCTTCTCTTGTAATCTGACTTTGCATGATAAGCGCTTCCTTCCTGTTACATTTTCTGAAATCTATCTTATCATTATCAGGTGGGGTTTACAAGAGAAGTTTTCTTTTGGCAGCTGCCAAAACCGGGCAGTATGGGCTAGATCGTGACGCCGCACTGCCGCAGGATTTCCGGAGTCAGGTCTGGGAATTTTATGACAGGCTGAGGTTTTTGAGGCGGTGTCTGGAGGATTTTTTCCATCCAGATCATGTGATACCAGCGGTCGAATTTATACCCGCATTGATGAAAGGTGCCTGCCATGCGGTAGCCCAGATGTGCGTGGAACTGGGCGCTGTTTTTGGTGAGATATTCGTCCTCGGTTTCCGGATAACCGATACAGGCGTACAGGTTGGTAAGGTTCTGAGCCCTGCTGATGGCTTCGATCGCCTGATAGAGCCGTTTGCCAAGACCTTGCTTTTGTTTGTTCCTCTTTAAGTAAATGGTGGTCTCCGCAGACCAGCCGTAAGCCTGCCTGCCCACAAAGGGGCTTGTATACGCATAGCCCAGGAGCTCACTGCCCTGCTGCGCTGTCAGGTAGGGATATTTCTTCAAGGTGTTCTGCATCCTGTTTCGGAATTCTTCGATTCCCGGTACCTGGTACTCAAAGGAGATGGCAGTTTCCTCCACATAAGGTGCGTAAATTTTCAGCAGCTGTTCTGCGTCTTCCAAAACTGCGGTTCGGATGATGATCGGGTCGTTCATGAGAGTTCCTTCCTTTCTTATCCTGCGATATGAAAAAATTATAGCATGCAGAAAGGATAACTGCCAATGCTTTTCAATCGAGTAGGGGAGATTTTATCTCCCCTCTCACACCACCGTACATGCCGTTCGGCATACGGCGGTTCAACATAACTTCAAAGCATGGCGCTCATTGTAATAGTCAAGACAGCTTATAAGTCCTGCTTTGGTTAGTACCTCTTTAGAGATTGCCCTGACAACGCATGTCTTAGTTGCTATCCAATAATAGCGGTCCCCACAGTACGCTGTCTTCCTTGCAAGGTCTTTTCCGATTCCCAGTTTCTGCAATCCCCATTGGCGTTTCTTCGGCACTTTCCACTGTTTCCAGATGATAACTCTGAGCCTTGTTCTTAAATGTGCGTCTATCTCTGCCATTACTGTTTTCATGGAACCAAGGGCATAGTAGTTAATCCATCCTCTTGTCACCTGGTTGATTTTCTCAATCTTGCTCGTGACTGTACCCGGCATTTTCCTACAGGTTAGTTCTTTCAGCCTGTCTTTGAATTCCTTCACAGAGTCCTGATGGGGTCTGCACTTCCATTCCTTCGTCTTGCTGTCCTTGTAGAATCCGAAACCGAGATACTTCAGCTTTAGCGGTCTTGTGATGTGAGTCTTAGTCATGTTGACCTTTAGCCCCAGTTTCCTCTGTATCCAGTCTGATACCGTCCGCATCACTCTTTTTGCACTCGATTCGCTTCTGACCGCTATTACACAGTCATCGGCGTATCTTGTGAATCGGAGTCCTCTTGTTTCCAGTTCCTTATCCAGTTCATTCAACATGATGTTTGACAGCAATGGTGACAGATTTCCTCCCTGCGGGGTTCCGAGTTTTGTTTCCTCATAACCTTGCGGTGTCATAACTCCTGCTTTCAGATACTTACGGATTAAGGATTCTGTATCGCCATCATTGATGATATCGTGTACAAGACTCATCAATTTGTCCTGTGGTACGTTGTCGAAAAACTTCTCCAAATCGATATCCACAATCCATTCGTATCCCTCGTTTAAATATACAAGCAGTTGCCTGATTGCCATTTCACAGCTTCTGTTCGGTCTGAAACCATAACTCCACTCTGAAAACAAAGGCTCACACATAGGACTTATCACCTGTACGATGCCTTGTTGTATTACCCTGTCCATTACCGTAGGGATTCCGAGCTTTCTCATTCCGCCGTTTGGCTTAGGTATCTCCACCCTTCTAACCGGCTGGGGCTTGTATTCCCTGCTCCTGATTTGATTCCTGATACTATCCCAGTTCTCTTTGATATAATCACCAAGGGCTTCGACTGATACACCGTCCACTCCTCCTGCGCCTTTATTGGAACAGACTCTTTTGTATGCGGTATTCATGTTGTCTTTGGACAGTATCTTTTCTAACAGTTCTGACATTGCCTTGTGTGCTTTCTCCTTTCCGTTCCCATGGATTCGCCCTAAGTTGTGCAGTACCTGCTCATTTACGTTTTGCCTTTCCTGCTGTCAGGTATTCCATGGAGCATACATTTGATTACACGGTTACATTGTTCAGCCCTTCAGCAACGTCCATTTCAGGACTTTGCCTACTACGGCTTCTGCTGACTTCTCACAGTTCGTTGTTACTACGGTGAGTTTCACCGCCTGTGAGACCTCACGGGATAAGCCTGCCAGTCTTTCCTCGTCTACCCGCCTGATTTACACACATGGGCTACGGTTGCCTTTAGGACTTCGCTGCCTTGTGCCAGCTTATCCGCCATGTGCGCCTTATATCAGGTTTCTGTTCGTCAGGCTACGATTTCGCTATCCTTTCTTCTCGCCCACACCTCACGATGTAAACCTTGGGAGTCGCTATAGGGTTCGTCGGCAACTACGCCCCTTGTGGACTTTCACCACAGACTGACGGCATGCCCGTCATACACAAAAAAAGGCATTTAGAATATTCCATTCTAAATGCCTAGTAATTCTTTATTCAAATTCCATAGAAACAACCATGTTTCTAAAAGTTACTTTTCAGTATCCGACTGAAAAAAATTTTTTTACTCATAGTATGATAAATATGAGTATAAATCTTAATTCTTTTTAACTCTAACACAATATATAGTATGTGTCAAGGTTTTCGGTACTATATCAACCTCGTTTCACCACATAGCAAATTTCAAAGACTTATTTTCAGGCTGAACATTTCCTTCTAAGACATACAAATATAGTATGAAAAGGCGATAGGTATGACATACATTTTACTGTTCATGAAAAATGATGAAATCTTCATAATTATTCCAGACCATTTAGTTTAAACTCTGGATCCTCTCTGGGACTCCTCCTTTAATTAATTGGAAAAATTGTTAACCCGGAACAAGATAACACTGATATAGTTTTTCCGAGTATTAGTACTGTCTGAGGAATATTTTTCAACAGAGACAATA
>DWVZ01000065.1 GCA_019119975.1 Candidatus Blautia merdavium | reverse complement strand
GCCTCCTCCAGTTCGTCGATGAACAGGACTTCATGGAAGACACCCGTCTCCTCTGCCACCTGTCTTGCCAGCTCCAGATCGCATGCCGGGTGCAGCATGGTGTCAAAGGTCACCGCATAAATCCTGGTCCCTGTCTGCTGCCGGTCCGCACAAAGCTTTGCCAGCTTGATCAGAAGGCTGCTGTCCACGCCTCCGGAAAAGGCTATGCAGAGATCCTGCTTTACAAGTGCTTCCATACATTGATAAAGTGCTTCTTTTTTCTCTTGGTAATGGTTCATTGCTCTCCTCCTGCCAGCGCTGCCGCCTCTTCATATACCTCCCGGAATGCCCTGCCGCTTTCCCTGCATGCAGCCTTAACAGTCTCATATTCCGGATAATAAAATTTCTGTCCATGGTGTTCGCAGATCTTGATCCTGACCTTCTCTCCGGTCCTCAGGCATACCTCCGCAAAGGTTCTGGGAAGGATTTCCCTTTCTTCCCGGTATCTGCGTAGCCCGATGCTGGTAGTCTCCCTAAAAAGAATGGCTTCCAGCTCTTTCTGCTTTTCTTCCCTGCAGATCACCTGCAGCATATAAGCTGGACGGTTCTTTTTCATATACACAGGGAAGCAGGACGCATCCAGGGCGCCTGCCTCTAAGAGGCACTCCATGGCATAGCCCAGCTGCTCTCCGCTGCAGTCATCCACGTTGGTCTCCAGGATGCAGACCGTGTCTTTTTCCTCCGCGCTTTCTTTTATAAATTCTAAAACTGCCTCTTCCAGGGTTTTCCCCTGAGACCTGCAGCGTCTTTCTGCTTTTTCCTTTGTCTCCCTGTCTACAGGGATCTTCAGGATCTCTGTTCCTGTCATTGTCCTGCCTCCTAGTCACTTTCTGCTGCTTCTGAAATCTTTTTGTATCTTTCTGTAATTTTCTATCTCTTTTTTATCGTTTTGCAGCGTTTCTCTCTGGCTTCCAATTTACCATGAAACCAATCTGCGGTCAAACAAAAGTTATTATCCTGTTATTGACCTATTACCGTCAAAAAAACTGCCCTGCCGGAAAATCCGGCAGGGCGTAACCCGCGTATCAATCTTTGTCTGTTCCTGTAAAAATATCTTCCACATTCCCTTTGATATAAGGCTGCAGCCCGTACACGGCATGACTGAGCACATACTTTCCCTGGTTGACAAAAATTTCAATGAGATCTTTGTCAACAAAAATATCCAGATGGCAGTCTCCTTTTACAGCAGGTGTCTTTGCCGTAAGGCGGTGTTCTTTCCCCTGGGGAAATACCTGACTCCTGTCACCCTTTACGCAGCCGTTTTCCAGGGTGATCTTATAGCCTCCGATATCCAGGGTTTCCTGCTCCTTCAAAACAGCTTTCACCCGGAACGCTCTGGAAAAGTCCGGCATCTCCTGCTCCTTCAGCTTCTTTGAGAAATACCGGTCCGCCTCCGGATGAGGCAGGAAGCAGATCTGTCCCTCTTTTACCTCTATCACTCTTGGCAGGCACATCATGCCTCTCCATGGTGTCTTCCCCGGTTCCTCCACAGGCTTGGGCATACGGATCCAGGCAATCATCACCCGGTTTCCCTCCCGGTCCAGGTTGGTCTGAGAAGCATACAGATCCAGCCCCCAGTCCATATATTCTGGCTCTCCCTGAAATTTCAGCGCGCAGGTATCTTTCTGAAATTCTGCCAGGGAACATACTGCCTGTTCCGCATAATTTTTCCCGTCCCGGATAACTCCCATGGGCGATCCGGTAAATACCCACTGATCTCCCACCTGGAACAGATCCGGGCATTCCAGGATATTCCCGCAGGCAGGATGCCTATACTGGGATGCATACTCCCACTGGACCCCGTCTTTACTTTTGTAGAACAGAACCCGTCCCTGTTCGCTTTTCACTGTGCTTCCCAGGATCATGTAATAACCATCGCAGTCTTTCCACACTTTGGGGTCTCTGGTATGGACCGCATCTGCCTCTTCTTCCCGTGTGCACACTGGCAGGATCTTTTTTTTATCCTTCCAGTTGTCAAAGGTAAACCCATCCTCTGATACGATCATTGCCTGGCTGGTCTCAAAACGGTTATCCAGCGGTATATGGATATTTTCCGGGTCTGCTTCCAGATATTTGACTGCAGAATAGTAAAGATACAGCCTGCCGTCTACCTCCACGGCGCTTCCTGAAAAAACGCCGTTTCTGTCATAGTCTTTGCTTGGAAACAGGGCGATCCCCAAATGCTTCCAGTGGATCAGATCTTTGCTTACCGCATGTGCCCAGTGGGTGGTCCCCCATACAGGCCCATAGGGAAAATACTGATAGAACAAATGATATTCTCCCCGGTAGTATATAAATCCATTGGGGTCGTTCATCCAGTTTCCCGGGGCTCTTAAATGTACTTTGTCTATAATCATAGTTCCATTCCTTTCTCAATCTGTTTATTTCACCGCACCGGCAACTACACCGCTGATGATCTGCTTCTGAAGGATCACGTACAGGATCAGGATCGGGATCACGCACAGAAGCAGTCCTGCCATAATCGTACCATAATCTGCGGAATATGTCCCGTAAAAACTATAGGTGGACAGAGGCAGCGTCAGAAGTTTCTTATCTGTCAGCACCAGAGACGGCAGCAGGAAATCGTTCCAGAATGCCATAGCATTTAAGATCACCATGGTAGAGATGATCGGTTTCAGCAGCGGAAAGACAATCCGAAAGAAGGTCTGTGATTTGGTACAGCCGTCTATGTAGGCTGCTTCCTCCAGCGCAATGGGAATGCTTCCTTTGATAAATCCATGAAACATGAATACGGACATCGCCATGGCAAATCCCGTGTGCATAAAAATCAGGGTGACTCTGTGATTTAAAATGTTTAAGGTACCCCCGTAAATGCTTACCAGCGGTATCATGATCGCCTGGAAAGGAATGATCATAGAAGCCACCATCAAGGCAAAGGTCAGGTTGGAAATTTTGTTATTGTGTCTTACGATATAGTAGGCGAGCATGGCTGCCAAAAGGGTCACTAAAATAGTTGCCGCAGCAGTTACCAAAAGAGAATTCTTAAAAGCATTCAAAAAATCCATCTGGACAAAAGCTTTTACAAAGTTATCAAACGACAATCCCTTTATGGTAAAAAGCCAGGAAAAGGGGCTTTTGATAATATCTCTTTTCTGTTTCAGAGAATTGATCAGTACCATGATAAACGGAAACATATACGCGATAAAGATAACGATCAGTGCTGTTATAGCCGCTGCATGCGTCACTTTTTTCCTGGTTCCGCCGATTTCTGTATTTTTCATTATGCTTCAACCTCCTTTTTCTTGGTAATATAAACCTGAAGACCGCTGATACATGCAACGATCAGAAAGAGGATCACTGCCTCCGCCTGGCCTACGCCAAACTGTCTGGAGGTAAATGCTTTTTCGTACACGTGCATGGCTGCCATTTGAGTCGTTCCATAGGGTGCGCCTGCGGTCAGCGACAGGTTCACATCGTAAACCATGAAGGCGCGGGACAGTGTCAGGAACAGGCAGATGGTGATGGAGGACATCATCAGCGGAAGGACAATGTTTTTCATCTTCACCCAGCCGTTTGCCCCGTCAATGCTTGCAGCCTCCATAACGTCTTCGCTCAGCCCCATAAATCCTGCCACATAGATCAGGATCATATAGCCGGAAAGCTGCCACACAGTGACCAGGACCAGGGCTGCAAAAGCCATATTCGGCTGTGAAAGCCAGGAGATCTCAAATAAACTCCAGCCGGTGGATTCTCCGATGCTTACAAAAACTCTGGAAAATACGAACTGCCAGATATATCCCAGGACAATACCGCCGATCAGATTCGGTGTAAAAAAACCTGCCCGGAAGAAATTCTGCCCCTTCATGCCTCTTGTAAGGAGGTATGCAAGAAAAAAAGCAATGACATTTACCAGGATCACCACTGCAATGACATATTTAAAAGTCAGGAGCAGGGATGTCCAGAACTGGGTGTCTTTTAAAACACCCGCGAAATTTTCAAGCCCTACCAGGTGCTTTACTTTGGAAACTCCGTTCCAGTCTGTCAGTGTCAGATATACGCCGTATAGAAAAGGAATGATCACCACCGCAAAAAAACAAATCATCCCCGGAAGCGCAAAGAAACAAAAATCTTTTCCGTTATTTTTTCTCTTCATGATTCTACCTTCTTTCTCATTCTTGCTCTGCCCAGTAATCTTTCATATCCTGGATCAGCTCTTCTCTGCCGCACCTTCCTGCCAGATATTTCTGCATGGATGCTCCCAGTATGGACCAGTGGTCATTGGGAACGATCGCCGGGGAATTATAGGCTGTCTGGCCGTGAATGTTTTCATAAATATCTCTGCCCAGAGGATCGATCGGTTCATTGGGATTGTTCTGAAACGGCGGAACCAGACTGCAGGTCTTTACCAGCATCTGCTGACCGATCTCACTGTACACGATCCAGTTAAAAAATTCCTTGGCTGCCTCCTGCTCCTTTTCTCCAGCCATCTGCCCATCGATCATGACCTGTTTCGAAGGAGACGCCTGAATCTCACTGTTCACATAATCGTCCGGGTCATTGTTCATAAAGTAGGGAAGGAATCCATATTCGTCTGTCTCCTCTGCCCCTGCCTCTTCCAGGTTGGGCCATGCCCAGTTGCCGTTGAACCATATGGCGGTCTTGCCGTCTACCAGATCAATCGCCATCTCATCATAATCTGCTCCCAGAGGATCCGCTGCTGCCACATTATACTGCTTCAGCACGTCAAACATATCCAGAAACTGGGACATTCTGTCATAGGTTTCTAATTCCAAACTTCCATCCTTCAGCAGTCCGATCATTTCCTGCGTTCCCTCAGCCGTGCCGTCATACGTCTCATATACATACTGAAGATGATGAGCGCCCAAAGACCAGTCCTCTTTTGCCATGGAAACGGGTTTTTCCATACCGGCGTCTACCAGTCTGTCCAGGAATGCCTGGAATTCCTCCAGCGTATGAATGGATTCCGGGTCAAATTCTTCGCCGAGAGTTTCCTCTATAGCAGCCTTATTGTATATGAGTCCTCTTCCTTCTACGCACAGAGGAAGGCTGTAAACTTTGCCGTTTACTTTTGTAATATATTCTCCTGCCTCCTCGATCCAAGGCTGATCCGACAGATCCAGCGCCTTTTCTTCTGCAAGGGCAACAATGTCCGTGGTATCCAAAATTGCCATGGTGGGCGGTGTTCCCGAGTTATAGAGACTTACCACTTTGGTATAAGGGGAATCTCCTTCCGTCACAGGCATTACTTCAACATGGATCCCTGATTTTTCTTCAAAAACCTCTGCTGTTTCTGTCAGTGCCGCCTGAATCTCCGCTTTGGAATTCAGAAGTGTAATCTCCGTTCCCGCCAAAGAAGAGTCATAAGAAAAGGTATCCACAGAAGTATCTATGGGAATTTCTTTCTCTTTCTCATTGGGATCATCCGGATCGCTGGCAAAACCGAAGGTACAGCCGGACAGCATTCCTGCTGCCAACACTCCTGCAGTCCCCAGTGCAAAGATTCTTGCCCTGTTCCTTTTTTTCATAATCTGCATCCTCCTTGATTCATAGTTTTCTTCCTGTTTTGTAACCGGTAAAGTAACCGGTTACTTTATGATTGAATCATAGCACTTTCCTGTTTCTTCGTCAATAAGATCAATAGATATTCCTTATTTTTGTGAATACTTACTGATTTGCCAACAGAAAATTTCAACATCATTTACAAAACCGGTTACTTAACCGATTTCTCCTTGTTCTTCTTTTCTTTTCCTGCTATACTGTTTTTGATAGAATTTCAGACTAATAAGAAGGAGCTGCCTATGGGAAGAAAGAAAAATATTACCTTTGACGACATTGCCAGATATACCCATTTCTCCAAAACAACTATTTCCAGATATTTTAACAATCCGGATTCTCTTACTTTAGAAAATCAGGAAATCATTGCCGATGCTCTGGAAAAGCTGAACTATAAAGAGAACAAGGTGGCAAAAATTCTGGCAAACGGCAAAACCGAGTTTATCGGAATTATCATTCCGAATCTTTATTACCAGTACTACTCCGAAATCCTGGATCAGATCCTAAAGACCTATGAAACCTTCGGCTATAAATTTCTGGTCTTCGTAGGAAACGGTGAGGAAGCCGCTGAACGCAAATACATTCAGGAGCTGCTTTCCTATAAGATCGAAGGTATGATCATCCTGACTCATACCATTCCTTCCAGGGAGCTGGCAGACCTGCAGATCCCCATTGTCACCATTGAACGGGAAGATAAATTCGTCTGCAGCGTCAATACAGACAACTATATGGGCGGTGTGCAGGCTGCAGGGCTTCTGGCAAAACACAGCTGCGACATTCTGATACAGATCAACTCTCCTATTTCTGAGGAGATGCCTGCCTACGGACGTATCCGGGGATTCGTGGATTTCTGCACAGAGCACGGACTTAAGCATCAGATCCTGTACCGGGAGCTGGGGAGCGTCTATGAATACGCACAGAAACAGCTGACGGAAATTGCTGAGACTCTTGAAAAGGAGTATCCGGGACAAAAAAAAGGTATTTTTGTTTCCAGCGATACGAATGCCAATGTACTTTTAAATATTCTGATAAGAAAGTACGGCTGTCTTCCTAAAGACTACCTGATCGTGGGCTTCGACAATGCCCCGATTTCCAGAGAGGCTGTCATTCCCATTTCAACCATTGGCCAGCAGGTGGAAAAGCAGGCTTTTGAGGCAGTAAGCCTTCTGGTAGAGCAGATGAACGAACGCAAAAAGCGCAGCCCTGTGCCGCTGAAGGAACCCATACATAAGGTCCTTACCCCCATCCTGTTCCGGCGGGATACCACAGAAAGAGCTTGTGCAGATATCCAGAAAATGCTAAAATAAAAAAAGATTAGAACAAACAGGAGGCATAAAAAATGGGAGTTTCAAAAGTATATTTCACAGATATGCGTACCAAAAACGGCGATAACCTGCTCCAGAAGCTGCAGCGGCTGATCAAGACCGCAGGCATCGGCAATATTGATTTTGAAAATAAATACGCAGCCATCAAGATGCACTTCGGAGAACCGGGGAACCTGGCTTTTCTCCGCCCCAACTATGCAAAGGCTGTGGCAGATGTGGTAAAGGAGTTAGGCGGAAAGCCTTTCCTGACGGACTGCAATACCCTGTATGTAGGCGGCAGGAAGAACGCGCTGGATCATCTGGACAGCGCCAATTTAAACGGTTTTAATCCCATGACTACCGGCTGTCAGGTACTGATCGCCGATGGATTAAAGGGAACCGACGAGGCGCTGGTTCCTGTGGAAGGCGGTACTTATGTAAAAGAGGCAAAGATCGGTCAGGCTGTCATGGATGCCGATATTTTTATTTCTTTAAGTCATTTTAAAGGCCATGAGGCTGCCGGCTTCGGCGGCGCCTTAAAGAACATTGGTATGGGCTGCGGTTCCCGTGCCGGCAAGATGGAAATGCACAGCGCAGGAAAGCCCCATGTAGACCAGGATCTGTGCGTGGGCTGCAAAGCATGTGCCAAAATCTGCGCACACGATGCTCCTCAGTTTGAGAATAAGAAAGCGTACATCGACCACGACAAATGCGTAGGCTGCGGCAGATGCATCGGTGTCTGTCCAAAAGATGCCGTGCTTCCGGCTTCCGATGAGTCCAACGACATCATGAACTGCAAGATCGCAGAGTACACCAAAGCAGTCATCGACGGACGCCCCAATTTCCACATCAGCCTGGTGGTGGACGTATCCCCTTACTGCGACTGCCATGCAGAGAACGACGCTGCTATCGTGCCCAATGTAGGTATGTTTGCTTCCTTTGATCCGGTGGCGCTGGATATGGCTTGTGTGGATGCAGTCAATGCCCAGCCGGTACTGAGCAACAGCCAGCTGGATGACTGCGGCGAAGAGACCCGTGCCAGCCATCATCACGATCACTTTACCTCCATCTTCCCGGATACCAACTGGAAATCCGCAGTGGAACACGGTGCAAAAATCGGCATCGGCAATCTGGAATATGAACTGATCCAGGTAAAATAAGCGTCTGTTCAAATAAAAAACTGACAAAAAAAGCTGCTGTTTCACACGAAAAAGCTGCCGCACTTCCCGAAAGAGGGGAATGCAGCAGCTTTTTTGCTTGTTTATCAAACCACTCGTTTTATTTGGCAAACTAATAGTTCCGGTGTTTGTCTGCCTTTTTGCACCGTATAAGTGTCCGAATCCATGGATATCCGGATCCATATAGTTTACAGATTTGCCATTACCACCTTGGGACGGTAGCCTTCCTCTTCCAGGGCTTTGATGATCTCCTGCTTGTGCTCGGTTCCAAATGCCTCCATGGTGATCTTCAGTTCTACCGCAGCTGTACGGTTGGTGCTTACAAACTGGTTATGATCCAGCTTGATCACATTTCCCTGGTGCTGAGCAATGATGGTTGCCACACGGACCAGCTCTCCCGGCTTATCCGGCAGGAGCACGGAAACTGTGAAAATACGGTCTCTGGCAATGAGTCCGTGCTGTACCACAGATGCCATGGTGATCACATCCATATTTCCGCCGCTTAATATGGAAACGACTTTTTTGTTGCTGAATTTCAGATGCTTCAGCGCTGCAACTGTAAGGAGCCCGGAATTTTCCACGATCATCTTGTGGTTCTCTACCATATCCAGGAACGCTACTACCAGTTCATCGTCCTCCACGGTAATGATCTCATCTACATTCTCCTTTATGTACGGGAAAATCTTTTCCCCCGGACGCTTTACGGCTGTACCGTCTGCAATGGTATTGACTGTGGGAAGGGTCATGACTTCCCCGTTCAGGATGGAAGCCTGCATACAGTTTGCTCCTGCCGGCTCCACACCGATGACTTTGATATTAGGATTCAACAGCTTCACCAGAGTCGAAACGCCGGTAGCCAAACCGCCGCCGCCGATGGGAACCAGCACATAATCCACCAGAGGCAGTTCTTTAATGACTTCCATGGCAATGGTACCCTGTCCAGTGGCAACTGCCAGGTCGTCAAAGGGGTGGATAAACGTATAGCCGTATTCCTCTGCCAGCCGGTAAGCATGCTCACAGGCTTCGTCATAGACATCTCCGTGAAGCACCACTTCTGCCCCATAGCTCTTGGTCCGCTCCACTTTGATCAGCGGTGTAGTCGTGGGCATAACGATCACAGCCTTCACGCCAAAGGCTTTTGCCGCATAAGCCACGCCCTGGGCATGGTTTCCTGCCGATGCGGTAATGAGTCCCTTTTCCCTCTCTTCCTGGGTCAGGGTGCTGATCTTATAGTAAGCGCCCCGGATCTTATAGGCGCCTGTCACCTGCATATTTTCCGGCTTTAAATAGACCTTATTTCCGGTCTGCGCGCTGAAATAGTCACTGTAGACCAGTTTTGTCTCCTGTGTCACTTTCTTTACGATTTCTGATGCTTCCTCAAATTTTTCCAATGTAAGCATGTCTTAACCTTCTTCCCTAATTAATCAATTTGTCTTATGCTTCTTCCCTGCCTGTCTCCATATTAAACAAAGCGTTTACAAATTCATCTGAGTCAAATTTCTGCAGATCGTCAATGGTCTCTCCCACACCGATGTATTTCACCGGAATATCCAGCTCCGATTCAATGGCAACTGCAATGCCGCCTTTGGCTGTTCCGTCCAGCTTGGTCAGGATGATCCCTGTCACATTGGCTACTTCATTGAACTGTCTCGCCTGTGCCAGGGCATTCTGTCCTGTGGTGCCGTCCAGGACTACCAGGGTTTCCAGATACGCCTCCGGATATTCTCTTTCAATGATTCGGTAGATCTTCCTCAGTTCTTCCATGAGGTTTTTCTTATTGTGGAGCCTTCCTGCCGTATCACACAGAAGTACGTCTGCGTTTCTGGCTTTTGCCGCAGCCACTGCGTCATAGACCACAGAAGCCGGGTCTGCCCCCTCCTGTCCGCCGATCAGCTCCACGCCTGCCCGGTTTGCCCACTGGGTCAGCTGCTCTCCGGCTGCCGCGCGGAAGGTATCTGCCGCGGCGAGGATCACTTTCTTTCCCTGGTCTTTTAATTTTCCGGCAAGCTTTCCTACGGAAGTGGTCTTTCCCACGCCGTTGACGCCGATGACCAGGACCACAGACTTTCTGTTCTCAAACTCATAGGCGGTCTCTCCTACTGCCATCTGCGCCTTAATGCTGTCCATAAGGAGCTGTTTGCATTCCTGGGGATCCTTGATCTTCTTTTCTGCCACCTGCTCCTTTAAATGTTCGATGATGGAGGTGGTGGTATTGATGCCGATATCCCCCATGACCAGGATTTCTTCTATCTCTTCGTAAAAATCATCGTCAATGCTGGAATAACCGCTGAAAATGGAGTCAATCCCTGCCACGATATTTTCTCTTGTCTTAGAAAGACCGGCTACCAGCCGTTTAAAAAAACCTTTTTTCTCTTCTGCCATAATTCCTCCTACTTATCCAGTTGGTTTTCTATCAGGTTTACCGATACCAGAGTGGAGACACCCTTCTCCTGCATGGTGATGCCGTAGAGCCGGTCTGCCGCGTTCATGGTACCCCGTCTATGTGTTATAATAATAAACTGTGTATTTTTTGTCAACTTATGAAGATACTGGGCATATCTGGTTACGTTGGAATCATCCAGCGCCGCCTCGATCTCATCCAGCAGACAAAAGGGCGATGGTTTCAGATTCTGGATGGCAAACAAAAGGGCAATGGCGGTCAGGGCTTTCTCACCGCCGGACAGCTGCATCATATTCTGCAGCTTCTTGCCCGGAGGCTGGGAAATGATCCGGATCCCTGCCTCTAAAATGTCTTCCTCTTCGTCTAATTCCAGGGTTCCCTTACCCCCTCCGAAAAGCTCCTTAAATGCTTTGTCAAATTCATTTCGGATCTGGGCGAATTTTTCCTCAAACTGACGGCGCATTCCGGTGTCCAGCTCCTCGATGATCCCCAGAAGGGTCTCCTGGGCGCTGACCAAATCGTCATGCTGGGTCTTCATGAAGTCATGGCGCTGGGAAAGCTCCTTGTATTCTTCAATGGCGTTTACATTGACATTTCCCAGTCTGCGGATCTCCTCCCGGACTTCGCTGATGCCTTTCTTGATCTCTGAGCGCTCCATGGGCTCTTCCTGCATCTGGACCAGAGCCTGGCTGTAGGTAAGCTCATATTCTTCCCACATGTAGTTTACCTGTTTTTCCTGATCCTCCTCCAGCTTTTCCTTCTGGGTGGTCAGCCGGTAGGTCTCCTTATCCAGCAGGTTCATCCTGCCGGAAAGCTCGTCCCGCTTTTCAAAAAAGGCTTTGTGGCTCTGGGTCATCTTTTCTTTTTGTTCCAGCGCTGCCTGCATCTGTTTCTGGTCTTCTTTTTCCTCTTCCTGGGCTGCCTGGATGGTTCCCCGGATTTTTTCAATCTCCTGTTCCTTTTCCAGGATTCCCTCTTTTCCCTCTTTTTCGTTTTCCAAAAGGGATTTTTTCTGCGTCTGCAGGCTGTCCTTTTCCTGGCGGACACGGCTGATGTTCTCCTGGATGAATCCCTGTCTGGACGCAAGATTGGCTGCCTCCAGCTGGCATTTCTCCAGCTGGGCAGACACCTGTATCTCCTGCCTTTTCTTCTCCTCCAGGATTTCCTGATCCTTTGTGATCTGTTCTTCCAGCTGCTTCTCCTGGCTGGCGCTGGTCTCCAGCTCCAGCTGGATGGAGCTGCTGTTTTCCTGGATCTCTCCGCTTTGACGCTCCAGCTCTTCTTTTTCCTTCTTCAGGCTTTCATAGTCTGCCTTGATCTGTGCCTGTTTTCCGGACATGGAGTTTAAGTTCATCTGGACGGTATTTTCTCTTAAATACTGCTCCTGCAGCTGCTCCTGCACCTGTGCAGCCTGATCCCGGTATTGATTTCGTTTTGCCCGGTATTCCTCCACCGTTTTCTGCATCTTTTCCAGGTCCTGCTTCAGTGCTTCTACTGTATCCTCCAGCTCCTCGATCTCTCTTCGCCTTCCCAGAAGGTTGCTGTTATTTTTAAAGGCACCTCCGGTCAGGGAACCGCCGGGGTTTAAAGACTCCCCTTCAATGGTAACCATGCGGAGGGAATACTGGTATTTCCTGGCAATGGCAATCCCATGGTCGATGTGGTCCACCACCAGCGTTCTTCCCAGAAGATAACTGGCCAGTCCCTCATACTCTGCCTGCACCTGCACCAGCTGGCTGGCGATGCCGATGACGCCGGGTTCTTTTAAAGCAGCCGCGTTGGTGAAGGCTTTCTTATTTTTCATGCTGGTCAGAGGAAGGAAGGTGGCGCGCCCGTAGCGGTTCTTCTTCAGGAACTCGATCATGGTCTTTGCCGTAGCTTCATCGTCGGTAACAATATTCTGGATGCTTCCTCCAAGGGCAGTCTCAATGGCAGTCTCATAAGTCTTTTCTACCTTGATCAGATCTGCCACCACGCCCCGGATGCCGGGCACCCGTTTCTTCTGCTCCATAACCCTGCGGATGCTGTTGCCGTATCCGTCATAGCGTTCTGTGATATTCTTCAGGGATTCCAGCCTGGATGCCTCTCTGTGGTAGGCAGTCTGCCCAACCTCCAGCTGCTGGTTTCCTCTGGAAATCTCTGCCTGGTACTTCTTAATCTGATCCTCACAGCGGTTTCCCTCCCGCACCAGCTTTTCGATGGTCCGGGCGATTTCTTCCTTCTCTGCTTCGTATTGTTTGCCTGAGCTTTCCAGCTCAGCCGCGTCACTTTTCAGCCTGAGATATTTCTGGTTCAGCTCCACCTTCCTGATGGAAATCTGTTCCATCATGGTGTCATAGCGCTGCAGCTTTCCTTTTGTGGAAGCCCGCAGGTTCAGGATCTCAATGATCTCATTCTTGCCGTTTTCCACCGCTTCTTCCAGCCTGTGGATCTCCATGGCAATATCTTTAAAGGCATTTTGCGCCTCTTCCTGGCTTTTCCGGTACTGTAAAAGGCGTTCATCCAGTTCCTGTTTTTCTTTCTGATAGCTCTGCTCTTCTTCTTCCCGCTTCTGCAGGTCTGCCTCCACTGCCTGGAAGCGTTCCTGGTAGTGCGCCTCATTTTGACGGGCAGAATGGATCTGCTCCTTTAAAATATTGATCTGTCCCTCCAGATTCTGCTTCTGCAGTGCCTTTGCGGTGGCTTCTTCCCTGGCTTTCTGGATTTTGCCTTCCAGCTCTTCCAGCTGGGTTTCCAGCCGTTCATACTCGGTCCTGGTAGTGTCAAAATTTCTGGCAGTTTCCTCCAGGTCTTCCTGGGCGATCCTGTATTTTTCCTCCACCTCTTTTAACTGGGTGCGGATCCGGTTCATTTCCGTCAGGAACATCTGGATATCCAGGTCTTTTAACCGCTCTTTTTTCTTTAAATAAATCTTTGCGGTCTCTGACTGCCTTTCCAGAGGCGCCAGCTGTCTGGCAAGCTCTGCCAGGATATCCTTTACCCTGGTCAGGTTCTGCTGCTCCTCCTCCAGCTTTTTCACCGCGGTATTCTTTCTCCGCTTGAATTTCACGATCCCTGCTGCTTCATCGAAAAGCTCTCTGCGCTCCTCCGGCTTCCCGCTTAAGATTTTGTCGATCTGTCCCTGCCCGATGATAGAATAGCCTTCCTTGCCGATACCGGTATCATAGAACAGCTCCTGGACGTCCTTTAACCGGCAGGAGGTGCCGTTCAGCAGATATTCGCTTTCCCCGGAACGGTACAGACGCCTGGCGACCGTAACCTCCTTATAGTCAATGGGCAGCTTGTGGTCGCTGTTGTCCAGGGTAATGGCAACATAGGCGAAGCCCAGAGGCTTCCTGGTCTCTGTACCTGAGAAAATAACATCCTGCATATTGCCGCCCCGCAGCTGCTTGGCACTCTGCTCTCCCAGTACCCAGCGCACGGCATCGCCTACATTGCTCTTTCCGCTGCCGTTGGGTCCTACGATGGCAGTGATCCCGTTGTGGAATTCAAATGTGATTTTATTTGCAAAGGATTTAAATCCCTGCACGTCAATACTTTTTAGATACATAAGTCACCTTTTTCATTCTTCAGCTTTTTCAGAGCACAGTAGGCTGCCTGCTGTTCCGCTGACTTCTTGGTGTGTCCGCAGCCTTCTCCCAGGACTTCTTTTCCCAGGACCGCCTCTACGTAAAAGGATTTGTTGTGGTCAGGTCCTTCCTCCCGCACCAGCACATAGTGCACATCTTCCTCATATCTTCCCTGGACGATCTCCTGGAGTGTAGTCTTGCTATCATAAAAGAGCTGCTTATTCTGAATATCATTTAAAATAAACCTGTGAATAAACTCTTTTGCATTAGCAAAACCACCGTCCAGATAAATGGCTCCGATCAGCGCCTCCATGGCATCTGACACAATGGAATCCCGGTTCCTTCCGCCGGTGCTCTCCTCCCCTTTTCCCAGAAGCAGGTAATTTCCCAGAGGAATGTCTCTGGCGCATAAAGCCAGGGTGGGCTCACAGACCATGCTGGCACGCTTTTTCGTCAGTTCTCCTTCCGGCAGATTCCTGTGGCGGTGAAATAAAAATTCGCTGGAAATCAGCTCCAGGACTGCATCTCCCAAAAATTCCAGCCGCTCGTTGTTCCCCTCATAGGCAATATGATGTTCATTTGCATAAGAACTATGGGTCATAGCATGGACAAGCAAATCAAAATTTTCAAATTTATAGCCGATTTTTTTCTCCAGTTCCAAAAACTTCTTTGTATTCTTCATATTCTCCCTTTCTCCTGCATGAAAAATGTCTTCAAAACCACCGCACTGGCTGTTTTGAAGACATTTTTTGTTTCACTAGCCAACCAACCGTTTAATCAATTCAACTGCATCTCCCACAGATTCCAGCTGTTCTACCTCATCTGCAGGAACCTCAATATCAAACTCTTCTTCAATTCCCATCATAATTTGGAAAACATCCAGAGAATCTGCTCCCAAGTCATCCACAAATGTGGTTTCCGGCGTTACCTCTTCCGTATCCACATTCAAAACCTCTGCGATTATCTTCTGTAATTTTTCCAATTCCATGGAATCCCCTCCTTACTGCTCCTATTTTTCTTCTGCCACGGTAAGATTCTCACCGATGCGCTCGCTGATCCGCTGTTCCTTAAAGGAAATGCACTGGATGATCGAATTCTTAAATTCTGTTTCCTTGGAATTGCCATGGCATTTTACCACCAGCCCTTTTAATCCCAGCAAAGGAGCTCCGCCGTACTGGCTGGCATCAAAGCCCTTCAGTGTCTTCTTCAGCGCCGGCTTCACCAAAAGCGCTCCGATCTTGCTCCTGAAGGAGGACATCATGCTGCCCTTGATCTTAGAGAGCAGGGTATTTCCCAGTCCTTCATACAGCTTTAAGATCACATTTCCCACAAAGGCTTCTGTGACGATCACGTCTGCTGCCCCTGAGGGGATCTCTCTGGCTTCAATGCTGCCGATAAAGTTCAAGTCTTTACATTCCTTGAGAAGGGGATATGCTTCCTTTACCAGGGCATTTCCTTTCTCTTCCTCCACACCGATGTTTACGATGCCTACTCTTGGTTTTTTCACTCCCATGACATGCTCCATGTAGATGGAACCCATGCGGGCAAACTGGATCAGGTGGGAAGCTCTGGCATCTACATTGGCTCCGCAGTCAATGAGAAGAGATACACCCTCCTTGGTGGGGATCAGCGGCGCCAGGGGCGCTCTCTCCACACCTTTGATCCTTCCTACAATGGTAGTTCCTCCTACCAGGATCGCTCCGGAGCTTCCGGCGGATACAAAAGCGTCTGCTTCTCCCTTTCTCACCATCTTCATTCCCACAACTATGGAAGAATCCTTTTTGGATCGGATTGCCGCTACCGGCGGTTCTCCGGTCTCGATGACTTCACTGGCGGGAACGATCTGAATTCGCTCTTTCGGATAGGAACACTGGGAAAGCTCCTGCTCCAGGACCTCCTGTTTCCCCACTAAAAGAACCTGTACATTTTCTTTTTCTGAGACAGCAGCCACCGAGCCTTTGACCGCTTCCTTCGGCGCGTAATCTCCGCCCATGGCGTCCACTGCTACTTTAATCATATTCTCCATTTTCTGCCTCCTGTTATATCTATCACTGATTGTACTGGAAATCCGCAAAAAATGCAAGGATTCTCCGAAGAGAATCCCTGAAATCCAATTCTGCTATTCTTTTTTCGCTTTTTCTTTACTGGGCTGCTTTGTCTTCATCTGTCTTTGCATCCTTGCTGTCTGTCGTTTCCTTTTCTGTATCCTGGGTTTTCTCACCGCTGTCCTCTGTTTTCTCATCGTCTGCGGCGCCGTCGTCAGTTTTTGTTTCCTCCGTTTTTGTTTCCTCTGTTTTTGCGTCTTCTGCGCCTGCAGCTTCCTTAGTATCCTCAGACTCTGCTTCCTCCTCAGATACGACTACCTCTGCTGTTTCGCTGGTAACGCCATTGGTGGACTTCTCTATCGTGCTGGTAGCCACTGCATAGTAATACATGGTGCCTGCCTGGTTGGTCGGCGGTGTGTAAGTACTCTGCGTGGCACCTTCGATCATCGTGCCGCCTCCATTGGTGTTGGTCTGGCTGCTGTACCACTGATAGGTAATCTTGCCGCTGTCCGTGGTCGTTGCTTCGACCTTGAGCGGCTCTGCCTTTTCTCCTTTTTTATAAGTTACGGAGCCGCTGAGATTGGTGGTAAATTCCGGCTTTTCCACATCGACCTCCGGTACCGTTTCCTCTTTTTCTGTTTCTTTTTCTGCAGTCTCATCGTCTTTCAGATTGGTCTTCTCCAGTACGGTATCCACCATTTCTTTTCCCTTTGCACAGCCTGCCGCGGAAAAAGCCAGACACATAGCTGCTGCTAAAACAAACCCTTTTTTTAACCATTTATATTTCACTGCTTCTCCTCCTTTATGAAAATCCAAGTTCCAATGTATTCCCTCGTATTTTTCTGCTTACTGAATATATTAACTTATTTTTTCATGATTCGCAAGTTTTTCCTGCATTTTATTACAAAAATATTACTTTTTGTGAAAGAAACATCGTTCTGGCTAGTTCTGGTCGTATCACTTCATTCCGTAAGAGGATAAAAGCTCTGCCATTGTTTCAGCAGATTCCTGCATCCCTCTGCCGATCCATTCATCAATCCAGCCAAAAGTACCATAAGCAACAAAGGATATAACATAGGCTGCCATATTATCATGATCTGGTTTCGCTCCTGCTTCCTGCAGCAATGCTTTTAGCAAAAGATGAAAAAGCCCTCTTTTTTTCAAAAGGATGTAAAAGTCACTATATTTTTTAAAATGAGCAAAAAGGCTTCCATAAAGCGCTGCATTAGAATCCTGATTGCTTTTATCGTACTCTTCCCTCCACGCAGTAAGCAGATTCCGCACATAGGAAAAAAGGATATCCTCTTTGTCTTTGTAATTCCGGTAAAAAGAATTTCTGCTCACCTCTGCCTTTTCTGTAATCTGCCGGATTGAAATATCGGATAACTCCTGCTGCTTTAAGAGTTCAACGGTTGCTTGTACGATCTGCTGCATGACATATGAGTTTTTTTCTGAATTATTCATGATGGTACATTTTCCTCCTCTTTGTTCCATTTCGCTCACCTTCATTGACTTACCGGAAAGACAATGATACATTTGTACCGTCACAAATGTTACAGCATTAAAAGCTGCATTGTCAAGGAATAAAAATGGAGGAAAGAAAATGAGTAACTTTTTCACACCAAAGCGTATGATCCTTTTAGCTGTAATGATCTTAGCAGGGATCATCCTTGGACGTCTGGCAGTAAGAGCCGTTCTAAATCTGATGCTGGGCGGCACATTGTTTGGAGGCAATTTTCTATGAGCAAAGCAAAGAAAGGAAGGAAAACAGGTTTGTTTATACTTTTGTGTATTGGTGTTTTTCTTGCATCGTTTATTGGTTCCGCCATCTTTAAACTGGCATGGCAAGATCCGCGCATGAAGAAATATTCCGTAACTTGGAGTGAGGATATCGGGACCGTATATACAGACTTGTCTTACGGGAACGGATCTGCCAACAAATTTGACCTCTATCTTCCGGCAGATCAGGGAAAAGAATCCTACGGACTTGTCGTCTATCTTCATGCAGGAGGTTTTACCACGGGAGATAAGAGTGAGGATGCCCGTATGCTGCAGTGGCTATGCTCTAAGGGATACGTTGCGGCAGGTATAAACTATACTTTATTTTCCGAAGAAAATCCCAATACAAACGTCTATACACAATCCATGGAGATCAAGCAGAGTATTCCGTTTGTAATTGAAGAAGCAGAAAACTATGGATACCATATCGACCGTATGGCAATGGCGGGCGGCTCTGCTGGCGGTTGTCTTGCACTTTTGTATGCGTATCGGGACGCTTCAGAGGCTCCGGTTCCGGTAAAAATGGTATTTGAAGGTGTTGGTCCTTCCAGTTTTTATCCCGAAGATTGGAAAAGCTATGGCTTTGACCAAAATCCCGAAGCCGCGGCACAGCTATTCAGTGTCATGTCCGGCAAGACAATTACTGCCCAAATGTTCGGGACAGATGATTACGATGAGATCATGAAAGATATTTCCCCGCTTCTTTGGGTTGATGAAAATACAGTCCCTACGGTTATGGCATATGGCGCATACGATAAATTTCAGCCTTATGAGGGATCCATTCGTTTAGATGCGGCTTTAACTGCCCATAAGGTTCCTCATGAATATATCGTATTTCCTCATTCCGGACATGGACTGCAAAACGATAATGAACAGGGAATTGAATATTACGAGAAAATTCTTGCATATTTAAACCGCTACATGGAAACTGCAGAATAGTCAGCAGTTTTGAAAGAAAATAGCTTCTTTTTGATAAGGATTCGGATGGGATAGTACTTATCAAAAAGGAGCATTTTTTGCAATACTCCTTATTATGTATGAAAAAAGCCCTGCGGGAAAAACCCGCAGGACCGGATGTTTTTGCTTTTTATGCTTCTTCCATGCTGATGACTTCTTTTTTATTGTAAGAGCCACAAGCTTTGCATACTCTGTGAGGCATCATTAAAGCGCCGCACTTGCTGCATTTTACTAAGTTGGGAGCAGACATTTTCCAGTTTGCTCTTCTTTTATCTCTTCTTGCTTTAGAAGATTTATTCTTTGGGCAGATGGACATAGGTTACACCTCCTTAAACTTGCTAAATATATCACTGATTACCGCCATTCTGGGGTCAGGACTTGTCTTGTCGCAATCGCAAGAACCCTCGTTTAAATCTTTCCCGCATACGGGACAGATTCCCCGGCAGTCCTCTTTACATAGAACCCTTAAAGGCCAATGGATTAAAATCTCATTATGCACTAACTGCTCTACGTCCAGGCTGCAACCTGTGACATAATTAATTTCATCTAAGTCTTTTATCCTGTCTTCCTTTGAAGCCTTCATATCCAGCTCTTCCTCATGATCAATGCCAAATTCAGTGGGAACCTCTCTCAGGCATTTATCACAGGGAATGGCTATGGTCAGACGACCTTTCGCCTCGATCTTCAGGACTTTTTTTCCTGTGTTGGTTATGGTCAGAGAAAGCATGTCTTTCTCCAACACCGGGAAACTTCCCAGCTTCGACTCAAAAGAATCCATGGAAACAGGCACTTCTATAACCTGTGTCTTTCCTTCCAGGGATAAAATTTCCGATAAATCAATTAGCATAATAGTCTCCTAATCACACCTTGTAAATTATACATAGTGATTTACAGTTTGTCAACCATTATTTCTGATTTTTTACCAGTTCTGCTGTTTCCTGGCAGATTGCCAGCTCTTCGTTTGTGGGAACGATGGCTACAGTCACTTTGGAGTCCGGTGTGGAGATGATCTTGTTCTCTCCTCTTGTCTGGTTTGCTTCCTCATCCAGAGTGATTCCCAGGTAGCTTAAGTTTTCTACTACAGCCTTGCGCACCGGAATCGCGTTTTCACCGATACCGCCGGTGAAGGCAATGGCGTCTACACCGTTCATAGCTGCCACATAAGAACCGATGTATTTCACGATGCGGTAGCACAGGCAGTCGATGGCGCGTTTTGCGTCCGGGTTGCCGTTTTCACTTGCTTCGTTTAAGTCACGGAAATCGCTGGAAAGTCCTTTGGAGAGACCCAGAAGTCCGGACTCTTTGTTCAGGATCCTTACCATTTCGGATACATCCATGTTTTCTTTCTTGCAGATGAACTCCAGGACAGCCGGATCCAAATCACCGGAACGTGTACCCATTACCAGACCTTCCAGAGGTGTCAGACCCATGGAGGTATCTACACACTTGCCGTTTACAACTGCGCTGATGGAAGAACCGTTTCCAAGGTGTGCAACGATAACCTTAGAGTTTTCCGGATCCAGACCCAGGAATTTGATGGTTTCTTTGGAAACAAATCTGTGGGATGTTCCGTGGAAGCCGTATTTACGAACCTTGTACTGGTCATAGTATTTGTATGGGATAGCATACATATACGCTTTTTCCGGCATAGTCTGATGGAAAGCGGTATCAAATACAGCTACGTTTGGTTTGCCCGGCATCAGTTCCATACATGCGCGGATACCCATTAAGTTTGCAGGATTGTGCAGAGGTCCCAGGTCACAGCACTCTTCGATGACAGAAATAACTTCATCGTTGATGATGCAGGAATCGGAAATCTTTGCTCCGCCGTGCAGGACACGGTGTCCGATGGCTTCTACTTCGTCAAGGCTCTTTAATACGCCTGTCTTAGGATTTACCAGTGCGTCCAGCACCATTTTGATGGCTTCTGTATGAGTAGGCATGGCAGCCTCTGTCACTTCTTTTTCTCCGCCGGCAGGCTGGTATACCAGTCTTCCGTCAATTCCGATACGCTCACATAATCCTTTTGCAGCTACCGCTTCTGTTTCAGAGTTGATCAACTGGAATTTCAGTGATGAACTTCCGCAGTTTACGACTAATACGTTCATAATTTCTTCCTCCGCTATCATTAGATAATCTCTCTATACAGATTGCTCTGTATTCGTGGTATTTTCAGACCACGTTTGGTATTATTATACAACCTTTTAAACAGGCAGACAAGGGCAGGCTTCTATTTTTCCGGTAAAAATTGTATTCTTTTCCAAACAAGGAAGCAGCCCGGAGTGAGAAATTTCAGGGTTGCCAGAAAAGCCGCAGTTCCTGTATACTGATACCGAAAGAAAACGCGGCGAAACGGCAATGACAATGGGGCAATGCAAAGTTCCATCCGCTGTCACCTTATCCCGTTTTCTGCCAAATGCCAAAAGCGGAACCATCGCAAAAGGAGGATACTCATGCCCACAACCGCTGCCATTATCGCAGAATACAACCCTTTCCACAAAGGACACGCCTATCAAATTGAAAAGACAAGAGAAGAAACCGGGGCAGATTTTATCCTGGTGATCCTAAGCGGAGATTTCGTCCAGCGAGGCGCTCCTGCCGTCTTTGACAAATACAGCAGAACCCGCATGGCGCTTTTAGGAGGCGCGGACGTGGTCCTAGAGCTTCCCGTCTCCTATGCCTGCGCCAGCGCGGAGTATTTTGCCCGGGGGGCTGTGGGCATCCTGGACAGCCTGCATGCGGCAGATATCCTCTCTTTCGGCAGTGAGGCAGGGGATGTGGGATCCTGTATGGAAGCAGCACAGCTCCTCTTAAAAGAACCGGAGCTTTACCGGCAAACTCTGAAAGAACAGTTAAAAAAAGGCAGGACCTATCCTGCCGCCAGGAAAGAAGCGCTGCTGTCCTGCCTGGAAGCGGACTCCTGCTCTACGCTGCTGGATTCCCCTAATAATATCCTGGGGATCGAATACTGCAAAGCGCTTTCCTCCTATGAAAGCCGGATCCGTCCCTTCACGGTAAAAAGAGAAGGAAACGGCTATCATGAAACAAGCCTCGATCACAGCCTGTCCAGCGCTACTGCTCTGCGAAAGGTCCTTTTTTCCGGGGACAGACCGGAGCCTGCCCTGCCCGAAGACCTTGCCCGGCAGATCCGTCATACCCAGCCGGAAGCTGTCTTTTCCTATATGGAAGAGCTGCTGGCAAAAAGCCTTCCTCTTCGCGAAGACGATTTCTCTTTGCTGCTGAAATACAGGCTTATGCTTTTAGACAGGGATTCTCTTTGCCGTTTCGCTGATCTGTCTGCGGACCTTGCCA
>DWVZ01000064.1 GCA_019119975.1 Candidatus Blautia merdavium | reverse complement strand
TGAAGAAATGGAACTGAAATCGTATCAGAAAGAAGTCATTGCCGATCTTGCGCGCTATCTGGAGCTGGTGGTGGAGCTGCAAAGCCCGGCAAAGGCGTATCAAGCCCTCTGGAACGAAAAGAATGTTCTGGCGGGTTTTGGCGGTATGCCCAACTATGTGGATGTTCTCCCCGGCGTGCCTCATGTGTGCGCCAAGGTGCCTACCGGCGGCGGCAAGACCTACATCGCCGCCAGTTCTTTGCGCACGATTTTTGATGCCATGCCTCAGCGCCGGGCCAAGGCTGTGGTGTGGCTGGTGCCCTCCGAAGCCATTCTGACCCAGACCCGCAAGGCGCTTGAAAACCCGGACCATCCCTACCGGCAGCGGCTGGATGTGGATTTTGGCGGGCGGGTACAGGTGTACTCCAAAGAGCAGGCGCTCATGGGGCAGAATTTCACCCCTTCTGTCGTCACAGAACAGCTCTCCCTGTTTGTCTTCAGCTATGATTCCTTCCGCACCAGCAAAAAGGAAGGGCGCAAAGCTTACCAGGAAAACGGTTACCTGGCTGACTTTTCTAAGTGGATGGACGACCCATCGGTTTTGCTGGCCGACACCGATGAGACGGCGCTGATCCAGGTGATCCGCTATCTGAATCCGGTGGTCATCGTGGACGAAAGCCATCATGCCACCTCGGATTTGAGCGTGGAAATGCTGAAAAATTTCAACCCCAGCTTTGTGTTTGACCTGACCGCCACGCCCAAAAAGAAAAGCAACATCATCGCCTTTGTGGACGCTGCACGGCTGAAAAAGGCCAACATGGTCAAGCTGCCGGTCATCGTCTATAACCGCCGGTCCCAGGTGGATGTATATGGGGATGCCATCGCCATCCGTGCCAAGCTGGAGGCTCAGGCCAAACGCGAACAGGAAACCAGCGGACGCTATATCCGCCCTATCGTCTTGTTCCAGGCGCAGCCCCGCAACAATGCAGACAGTACCACATATGAGAAAATCAAGAAAACACTGGTGGACGGCGGGATTCCCGAGCGTGAAATCGCTATCAAAACAGGCGATAGGGACGAGCTGAAAAGCGTGGATTTGCTGTCCCCAGACTGTCCCATTCGGTACATCATCACTGTCAACGCGCTGAAAGAAGGCTGGGACTGTCCCTTTGCCTATGTGCTGGCCACGGTGGCAAACCGCACTTCTGCGGTGGATGTAGAGCAGATTTTGGGGCGTGTACTTCGCCTGCCCTACACGCAGAAAAATCGTAGTGAAGTGCTGAACCTCTCCTATGTCATTACCTCCTCCGCCGATTTTCACCAGACGCTGGAAAAGGTGGTGGCCGGGCTGAACAGCGCCGGTTTCAGCAGCCGTGATTACCGGGCGCAGGATGTGGAGGCCCCAGCGGCTGTCTCTGCCCCGGAATCGGAGCAACTTTCCCTGACGCAGCTTTCTGTTGATGAACCGGAACTCCCAGAGGTAGACGGTACAGATTTGAAGGCGCGCTTTGAAGCGGCTACGCTAGAGGCGGAGCAATCCGTGCAGGATGGAACCATGCAGTCAGATCCCATGCTGTCACAGGCCCTGCAACAGAACAAAACCTATGAAGATGAGATCAACCAGGCCGACAATACCGCTTTGAGCCAGACTCCTTTAGAGGTGCGTGACAAGATGAATCAGTTCCGCATAAACGAGGAATTTGCAGACGAAGCTGCTGCCTTGCGCTTCCCCCAGTTTATGCTGGAGACCGGCCCCAGCCTGTTTTCGGAAGCCTATGAACCCCTGCAACTGGAGCATTTGGAGGGCGGGTTCTCGCTGAGGCACAAGGACGCCCGCGTGGATTTCACCACAGTCAACGCAGAGATGGCTCGGGTGGACGTAGACGACAACAAAGACAGCACCGCAAAGGCATGGAGGCTGTCTGGTGGAGACAGCGCCTTCTTCCGGGAATGGTTTAACACCCAGCCCTCGGAAAAACGGCTCTCGCTGTGTAAGGGTATTATCAAGCAAAAGCTGTCCAAGATGAACTGCGTCAATGACCGGGAACTGGATGAGTACATTGACCGGGTGATCGGCACCATGAGCGAAGATCAGCTCTCCGAGTTGGAGCAGTCACCTTACCCCTATGTCGTGAAGATACAGGGGAAGGTAAAGGATTTGATTGCCCAACACCGCTCCAACGTGTTTGATACCTGGCTGGAACAGGACAAGATATCCTGCCTGCCTAACTATGCACTACCTGCGGTGATCTCCCCAACGGCATTTACCTCGATGGTGCCGAAATCGCTCTATACTGCAGAAGAAGATATGAACGAGTACGAGTTCAAGGTAGTGTGGGCACTGTCGGAGCTGGGCAATGTAAAGTGGTGGCACCGAAATATCTCCAGACTGGGCTTCCAGATTAACGGTCCCGTTCATGCTTACCCGGACATCATCGTGATGCTCCACAGTGGGAAGATCCTGATGGTGGAGACAAAGGGCGACCACCTAGACAACGATGAATCCAAGGAAAAAGCTAAAATCGGCGACCAGTGGGCGAAGCTGGCCGGAAAACAGTATAAGTATTACATGGTGTTTGAGACCAAGCAGCCGGACTATCCAGGAGCGTATTCTATGGAGCGGTTTATGGAGATTGTGAAGGGATTGTAACACATTCAGACCGCGGTGAGGACAAACTATGGATTTTATAAAACTTCCAGAAAATTCCGAAAAACTTCTGCTAGAACTTATTCAAGCCGACAATCCAGTCCAAATGCTAGGTGTTCGTTTTGAACAGGCATCTCAGCGAGACGATGATGAATTGCGCGGTATGCTTAGAGAACTGCGCGAAAGAGGATATATCAATGTGCAGTGGGCAGATAATGTACCCTATTACCTTACGCTAACTAATTCTGCCAGGACTTATAGGGAACAGCTTGCTGAATACGAAGCTCAGAAAACAGCACATTTTTCGCAAAAAAAGAAGGTGAGCCCGATTATTTTCATAAGTCATCGTTCAACGGATAAAGCAATTGCTGATATGCTACTTGATTTTTTCTCAGGTACAGGAATACCGCGCGAAACTGTGTTTTGTTCCTCATTACCTGGCAATGACATAAATGAAAAGATTTCTGGAGAAGTAAAAACTGCCTTGAAAAAAAGTGTAGTCAACATTGCTATTCTTTCAACTGACTACTACCAAAGTGCCTACTGCTTGAATGAAGCAGGTATTCTGTGGTATCAGGATGATGTGCCGGTAATTCCAATTGCGTTGCCAGAAATCAATTCGAGCAATATGTATGGTTTCTTAAGTAATGAGTATAAATTGCGCAGATTGGATTCCGATACGGACATTCCTTACATTTACGATGTTGTAAGCGAAGCGGTTTCTGCGCCACGTACAAAAGTCGGAATTATTACACATGAAAGCGCTAAACTCAAAGGGAGATATGCCGATTTTCTAAAGACAAGGGAATCGCAAACATTTGAACCTTCCGTTATGTTATCTTCTGATCGTTTGGAAATTACAACTGATGATGAACGGATTGTGCTGTATTACATAATCCGAAATAACGTTCGTAAGGTTTCTAAAGATATGGTTAGAACTTGGCTATATACTGACGAGATTTTCGAAGTTAATATCGACAATGCCTTTGATTTGCTATCCTCCGTTGGTGGCGGTTCCGTGGTTGATGATACGCTGGAATTGGGGATTGATTTATTTCGAAAATACTCCGCAAACGCACAGTCTCTGCTCACTGGATTGAAGGAGTATGTAGATAAGCATAGAAAATTAGCCTCTGATATGTTTATGAAACTATGGAACGCCAATACATTGGACTCAGTAACGCTTTTATTTATTTGCTACATTGTTGATGAAAGAATCGAGTCTTTTGGCGATCGTTGGATGGCGGAAGGACAGATTAGAAATATTCAGCAATGGGAGATCAAGCATTCACTTGACTCTACTCTTTCAAGCAACTATGGGACTTCTCTACAGTTTTTAATTCAAAATAACCTCGTTCATGAAAGCAGTTGGACAAGTTATGGGAATCCACGGGAATATTCTCTGTATCCATCAATACGAAACTTGCTTTTTAACTGTCCAAAAGGAATACAAGAGGCGCTCCAAGCAATCAAAGATAAACATTATCAAGAGTTGCCATTTTGATCTTATTACCAAAATGCCGCGCACCGGTTCGAAAACTGGTGCACGGCATTTGCTTCTACATTTGCCCACTATTATACCATGTGAAAATGCTTTAGTGCATCCATAATCGCCGCTTCCTTTTCCGGCGGACACTGCGGCACTTTAGCATCTTCCTTCTTTGACAGGTTATAGTTCTGTCCCACATCCAACCCGCACTTCCGCTTGACCTGGGAGATATACAGGCTGGACACCTTCAAACCATACTTCTCCAGCACATATGCCTTAATCTCATCATAGGTAGCCTTGCTCTCCGCCGCTGTCAAATCCAGCTCGTCCAGATTCAGCTCTACTTCGATATGTTGCTTTGTATTAAGTTTGGACAAAAGTACTACCGTCTCTACGTGCACCGTCATCGGAAACATATCCGCCGGCCGTACTTTTTTCAATTCATACCCGTTCTCACACAGATACTTTAGATCCCTTGCC
>DWVZ01000063.1 GCA_019119975.1 Candidatus Blautia merdavium | reverse complement strand
TCACCGCACAGCGCCGATCAGTTCCCGAATATCCTGTACATTCTGTTTTTTCATATATTCTTCTATGCCTTCGATCACTTCCAGCGTAGCATAAGGATTCATAAAGTTGGCAGTTCCCACAGACACTGCGGCAGCTCCTGCCAGGATAAACTCCAGGGCATCCTCCGCGTTCTGGATCCCGCCCATGCCGATCACGGGGATCTTCACTGCCTGAGCGACCTGGTAGACCATACGCACAGCTATGGGTTTTACACAGGGACCGGACACACCTCCGGTCTTATTTGCCAGGGCAAAGGTCCTTCGATTGACGTCAATCTTCATTCCCGTCAGGGTGTTGATCAGAGATACGGCATCAGCGCCTCCTGCCTCTGCCGCTCTGGCGATCTCTGCGATATCTGTCACATTGGGCGTCAGCTTCATGATCACCGGCTGTCTGGCGATTTTCTTGATCTGCCCGGTCAGTTCCTCCACATGCCTGGGATCCTGCCCAAAGGCGAGGAAATTGGCGTTGACATTGGGACAGGAAATGTTGATCTCCAGCAAATCTGCCGGTTCCTCTGCCAGACGCTCCACCACAGCCAGGTATTCTTCCGGTGCATGTCCGCACACATTAACGATCACTTTGGTATCATACTTTGCCAGCATGGGAAGGTCTCTTTTGCAGAAGACCTCCATACCGGGGTTCTGCAGCCCGATGGCATTCATCATGCCGCTGCTGACTTCCGCGATGCGGGGTGTGGGGTTTCCCTCCCAGGGCACATTGGCAACGCCCTTGGTCACCACAGCTCCCAGCTTATTTAAATCTACAAATTCACTGTACTCAGCGCCGGATCCAAAGGTTCCGGAGGCAGTCATAACAGGGTTTTTCAGTTCCACCCCTGCGATGTTTACTTTCATATTCATTACAGTTCCACCTCCGTACTTAAAAATACCGGTCCGTCTTTACAGATCCGTTTATTCTTCACATTGGAATGATGGTCCACTTCCTTAGATTTGCAGACACAGGCGAGACAGGCGCCGATGCCGCACGCCATCTTTTCCTCCATGGAAATGTAGCAGGTCATCTCATGCTCCAGAGCGTATTCCTTAATCGCCCGGAGCATAGGGGTGGGACCGCAGGCAAAGATCACATCCCCCTGAAGCCCGTTTTCCCTTACCGCGTCCAGCACATTTCCCTTTGTCCCCAGACTGCCGTCCTCTGTGGCGATCATAAGCCTTGCACTGGCTTCCAGCTCATCTTTCAAGAACACGTCGCTGTTTCGGTATCCGGCGATCACTGTCACCTCTGCCGCCTTTGCCTCTTTGGCAGTCTGTACCATAGGCGGGATCCCGATTCCTCCGCCCATGAGAAAGACTCTCTTCCCTTCGATTTCTTCCATAGGGAATCCGTTGCCCAGCGGTCCCAGGATGTCCAGAGTCTCCCCTGCTTCCATCCCGGCGAACTCTGCCGTGCCTTTCCCTGCAATCCTGTATACAATGCGCAGAGCGCCCTTTTCCCGGTCAATCTCGCAGATACTGATGGGTCTTGGAAGGATCCTGCCGGAATCCCCGCAGTATACTGAGATGAACTGTCCCGGCTTTGCCTGTGCCGCGATCTCTCCTGCCTCCAGCCAGAGGCTGTAGATATCCGGCGCAAGGCACTCCTGGCTTAAAATCCTGCTTGTCATCTTTACTTTTGCCATATGGTTTCTCCTTCTTCCTGATCGTGGAAGCACCGAAATCGGCTCCCTTATTTCGCTGCCTCCAGCGCTCCGTTAATATCTGCGATCATATCTTCTGCTGCTGCTCTGGAAGCGTCCGCAAAGTTTTCTTCTCCGAATTTTGCGTATTTTTCCTGTTTGTAAGCCGCAATGATTCCTCTGGAGGAGTTTACGATGGCGCCCAGTCCGTCTTCATTGAAGAAATGTACCAGGTCCTTTCCCTGTCCTCCCTGGGCGCCGTAGCCCGGCACCAGGATGTATGCTTTCGGCATGATCCTGCGGAGGATTTTGCCCATCTCCGGATAAGTAGCGCCCACAACAGCGCCCACATAGCTGTAGGTGTCGCCCATACATTCTTCACCCCACTGGGCTACTTTCTCTCCCACCAGCTCATACAGCGGTCTGCCGTTTACTAACTGATCCTGAAATTCCCCGCTGGAAGGATTGGAGGTTTTTACCAGGACAAAAAGACCTTTCTTTTCTTCTTTGCAGACTTCCATGAAAGGCTTCACGCTGTCAGATCCCATGTAGGGATTGATGGTAGCGAAATCTTCGTCAAAAGCAGCATAAGAGGAAGAACCTACCTGTACCTTTCCGATATGTCCTACCGCATAGGCGGCGGAAGTGGAGCCGATATCGCCTCTCTTGATATCGCCGATCACGATCAGGTCTTTCTCTTTACAGTAATCTACCGTTTTCTTGAAAGCAGCGATGCCGGGAATGCCGAACTGCTCATACATGGCGATCTGCGGCTTTACTGCCGGGATCAGGTCATAGGTTTTGTCCACGATTTCTTTGTTAAACTGCCAGATGGCTTCTGCTGCGCCTTCCAGGGTTTCTCCGTATTCTTTGAATGCCTTTTCCTGGATGTGTTTGGGGATATAGTTCAGCATGGGGTCCAGCCCCACTACGATAGGTGCCTGTGTTTTCTGAATCTTTGCAGTCAGTTTGTTGATCATCTTTCTTCCTCCGATTCTTTTTTCTTCTTTATGGGACGTCTGCCTTTTGGCAGACCGTCCGGGATACGCTGCCCGGCTAATCTCTCTCCGTGCCGGAAAGGCTGCTGCCTGTCCAGCCTATCCCGCAACATAGAAGAGGCTGCCGCAGCGCGCAGCAGCTTCTCTTATGGATCCTGTCCTTTGATGTCTTATATCTGGTAAGCGATCCTGCCGTCGCAGATGGTGGCTTTTACCAGTCCTTTTACCTTCCAGCCGTCAAAGGGTGTATTCTTACCTTTGGAAAGGAAGGTCATGCTGTCAATGGTGTACTCTGCCTGGGGATCGATCACGGTCACATCCGCCGGCTTTCCGATATCCAGAGTTCCCCGGTCGGATCCAATGATCCTTGCCGGATTGTAGCTCATCTTCTCTGCCATCTGCATGGGTGTGAGATATCCCTTATCTACCAGCTGTGTGATGGTCAGAGCAACGGAAGTCTCCAGCCCTACAATGCCAAAAGGCGCTTTTGTCATAGGCTGCATCTTCTCTTCTCTGCTGTGGGGAGCATGGTCTGTACTGATCACATCCATGATATCCTCCTGCAGTCCTTTGATCAGAGCGTCCCGGTCTTCCTTTGTCCTCAAAGGCGGGTTCATCTTATAATTGGTGTCCGCCGGCTGGATATCGTCAGAGGTCAGTGTAAAGTGATGGGGACACACTTCTCCTGTGACAGGAATGCCTTCTTCCTTTGCCAGCTGGATCATGCGCACGCTGTCTTTGGTGGAACAGTGGCACAGATGAAGCCTGGCTCCGGTCTCTTTTGCAAGGATGATATCCCTTGCGGCGATCACATCTTCCACCGCATTGCTGATACCGGGAAGTCCCATTTTTCTGGAGTTCTCGTCTTCATTGACACAGCCTCCGCTGACCATATTCTGGTCTTCGCAGTGGGCAAATACCGGGATATTATGTCTGGCTGCGATCTCCATAGCCTCACGGTACAGGCGCATATTCATTACGGACTTTCCGTCCTCGCTGATCGCCGGAGATCCTGCCTGGATCATGCTTTCGATGTCCGCAAGCTCCTCCCCCTTCTGCTGCCTGGTGATCGCTCCGATCTGCAGTACATGGACAGGCGCCATGGACTTTGCTTTGTTGTGTACATAGCTGACTCTGTCTCCGCAGTCGATCACCGGTTTGGTATTGGGCATGGCGAGGATGGTGGTGAATCCTCCTCTCGCCGCCGCTTTGGCTCCGGTCACTACATCTTCTTTATAGGTAAGCCCCGGATCTCTCAAGTGCACATGCAGGTCGATCAGCCCGGGCATCACATAGCAGCCCGCTGCATCAATGACCTTATCCGGTGTTTCCTGGAGGTCCAGATCTTTTCCCCGCTCCTTGATCACACCGTCTTCTAAATAAAGATCTCCGATCTCATCTGTCTTGTCGGATGGGTTCAGTATTCGTCCGCCCTTAATCAGAATCTTCATCTTTTCCGTCCTTTCTCCTGTATATTTACGTGCCTCCCGCAGGAGTGCACATGGACTCATGGTGCTTTAATAGTAACATACACATTTTCTTTCGTCAATTATACTTTTTCCTTGACTTTTCCTGCCCAAACGAATATACTGGAATATGTCAAAGGTATATTGGATATAAATATTAAATGGTTTTTAGAGATTATATTATCATTTTTATACACAATATTATCTCTAAAAACCATTTAATTTTTTATCCAAAATTTTTCTTTATTTTTATGGAGGTAACACTATGAACAAAGGTACTGTAAAATGGTTCAATGCTGAGAAAGGCTATGGATTCATCACAGGGGAAGACGGACAGGACGTATTCGTACATTTCTCCGCTATCAACGGTGAAGGATTCAAGTCCTTAGAAGAAGGCCAGGCTGTAACTTATGATTTGACAGAAGGCGCTCGCGGAATGCAGGCTGCTAACGTAACCAAATTATAATTTTACGATACAGGAAACAAAAAACACGAGGGGCTGCCGTGCTACGGCAGCCCCTTTTTATCTGCTTCGGCTTTTATTCCTCTGCTGTGTCCTGAGAGAGCTCATTGAGATAATCAGACACGGCTGTCACATCCATCTCTGTGGTAACGACTTCTTTTTCTTCACTTTCCTGGGCTCTCACGTGAAGACCGTAAACAGAATACCCAATCCATGCTACCACTGCCACGCAGATCACACCCCCGGCAAGCTTCTCCAGGAAAAGGACCCTGCGCTCTCTCTTCTGCAGTTTGGCGCGGTTTGCTTTTTCTTTTTTATATTTATCTACTTTCTGCTGACTCATTGGTTCATCTCCTCATGTTTCAATCATTGCTTTGTCCAGTATACCATGATCACTAACCTCATGCTGCGCCTTTGGCTTGCATTCACTAAGTGTCCAGGTATATGTGCTCATTAAGCATTCACATTATACCACATTTTTTCTCCTCTTTACAAGACAGGCTTGACCTTTTTCCGTTTTTCTGTGTATACTATAAGAGAAAAGAGCGTTTGCGGATTATGATTCTTGATTCGTAAATGCTCTTTCTTGTTTATCTTACGAAAGGGGGAAACTTCTTTATGAAAACCAAATACTTCCAAAAACAAAATCTGAAAAAACTTTCCGCAGACCTTCTCTTCGATGTCCTCGGCGGGATCCTGATCGCCATAGGAACCTACAATTTCGCAGCCATGGCATCCTTTCCCATGGCTGGCATCAACGGAATCGCGCTGATCTTCTATCACCTGTTCGGGCTTCCTATTGGACGGGTAGCGCTGGTTTTAAACATTCCCATAGCGGTCTGCTGCTTTAAGATCCTCGGGCGCAGGTTCTTCCTGCGTTCGGTGCGCACCATTATCATAACCTCCCTGATCATGGACTATGTGGCTCCCTTGTTTCCGGTATACACCGGGGACCGGATCCTGGCGGCTATCTGCACTGGCGTACTTTCAGGTCTGGGCTATGCCCTGATCTATATGCGGGATTCTTCCACCGGAGGCGCGGACTTTATCATGCTTTCTGTCAAATCTCTGAATCCCCATCTGTCTCTGGGGAAGATTACCTTTGTCACAGATGCCCTGATCGTCCTTGTGGGAGCCATTATGGTTTCCAGAGATATCGACAGTCTGATCTACGGCATGATCATCACCTTCCTGGTTTCCGTTATGGTAGATAAGGTGATGTACGGCATCGATGCCGGCAAGATGACTCTCATTGTCACCGATCACGCTTCGGATGTGGCAGCAAAAATTGATGCCGCCACAGGCAGAGGCTGCACCTTTTTAAAAGCCCAGGGCAGCTACTCCAGCGCGCCCAAGGATGTGGTTATGTGCGCCTGCAACAACAAGCAGATGTACGGCATCCGCAAAGCAGTCACAGAAATCGATCCCAATGCTTTTATAATCATCATGGAATCCAATGAAGTGCTGGGAGAAGGTTTTAAAACTTCTTAAAAAACAGGAGACACCTGCTGCCGGGTATTCCGGTGCCAAAAAGTGTCTCCTGTTTCTTTTTCTCCTAACTGCCTGCCTTCACAGCACGTTCTGTCTTTACAGCGTTTCTTTCTCTTTATACACAATCCCCACCAGGGTCAGTCCCCGTGCAGGTGCGGTAGGACCGGCAGCTTTCCGGTTTTTTGCCTGAAGGATTTCCAGGATATGCTCCGGCGGATAATTTCCCGCTCCGATCTCCATCAGGGTTCCCGAGATGATCCGCACCATATTGTAAAGGAAACCGTTTCCCCGGATCCGCAGTGTGATCCTGTCTCCCTCTCTCTTTACCTCTGTGTCAAGGATGGTGCGTACGGTAGACTTTACCTGAGCGCCTGCCCCGCAGAAGCTTTGAAAGTCATGCTCGCCTTCCAGAAATGCGGCTGCCTGCCGCATCTTCTCCACATCCAGGGGCACATAGGTAAAATGAGAATAAAACCGCTCTGTAGGAACAGGGAATCTCCGGTTCAGGATCCGGTATTCATAGGTCTTCTCACTGTCCCGGTAGCGGGGATGAAAATCCAGCGGCACTTCCTCGGACTTCTGGATACGGATATCCTCCGGCAGACGCTGATTCAGGGCATAGGAAAATTTCTCTCCCGGCATCCTCATACTGGTATCGAAGACTGCCACATTGCCCAGGGCATGGACTCCCGCGTCGGTCCTGCTGGCTCCTATGGTCTCGATCGTTTCCCCGGTCAGCTCTGACAGATGCCGGTTCAGCACCTCCTGGACCGTGATGCCGTTTGGCTGTACCTGCCAGCCGCAGTAATTGGTACCGTCGTATGCCACGGTCAGCTTTACTCTCTTCATCTGCTCTCCTTTACAAGGCAATGCGGATGGCGATATCCGCTGCCAGATAAACCAGTGTTGCCGCGTACGCCGCATAATCCCGTCTCTGATAGATCAGAGGCTTCATCTGGGTCCTGTTCTCCCCGCCATGATAGCACCGGGCTTCCATTGCCATAGCGAGGTCATCGGCACGGCGGAAAGCTGAGATAAACAGCGGAACCAGAAGCGGGATCAGATTCTTTGCCCTCTGGAGCAGATTCCCGCTTTCAAAATCCGCGCCTCTCGCCATCTGCGCCTTCATGATCTTATCCGTCTCTTCCATCAGGATGGGGATAAATCGCAGGGCAATGGACATCATCATAGAAATGTCATGAACCGGGACATGGATCCTGTTCAGCGGCTTTAAGATCCGCTCCAGACCGTCTGTCAGCTGGTTGGGCGTGGTGGTCAGCGTCATGACCGAAGAGCCCATGACCAGATAGATCAGGCGGATGCCGATCTTCACCGCCTGGGTAATGCCTTCCCGGGTGATCTTCAGAAATCCTGCCTGCCAGATCACAGTGCCGGGAATCAGGAACAGGTTAAACAGCACTGTGATCAGCAGCAGGATAAACAGGGGCTTGAGCCCCTTAAGCATAAACTTCACCGGCACCTTAGAAAGAGCGATGATCCCGGCTAAAAAACAAGTGGCAAGCAGATAGCCCCAAAAGGAATCTGCCACAAACAGGGACACCAGAAAGAGAAAAGTCCCGATAAACTTAACCCTTGGGTCCAGACGGTGCAGAATGGAATCTGCGGGATAGTATTGTCCAATGGTGATATCTCTGATCATAGTTTCCTCTTCTCCAGTGCCTCTAATATGCTTTTCTTTGCCTCTTCTACTGTAATGGCAGAGGTATCTGCCATAAGCCCTTTTTCCCGGAGCTCATGCATGATGTATGTAATCTGGGGCGCTGCAAGTCCCATGGTTTCCAGTTCTCGGTAATGGGAGAATACTTCCCGGGGAACGCCGTCAAACCGCTTCTCCCCTTTATTCATCACCAGGATTCTTTCCACATAGCGGGCAATGTCTTCCATGCTGTGGGATACCAGGATCACCGTGATCTTCCGCTCCTCATGGAGGAATGCGATCTGATCCAGGATCTCATCTCTTCCCTTGGGATCCAGACCTGCCGTAGGCTCATCCAGGATCAGCACCTGAGGATCCATGGCAAGGACTCCTGCAATGGCGACCCTGCGCTTCTGTCCGCCGGACAGCTCAAAGGGAGAACTCTGATAATACTTTTCCTTCAGCCCCGCCTGCTTCAGCGCCTGGACCGCCCGGGCTTCTGCTTCCTCTTTTGTAAGCCCCTGGTTGCGGGGTCCGAAGCACACGTCCGAAAGCACGTCCGCCTCAAAAAGCTGATGTTCCGGATACTGGAACACCAGCCCCACCTGACTTCTCAGCCTTTTTAAGGAATAACCTTCCTGCCAGATATCCTCATTCTGAAAATAAACGGTTCCGGCTGTAGGCTTCATCAGCCCGTTAAAATGCTGGATCAAAGTGGATTTTCCGCTGCCGGTATGCCCGATCACTCCCACGAACTGCCCGTCGGGAATTTCCAGGGATACATCCTTCAGCGCATGCATCTCATAGACAGAGCCCGGATTGTATGTGTATGTGACATGTTCTAATTTCAATGACATAATGCGTTCACCAGTTCCTTTGCTGTCAATATTCCGTCGGGAAGGTCCACCCCTGCCTGCTTTAATTCCCACGCCAGCAGTGTGACCTGGGGAACATCCAGACGGTAAGATTTCAGTTCCTCCACCCTGGAAAAAATCTCCCTGGGCGCGCCCTCCATCACTACCTCCCCATGATCCATGACAAATACCCGGTCCGCGTCAATGACCTCTTCCATATAGTGGGTGATGAGGATCACCGTGATCCCTTCCTTTTTATTGAGCTCATGGACCGCTTTCAGGACTTCCTTCCTGCCGTTGGGATCCAGCATGGCTGTGGGTTCGTCCAGGATAATGCATTTTGGCTGCATTGCCATCACACCGGCGATCGCCACCCTCTGTTTTTGTCCGCCGGACAGTTTGTTGGGGGAACGGTGGCGGTAGGCGGTCATGCCTACGGTCTCCAGGCTTCTGTTTACCCGTTCCCAGATGGCGTCCGTGGGCACTCCCATGTTCTCCGGACCAAAGCCCACATCCTCTTCTACCACCGTGCCGATGATCTGGTTATCCGGATTCTGAAAAACCATTCCCGCCTTCTGGCGGATCTTCCACAGCTCCGGTTCCGCTGCGGTGTCAGACCCGTCGATCCAGATGGTCCCATCTGTGGGGATCAGTAAAGCGTTCATATGCTTTGCCAGTGTGGACTTTCCTGAGCCGTTATGTCCCAGTATGGCAATAAACTGTCCCTGGGCAATATCCAGATCCACCTGCCGCACTGCAGTATAGGAGTCCTCCTGCTGCCCGTTTTCATCATATTTTATATAGTCGTATTTCAGTTTTCTGGCTTTTATGATTCCCATAGTATTTCCTTTTCTTCCTTGTTCCTAGCAGGTATACCGCCAGACTTCCATATCTTTGTCGTCGCCTTCCAGCCTGTATTCAATAGGCTCAAATCCCAGCTTCTGCGCCAGATTTTTGGAAGGCACGTTGCTTTTTTTGATTCTGCAGTGGATATAGACCGCGCCTCTTTTGGAAGCTTCCTCCAGGATACCCCGGCACGCTTCATAGGCATAGCCCTGTCCCCGGTACTTTTCATCTATGATATAGCCCATTTCCACAACTGTCTTTTTATGATTCCAGAATTTCGGCTCCATGCCTGCCCTTCCAATAACCTTTCCGGTATCCTTTTGTGACACCACCCAGTATCCCATATCGCACATTTCATACATATAGGTCCTGTAGGAGTCGAAATTCGCCAGCTCCTCGCTGAGCGGCTTCGCCACTCCTTCGCAGGCATCCCGGGAGGTTTCCTGGGCGCAGATCTCCATCAGCTTGGGAATGTCCTCTCTGGTCATCTCCCGGATCTGCAGCCGTTTGGTCTCGCAGACCGTGACCGGCAGATGGCGGCTGTGCCGGTAAACCTTCTCCATATACGGAGCGTCGATCTCATCGTAGCCCTCCACCACAATATAAGCCGAGCTTAAATCCTGCTTTCCGGAATCCGGATTGCTGTATCCCATGCAGGTCATATCCGCAGCCCTGGCAGCCCGGCAGCCATTGGCAGAATCCTCCACCACCATACAGTCCTTCGGAGAGATTCCCAGGATATCGGCGGTCTTAAGAAAGATATCCGGCGCCGGCTTTGGGTTTTCTACAGATTCTCCGCTGACCAGGTACTTGAAATATTTCCGGATCCTGCGGTTTTCTGTTACCTCTTCAATGTAAGACTGAGGGGATGAGGAAGCGACTGCCAGATCATAGCCTGCCTGGCTGAGGCGCTCCAGCAGTTCTTCCACATGAGGGAGCAGCGGCGGATAGCCGTCCTTTTCTATCATCTCCTGTTTGATCCTCTTCATTTCCAGGACCAGTTCCTCGTCGTTTTCATCAATGCCGTAATTTTCCTGAAGCAGCTTCATCAGAAAACTGACGGTAGAGCCGATACAGGGTTTATAAACTTCGTAATCCAGACGGATGCCTCTTCTTCTCAGTGTCTCTTTCCACACTCGGTAGTGAAATGGTTCGCTGTTGATCAGCACCCCGTCCATGTCAAAGATGATTCCCTTTAGTTCGCTTCGTTCCATTGCTGCATTTCCCTCTTTCTCTTATCTGAAACCTGTCTCTACGCTTCTTCTGTCCCGAAGATCAGTTGTTCTGCAAGGTCCCAGATCTCGTCCCTGCCCTGCTTTGTCTGTGCTGAAAAAGGAATGATTTTTGTCCCTGGGATTAAATCCAGTCCCTCCCTAAGAATCTTCAGCTGTTTGGGAACCTGGCTTCTTTTCAGCTTATCCAGCTTTGTAGCAATGATGATGGGCTCATAGCCGTTATGGAGGATCCACTCATACATATTTCTGTCATTTTCTGACGGTTTATGACGGATATCGATTAAAAGGAACACTGCCTTCAGCTGTTTGGACTGATGCAGGTACCGCTCGATCATCTTTCCCCATTGTTCCTTTACAGACTGGGAAACTTTGGCATATCCGTATCCCGGCAGATCCACCAGATACATCTCATGATTGACATTGTAAAAATTAATGGTCTGCGTCTTTCCCGGAGAGGCGCTGGTGCGCGCCAGCGCTTTCCGGTTCATCAGCGCATTGATCAGGGAAGATTTTCCCACATTTGATTTTCCTGCAAATGCGATCTCCGGGACCTCATTGACAGGCAGGGTACTGGTAATTCCGCAGACAAGATCCAGCGCCACATGTTTTATTACCATTCTCTGTCCTCCAAATTTCTATTTCTCTGCCAGCGCGTGAGCGAGCACTTCTTCCATGGTGCTTACGGCTGCGATCTGAAGCCCCTGGGTAATCTCCTGGTCCATCTCTTCAATGTCCGGCTGATTTTCAGCAGGGATTAGGACTTTCTCTATGCCTGCCGCCTTTGCTGCCAGAAGCTTTTCTTTCAGTCCTCCGATGGGGAGGACTCTTCCTCTTAATGTGATCTCACCGGTCATCGCCACATCCGCTTTCACCGGAGTATGGGTGATGGCAGAGAGCATGGCTGTCGCCATGGTGATTCCCGCGGAAGGACCGTCCTTGGGAACTGCGCCCTCCGGGATATGGATATGTAGATCATGCTTCTGGAAAAATTCCGGCTGGATCCCATAAGATTCTGCCACAGAGCGGATATAGGAAATTCCTGCCTGTGCCGATTCTTTCATGACGTCTCCCAGCTGTCCGGTCAGAAGGAATTCTCCCTTGCCCGGCATGAGATTCACTTCGATCTGTAGGGTATCGCCGCCAACGCTGGTCCACGCCAGCCCACGCACGATGCCCACCTCATCACTCTGGTTCTTCTTCTGATAAGTATATCTGGGTTTTCCCAGAAGTTCTTTTAAATTCTCTTTTTCTACAGCCACCGCGGTTTCCTGATCCTCCAGGATCCTTCTGGCTGTTTTCCTGCAGAGCTCGCCGATCTTCCGCTCCAGGCTTCGCACTCCGGCTTCCTTGGTATAGCCGGTGATGATCTCGGTCAGGGCTTCCCGGGAAATGGTCATCTGTCCCTTTTTCAGCCCGTGGGCTTTCATCTGTTTGGGGATCAGATGTTCCTCTGCAATGTGTTCTTTCTCATTTTCTGTATAGCTGGTGATCTCAATGACCTCCATACGGTCCAGCAATGGTCTGGGGATGGTCTGCAGATCATTGGCAGTGGCAATAAACAGCACGTCCGACAGATCCAGCGGGATCTCCACATAGTGATCCCTGAATTTACTGTTCTGCTCAGAATCCAGCACCTCCAAAAGGGCAGAGGATGTGTCGCCTTTATAGTCGCTGCTGACCTTGTCAATTTCGTCCAGCAGCATCAGAGGATTTTTCACCCCTGCCTGGATCAGCCCGTTGGCAATCCTGCCGGGCATGGCTCCGATGTAGGTCCTTCTGTGTCCCCGGATCTCTGCTTCATCCCGGACGCCGCCCAGACAGATGCGCACATACTCTTTATTGAGAGCGCGGGCTACCGATCTGGCGATGGAGGTCTTGCCTGTGCCCGGCGGTCCCACCAGACAGAGGATGGGGCTTTCCCCTTTTCTCGTCAGTGTGCGCACTGCAAGAAATTCCATGATGCGCTCTTTCACCTTGGCAAGTCCATAGTGATCCTCCTCCAGGATCTTATTGGCAGTTTTCAGATTTTTATTGTCTCTGGATGCTTTATCCCAGGGCAGTGACAGCAGGGTTTCGATATAGCTCCTCATGACGCCTGCCTCTGCCTGGCTTCCGGCTGCTTTTTTAAAGCGGTCGATTTCTTTGTATATTTTTTCTTTGACCTCTTTGGATGCTTTTAATTTCTGCGCCTGCTCTTTAAACTGGTCTGCATCGGATATGGTATCCTCCTCTCCCAGTTCTTCCCGGATCACTTTCAGCTGTTCTCTGAGGATATAGTCTCTCTGGTTTTTGTCCACCCGCTGTTTGATCTTGCTGCCAAGATCTCTGCGGATCTGCATGATCTCGATCTCATTGCTTAAGATGATCCCCAGGATCTCATAGCGGTCCTCCAGGGATACAGCTTCCAGGACTTTTTGTTTATCCTCGTATTTCATGGGAAGATTGACGGCGATCTGGTCGATCACTTTGCGGACATCTTCCATCTCCAGGATCTGTCCTGCCAGATCCTTGCTGATCTTCTGGTTCTCATTGCAGTAGCGGAGGAACAGTTCCTTGATTCCTCTCAGCATAGCTTCCTGCATGGCTTCATTCCTGTCCCGGGGATTTTCTTTTTCAAAAAGCGCTACTTCCGCCTCCAGATACTCCCCGCTTTCTTCAAAGCCCAGAAGTTCTGCCCGCTCCAGCCCTTCTACCAGTACCTGGATAATATTATTTTTGCCTTTTACCAGCTGCTTGATCTCGGCAATGGTGCCGATCTTATATAAATCCTCCATAGCCGGGTCTTCTGTCTCCGGATCCTTCTGGGTGATGAGGAAGACTCTCTGGTCCTTCACCATCGCCTTTTCAATCGCCTTGACAGACTTCTCCCGGCTCACGTCAAAATGTACGATCATATCCGGCAGGATCGTAGTACCTCTAAGGGCGATGGCTGGCAAATACTGAATCATGTCACTCATTCTCGCTCCTCCTGCTCTTTTGTGCTTTTATGCAATGTCCGGTTTGTTCTTTTTCTTTTTGGGATTTTTCGCTCTGCGTTTGGCTGCGGGCAGTTCTCTTCTCTCGATCCTTGCCGCGCCGTCTCCGTTTATCATTTCCTTTGTGATCTCACACTTTACGATGCTTTCATCGGAAGGTGCCTCATACATTAAATTCATCATGGCGTTTTCCATGATCGCACGCAGTCCTCTGGCGCCTGTCTTTCTCTCCAGAGATTTATCCGCGATGGCTTCCAGGGCATCCTGGTCAAAATCAAGGTCAATGCCGTCCAATTCAAACATTGCCTGGAACTGACGCACCAGGGAATTCTTAGGCTCTGTGAGGATCTTGACCAGCGCGTTCTTATCCAGGGCATCCAAGGAAACCACTACAGGAACACGTCCTACAAATTCCGGGATCAGACCGAATTTTACCAGGTCCTGAGGCATCACTTCTTTCAAAAGCTCCCCTACATTTCTCTCCTGTTTGGTCTTTACCTGAGCATTGAAACCGATGGACTTCGTATCTTTTCTTGTCTCGATGATCTTATCCAGCCCTTCAAAGGCACCGCCGCAGATGAACAGGATGTTGGTGGTATCGATCTGGATAAACTCCTGCTGGGGATGCTTCCTTCCGCCCTGAGGAGGAACGTTTGCCACGGTACCTTCCACGATCTTCAAAAGCGCCTGCTGTACGCCTTCGCCGGATACATCCCGGGTAATGGAGGCGTTCTCTGATTTCCTGGTGATCTTGTCAATCTCATCAATATAGATAATCCCGTACTGTGCCCGTTCGATGTCATAATTTGCCGCCTGGATGATTTTCAGCAGAATATTCTCCACATCTTCGCCTACATAGCCTGCCTCTGTCAGGGTGGTGGCATCCGCGATCGCAAAAGGAACATTTAACAGCCTTGCCAGGGTCTGTGCCAGAAGTGTCTTTCCGGAACCGGTAGGACCCAGCATGAGGATATTGCTTTTCTGAAGCTCCACATCTGTGGCGCCTTCTGTCAGCACTCTTTTATAATGGTTGTAGACAGCTACTGAGAGGACTTTTTTCGCCTCTTCCTGTCCGATGACATATTCGTCCAGGAATTCTTTGATCTCCCTGGGCTTTAACAGATTGATCTCCCCGGATCCGCTCATATTATAACGCATGCCCAGGTCTTCCCGAATGATCTCTGAGCAGACGCCTACGCACTCGTCACAGATATACGTGTCATTGGGTCCGGCGATCAGTTTGTCTACTTCGTCTTCGGTTTTTCCGCAAAAGGAACATCTGATCTTTGTATCATTTTCCTTGATTGCCATAGTCTCTTTCCTTTCCTGTTGAATCTATTCTTCCATTTCCCGCATGAAAGCGGAAAGACCCCCGCATTGCCTGCAGGAGTCTTATCTTCCGTCATTATCTGTGCTCAATTACAGTATCGATCAAACCATATTCCTTCGCTTCCTGCGCAGTCATATAGTTGTCTCTCTCTGTGTCTCTTGCGATGGTTTCCAGTGTCTGACCGGTATTGGCAGCCAGAATGGAATTCAGTCTGTGTTTGGTCTTCAGAATCTGCTCTGCCACAATCTCAATTTCAGTTGCCTGACCCTTGGCACCGCCGGACGGCTGGTGGATCATAATCTCTGCATTGGGGAGAGCCATACGTTTTCCCTTTGTACCGCCTGCAAGCAGGAAAGCTCCCATGCTGGCTGCAAGACCCATGCAGATTGTGGAGACGTCGCACTTGATATACTGCATGGTATCATAGATCGCCATACCTGCGGACACAGAGCCTCCAGGGCTGTTGATATACAGATGGATATCCTTTCCCGGATCCTCAGATTCCAGGAATAAAAGCTGTGCAACCACCAGGTTTGCAGATACATCGGTTACTTCTTCTCCAAGGAAAATAATTCTGTCCTTTAATAATCTGGAATAAATGTCGTAGTTTCTCTCTCCACGGCTTGTCTGTTCAATGACATATGGTACTAAACTCATGAAACTCCTCCTGTTTTGGCAGACGGCAGCTTATTATTCCGCTTTTTCTTCTTTCTTCTCTACTGCTTTTGCTGCTTCTGCAACTAAGGTAACTGCTTCCTGAACAGCGATGTCTTTCTTGATCTGTTCTTTTTCGTAGTCACCCATCACTTCTTTTAATTTTTCGACTTCCATCTGGTACATGTCAGCCATCTGTTTTAATTCTTCTTCAAATCTTTCATCGGAAACCTGGATGTTTTCTGTCTCCGCGATCTTCTCCAGTACCAGGCGGCTCTGGATCCTCTTTAATGCCTGAGGTCTCATCTGCTCCTGGATCTTGGCATTGTCCATGCCTGTGAACTGGTAATACTGGTCAATGGATAATCCCTGTGCCTGCATTCTTCTGATGAAGTCCTGCATTAACTGGTTGATCTGGTTCTGGATCATTGGTTCCGGAATATCCATCTGTGCGTTAGCGATGACAGCGTCAACTGCTTTGTCTTCTTTTTCGCGCTTTGCAACGGCTTCTTTGCGTTCTTTTAAGTTCTTTTCGATGTCTGCTTTGTATTCATCCAGTGTATCGAATTCAGATACATCTTTTGCAAATTCATCGTCTAATTCCGGCAGTTCTTTTACTTTAATAGCCTTTACTGTGCATTTAAATACTGCTGGTTTTCCAGCCAGGTCATTTGCGTGGTAGTTTTCCGGGAATGTCACATTAACTTCCTTTTCCACACCAATCTCAGCGCCTACCAGCTGGTCTTCAAATCCTGGGATGAAGGAATTGGAACCAATAGTCAGAGGATAGTCTGTGCCTTTTCCGCCTTCAAATGCTTCGCCGTCAACAAAGCCTTCAAAGTCTAAGGTTACCATGTCGCCCTGGGCAACAGCTCTGTCATCCACGTCAATGGTTCTGGAATTGTTTTCCTGCTCTTTCTTTAATTCAGCGGCAACTTCCTCTTCTGTCACTTCTACAGGGGAAACTTCTACTTCCAGTCCTTTGTACTCACCTAAAGTTACTTCCGGCTTAACAGCTACTTCTGCTGTGAAGATGAAAGCTTTGCCTTTTTCGATCTGTACTACATCGATCTCCGGCTGGGATACGATATCCAGTCCGCTTTCGTCAGCAGCCTTCGGATATTCTGCCTGGATCAGGGCGTTTGCAGCGTCTTCGTAAAAGATGCCTGTGCCGTACATTTTTTCGATCATCACACGGGGTGCTTTTCCTTTACGGAATCCCGGGATAGTGATTTTGTTTTTGTTTTTCATGTAAGCAGCCTGCACTGCTTTTTCAAACTCTTCAGCTGCAACTTCAACTGTCAGTTTTGCCATGTTCTTCTCTAAGTTTTCTACCTGTACACTCATTGTAAAAAATTCCTCCTTGAATTCTATATGCATTCTGTCCCGCGGTCTGCGATGTTCCGGAGGACAGCCGCTTTTTCTCATACTTGCAGTCATTAACACAGTATAGCACAGGATATAGCAAAACGCCAGTATTTTTTTCTTCTACTGCATGTAAATTACGGATTTTTTGATTTCTTCTGCTTTTTCTTCTCCGTAAAGCTGGGAAATCAGCTCCAGTGCAAAGGGAATAGCTGTGCCCAGTCCTCTGCTGGTGGTCACGTTTCCATCGGTTTCCACTTCTTTTGTGCTTACAGAAGCGCCTGTGAGCATATCCTCAAATCCCGGATAGCACACTGCCTTTCTGCCCTCCAGGATCCCCAGCTGTCCAAGGACGCTGGGCGCCGCGCAGATGGCTGCCACTCTCTTGCCTGCTGCCGCCTGTGCCTTTAACAGATCACACAGTCCCGGATGGGCTGCCAGATGCTTTGTCCCCGGCATTCCTCCCGGAAGCACCAAAAGGTCTGCATCCTGAAAATCAATGTCTTCAAAGAGCTGGTCTGCTTTCAGCTCAATCCCGTGGGAACCTTTCACTGTAAGGCTGCCGCTGATGGATACCATCTGCGTCTGGGCGCCTGCCCTTCGGAACAGATCCACCACGGTAAGCCCTTCAATCTCTTCAAAACCGTCTGCGGTAAATACGTATACTTTTGCCATTGTGTCCTCTCCTTTTTCCTGAAATGCCGGAGCATCCTTTTTTGTTCTGTATCCAGTATAACACAGGATTTTCTGGTGTAAATGGCTGCAGCTATAAAATTTTTCTTTCCTTTGTAAAAAATTCTGCGGGTAAAATCCTGCCGGAATCCTCCTGCGCCAATTCTCCTGTTTCGTAATTTTCGGCAGGCAGAATAAAACTGGGCTTTGGTTTCTCTTTTTTCTTTCCCTCACTTGTGCTACACTGTCTTTACAGAAAAATCCGGCGCTCTGTCTGAATTCAAAAAATAGCAGACGCTGTAAAATGGAGGTCCTTATGGAAATTGAACGCAAATATCTCATTGACCGGCTCCCTGATAATCTGGAGGCTTATCCCAGAAAAAAGATCGAGCAGGCTTATCTGAATACTGCCCCTGTGGTCCGCATCCGCAGACAGGATGAGGATTACTTTCTTACCTACAAAGGCAGCGGGATGATGGTCCGTGAAGAATACAACCTGCCTCTGAACAAAGAATCCTATGAGCATTTAAGGGAAAAGGCAGACGGCATCATTCTCTCAAAAACCCGGTATCTGATTCCTCTGGACGGGAAACTGACCATAGAACTGGATGTATTCGACGCACCCTACGAAAACCTGTATCTGGCTGAAGTGGAATTTGAGACAGAGGAGGAAGCAGTGAACTTCACTCCCCCTTCCTGGTTCGGCGAAGATGTCACGTTTTCCTCCCGCTATCACAACAGTGTGCTGTCTGATCCCGCGTCCCTGAGTTCCCGCTGATACACCGCT
>DWVZ01000062.1 GCA_019119975.1 Candidatus Blautia merdavium | reverse complement strand
ATCTCTTCCAGGAAGCGGGAGGGTTCTTTTCTCCAGGTGATGACCAGCTCTTCTTTGGCTCGCGTGATGCCTACAAAGAACAGACGCCGTTCTTCCTCTTCCTCACAGGTTCCGTCTTTCGCCTCCAGCGGCAGGGTCCCTTCTTCCGCTCCGCAGAGGATTACGAAAGGAAACTCCAGCCCCTTTGCCCCGTGCAGTGTCATCAGGGTAACTGCGTCTGCGGTATAGGATTTTCCTCCGCAGCGGTACAGGTCGCCTTCGGTACCCAGGGACAGGCTGTCCAGAAATTCTTTCATGTTCTTGGAGAGCACTGCCATATGACTCAGGTTCTCCATGGAACGGTTTTCCTTTAGGTTCATGTCCGCGCACCAGGTATCCAGAAGCTTCGCCGGTCTGGTCCGCTTCAGCATGGGCTGATACTTTTCTTTCATGGTATCATAGATTTCGGCTGTCAGCTGATTTTCCGGAAGGTCCCACAAGAGCTGGAGGGCTGTCTGCCTGGAGAGCAGGTCTTCCTCATCCAGAAGGCTTCTGAAAAAACAGACCGTTCCTCTGACTTTCGGTTCCAGCAGGAACTCCTCTCTGCCTGCCACCACATAGGGGATCCCCTCCTGGCGCAGGCATTTCTCCAGCAGCTTCTCCTGGGCATGAGTCCGGTAGAGGATCCCTATATCGCTAAAGCTTTTCTGCTTTCTCTCTGTTTCTTTCGCAAACCCGGTTTCTGTATCCAGCATATCAATTCCGCCTACCTGACGATTGATCTCTTTTGCCGCAAAGATTGCCTCGGACAGTTCGCTGCCGCAGTAGACCAGCCGGATCTTCTCTCCTTCCTCTCCCAATGCTTGAAGTTGACGGGCTTCTCCCGGATTGTGAGAGATCAGCCGCAGCGCCGTTTTGACGATCCTGCCGGAAGACCGGTAATTCTCTGTAAGGCGGATGGTTTTCAGCCGGGGCTCATCCTGTTTCAGCTTTTCAAAGCACGCCGCGTCTGAGCCACGGAATCCGTAAATCGCCTGATCCGGATCTCCGATCACAAAGATCTCCCGGGCATATCTGCTCCACTGGCGAATCAGCTGGTACTGCAATGGGTTGATGTCCTGGAATTCGTCAATGAGCAGATAATGAAAGGCTGGAAGTTCTGCTTTTTTATCTGCTTTCACCTCTGCTTTTTCTGTGAGGATGCCTAAAGTCTCCAGAAGCAGATCATCGAAATCCAGGGCGTTTTTCTCTTTCAGCATAGCTTCATAATCTGCAAACGCGCCTTCCGGAATGAATGTATGCCGGTCTGCATCCTGCCCGGTCTTTCTCAGGGAAACCTGGTTTAAAAACTGGCTTACGCTTCCTTTCATCCCATAGGCTTTCATTACTTTCTTTGCCAAATCTGCTGTCTGCATCTGATCTGCCAGGGTAAACGTCCTGCCCTGGCTCTGCAGAAACTCCAGGCAGATGGAATGGAAGGTTCCCGCCTGCAGCTGGCGCAGGGAACGGCTCTGTCCCAGCTGGATCTTCAGCCGCTCTTTGATCTCCAGAGCAGCCTTGTTGGTAAAGGTTACGGCTGTGATCTCAGAGGGTTTTACCTTTCTTCTTTCGATCAGGTAACGGATTCTGGAGACCAGGGTTCCGGTCTTTCCGGTGCCGGGTCCCGCGATGACTGCCACTGCCGGATCCAGTGCTTCCACTGCTTCTTTCTGCTTTTCATTTAACTGCAGCTCCATCGGATGGCTTGCCCTCTGCGTTTGGGTATTCTGAATTTCTGCCTTCTCTCTCTCCGCGCCGGAAACGTTTTTTGCGGCTTCAGGCTGACGGGTCCCGTTTTCTTCTGACTGCTTTAACCCTGCTGTTTCCTTCTGTATCTCTAATGTCCCTGCCGCCTCTAAAGTCTCTGCTATCTTCAGTCCAAGGTTTTCAAAGAAATTCAGCTGCCCTTCCGTGTCCTCCAGCTCATAGGGTTTGAAAAGCTGGATGGTTCCGTATTCTCCGTCAAATCCCGGATGTCTCTCTACTTTTCCCTCACGGAGTCTCTGGATCCCCTCGGCAATAAAATAGCCTGCCTTTGCCCGGATATCCTCTATGGGAACCTTTCTCAGGATTTCAAACTCCGGCGCCAGGCTGCCGATGAGCTTTTCATACTCCCGCTGTACGCCCGCGCTTGCGGCAGAGCGCCCTGTGGCTGCTCCGATCAGCTCCGGCAGGGGCACCAGGCTTTCAAATGGCTTTGCGTTTTCCGGCACATAGCCTGCCGGGCGGTCCGCAAGAGCTTCCACCCGGTGCTCCACTCCTATGGTGATCTTTTTCCCGCACACCGGGCAGATGCCTCCGTATGCTTTTGTCTGGGCAGGCGACAGGCACATATGGCATTTCCGATGCCCGTCGTAGTGGTATTTCCCTTCCTCAGGGAAGAATTCTATAGTTCCGGCAAGCCCGTCACCTGTCTGAATGGCTTTCTCCAGCCCGGCATAGGACATCTCGATTTCCATCAGATTCGCCTCCCTCCCCAGCTTTGCCGGGGAATGGGCATCGGAGTTGGAGATCAGCTGCAGACCGTCCAGATCAGAAACTCTCCAGTTCATAGGCGGATCTGAGGAGAGCCCTGTCTCCACTGCATGAATGTGGTCTTTTAAATCTCCGAAGCATTCCTCCACGGAATCAAAACCGGAAAAAGCGCCGAACATAGCAAAATGAGGCGTCCAGATATGCGCGGGGACAAAAATGCCGTGGGGCACCAGTTCCAGCATGATTTCCAGCAGGTCTTTGCAGTCCAGACCTAAGATGGGACGTCCGTCCGAGTGGATGTTGCCTATGGTCTCCAGCTTTCTGGAAAGAAGCTCTGCCTCTTCCAGACCGGGAAGGAGCAAAAGGCTGTGGACTTTTCTTACCTTCCCATTCTTTTTATAGATGGAGCTGATCTCTCCTGTCACTGCAAATCTGGGCTCCATGAAATCCGGTACTGCGGGATCTTGGATCCTGTATTCTTCTTTCAGCTTATACAGCCCGTCCTCGGCAGGGGTCAGCTTTTCCTTCAGTTCTTCCCTCCATGCAGGGTGGGTGAAATCTCCGGTTCCTATGATATGGAGCCCTTTCTTTCTTGCCATCAGCTCCAGATGTTCCGGATCCCCCTCTTTGCTGGTGGCTCTGGAAAATCTGGAATGTATATGTAAATCAGACAGATACATGGGTCACACCTCTCTTTTTCGTACTTTCCTCTTATTATAACTCTGCCGGTCTGTTTTTGTCTTGCTTTTCCTTTTGGGTTTTTATATACTTAATTTATCAGCCTAATCCGGGACTGCCTGCCCTTCAGGAAACTCATCCGGGTTAGGCTTTTGACTGGAGGTATTTACAAATGAAGCAGCATTCTTCCGCAACTCTTATGACAACGGGTCCCATCTGGAAAAGGATCATCGCTTTTGCGGTTCCTCTTTTCTTCGGCAATCTGTTTCAGCAGCTCTACAACACTGCTGACTCCCTGATCGTAGGGAATTTCCTGGGGAGCAGCGCTCTGGCGGCTGTCAGCTCTTCGGGCAATCTTATTTTCCTTTTGGTGGGATTTTTCAACGGCATCGCCATTGGCTCCGGCGTGGTAGTAGCCAAATATTTCGGCGCCGGGAAATTTGCCATGGTTAAGCGTGCCATTCACACCATTACAGCGTTCGGGCTTCTTTCCGGAATGGTTCTGACTGTGGTAGGGATCCTGGCTGCGCCTCAGATTCTGATCCTGATGGGCACTCCTGCTGAGGTCCTGCCTAACTCTGTCACCTATTTCCGCATTTATTTTGCAGGTTCTCTTGCCTTTGTGATGTATAACTTCCTGGTGGGGATCCTGCAGTCTGTGGGAGACAGCAGGCATCCGCTGATCTATCTGATGATCTCTTCTGTGATCAACATTGTGCTGGATCTGACCCTGGTAGCAGGGTTTCACTTCGGTGTAGGCGCTGCCGCCCTGGCAACGGTCATTTCCCAGGTGATCAGTGCTCTGCTCTGCCTTCGCCAGCTGCTGAAAAGCCCTGCAGAATATCGTCTGGAGGTAAGGAAGATCCGCCTGGACGGAATTATGCTGCGGCACATTATTTCCAATGGTCTTCCTGCCGGGCTGCAGAATTCGATTATTTCCCTGGCAAATGTGGTAGTGCAGTCCAACATTAATAAATTCGGCGCCATGGCAGTTGCCGGCTGCGGCTCTTATTCCAAGATCGAAGGCTTCGGTTTTCTGCCTATCACCTGCTTTGCCCTTGCTCTGACAACTTTCATCGGTCAGAATCTGGGGGCAAAAGAATATGACCGTGCCAAAAAGGGCGCTGTCTTCGGTGTCGTCTGTTCTCTCTCCATTGCAGAGCTGGTAGGGATTGGCATTTACCTTCTCTCTCCTTACCTGATCGCCGGATTTAATGATACACCCCAGGTGATCTCCTATGGGACTGCACAGGCGCATACGGTCACTCTGTTTTATTTCCTGCTGGCATTTTCCCATTGTATGGCAGGGATTTTAAGAGGCGCGGGCAAGTCTGCGGTTCCCATGTTTGTCATGCTGATCTGCTGGTGCATCATCCGGGTCAGCTACATTACCATTGCCGTGAACTTCATCCACGATATCCGGGTGATCTTCTGGGCGTATCCCATTACCTGGACGTTAAGTTCCATTACCTTCCTGATTTATTTCCTGAAATCCGACTGGCTCCATGCCTTTGAGAAAAGGGCGGCATAAGGTCAGAAAAACAGGGCGGAAAACTTTCGGAGAATGTTGTTTTTCTGAAAGTTTTCCGCCCTGTTCTATTTTCTCTTCTATTTGCTGTATGCCACTTTACTCAGCTGTGCTGTCTCCGCTTTCTGCAGTTTCTTCTGCATTTTCTTCTGTTGTATCAGAAGTTCCATCTGCTTCCGCGGAAGTATCATCGGCAGTTTCCTCTGTGTCCTCCTGCTTGATGGTATACTGGTCGTAGTCGTTGAGCTCTGCCTTCTTCCACTCCTTCTCATTGACTGTGAAGTCAGCTTCCTCTGCCCACTGGTCCAGAAGCTCTGTGTAGGCATCCTGCTGTCTCTGGGCAACAATGTTCTCTTTCTCCGCATCGGTTGCTTCACGGTCCAGCACACTGTCCATTCTCACTACGAAATAAGCGTTCTCTCCTTCTACTACACTCTGGTAAACTTCTCCGTCACTAAGGGTCTTTGCAGCCTCTTTTAACTGATCGTCCAGCAGAGTATCTTCATCGTCAAAGGTATTATCCACGCCGCTCAGATTCTCGCCCACTTCCTTGGCAATGGCATCTAAGTCTGCCGAAGCCGGATCCTCAGATGCATTCAGCTTGTCCAGGACTGCCTGCGCCTGGTCTTTCTTTGCCTGTTTTTCCTCATCGGTCAGAGGCGTGGTGGTGCCGTCCTCGTTCTGTGTATCACTGGTGTCCACCCGGCAATAGGAAATTTTGCTCTGTGCCGCTTCTTCATCAGACACTTCTGTATCCACATCAGCAATCATCGGATCGTACATTTTGCTCTGGTAGGTGTATAAGGTCAGCAGATCCTCTACATCCTCCTGTGTGACAGCCAGCCGGCTGATGGTTTCTTCGTCATTGTCTTCTATGAAGCTCTTTGCTGCTTCCTGGATCTTTGTCTCTTCCTCTTCTGTCACAGATACCTCATAGTCTCCTGCGTGCTGCTTCAGCAGGATCATATTCTCCAGCTGTGTGAGCACACTATCCTTGGTAGCTTCTCCGTATGTCTGGTCGTCACCAGCATCCTGATCCCACATGCCTGCGGCACTGCCTCCCATCATGGCATAATAGGAAAGCATCTGTGCCTGGTTCATACGGAGCATCAGGTTTGCGGTTCCCATGGAAACGGTGTCTTCTCCGCAGGTGATCAGATCTGCCGTTCCGTCTATTTCTTTTGAACACCCTGCCAGCCCTGAGATTCCCAGTGCTCCAGCCAGTGCGGTGCATATGAGTTTTTTTGCTGCTTTATTCATATCGTTCCATTTCCTCCCTTGATGTTCTGCTGCTTTTACAGCAGGAAAGGACATTACCGAAACTGTAATGTCCTTTCCTATTATAGTCGTTTCTTGTTTGACAGGCAAGAGGATTTTTGCCTGTGTATGTGAAGTTCCTGTGAACAATCATTCCTCTGCAGCCAGTTTCCCGAATTCTTTCATAATAGCAGTGAGCAATTCCAGCACATCCAGGGTTTCCTTTGGTTTTCTTCCCTTTAAAGAAACTAGGAAATAGGGTGTTTCCTCCATTTTCATCTGGAGGTTTCTCTGATACTGCTCCAGAATCTGGGGGAATCCCGCAGGGTTTAATTTGGCTCTCTCAAACATACTGATCTTCACTTGTGTGCCGCTCTGTTTGAGCTCTTTTACATAAGCTTTATGGGCAAGGGCTTTCAGACTGGCAATCCCCAGCAGATTCTGGACAGCTTTGGGCGGTTCCCCGAAACGGTCCAGCAGTTCCTCCAGCATATCCTCATATTCTTCTTCAGATTCAATGGCAGCAATGCGCTTGTAGATATCCAGCTTCTGGAATTCATTGGGGATATAGGAAGGAGGAATAAAGGCATTCAGCTCCAGATCCACGGTTGTCTCAAAGTCTTCCTGCTGTTTGATGCCCCGCTCTTCCTTCACTGCCTCGTCCAGCATCTTGCAGTACAGGTCATAGCCCACTGCCTGCATATGACCGTGCTGCTCTGCTCCCAGAAGGTTGCCGGCACCCCGGATCTCCAGGTCCCGCATAGCAATCTTAAATCCGCTTCCCAGATCGGTAAATTCCCGGATGGCATGTAGCCTTTTTTCTGCCACTTCTTTGAGCATCTTATTTCTCCGGTACATGAGAAACGCATAGGCGGTCTTATTGGATCGCCCGACTCTGCCCCGCAGCTGATACAGCTGGGAAAGCCCCATCTGGTCCGCGTCGTGGATGATCATGGTATTGGCATTGGAAATATCAAGACCTGTTTCAATAATGGTAGTAGACACCAGTACATCGATCTCACCATTGATAAATCCATACATGATCTTCTCCAGCTGATGCTCATGCATCTGCCCGTGGGCATAGGCTACCGAAGCCTCCGGCACCAGCTTTGCCACCCGGTTGGTAATCTCTTCAATGTCATTGACCCGGTTATAGACATAGTAGACCTGCCCGCCCCGGGCGATTTCTCTGCTGATGGCTTCTCTGACCATTTCTTCGTTGTATTCCATGACATAAGTCTGCACAGGCATACGGTCCATAGGCGCCTCTTCAAGGACACTCATATCCCGGATCCCGATGAGGCTCATGTGAAGGGTTCGGGGAATGGGTGTGGCTGTCAGGGTCAGCACGTCCACACTGTCCTTCATCTTCTTGATCTTCTCTTTATGAGTTACGCCAAAGCGCTGTTCCTCATCAATGATCAGAAGCCCCAGATCCTTGAACTTAATGTCATTGGACAGGACTCTGTGGGTTCCGATGAGAATATCCACCAATCCTTTCTGAAGGTCGGCAATGGTCTTCTTCTGCTCTGCAGGCGTCTTAAACCTGCACAGCAGATCTACCCGTACAGGAAAGTCTTTCATTCTCTGGATAAAGGTATTGTAATGCTGCTGTGCCAGGATGGTGGTAGGCACCAGATAGACTACCTGCTTATTATCCTGCACGGCTTTAAACGCTGCCCGGATGGCGATCTCCGTCTTTCCATAGCCTACGTCGCCGCAGACCAGCCGGTCCATGATCTTAGGACTTTCCATATCCCTTTTGGTGGCTTCTATGGCGTTGATCTGATCCTCGGTCTCTTCAAAGGGAAACATTTCCTCGAATTCTTTCTGCCAGACGGTATCCGGCTCATACTGGAATCCTGCGTGCTCCTGCCTTGCGGCATACAGCCGGACCAGATCTTTGGCAATATTTTTGACCGCGCCCCGTACCCGGGTCTTGGTCTTATTCCATTCCTGACCGCCCAGTTTGTTCAGCTTGGGGACTTTCGCATCTGCGCCTGCGTATTTCTGCAGCTTATCCAGCTGGTTGGGAAGGATATACAGATTTCCGTTTCCCGCGTATTCGATCTTGATATAATCCTTTGCTACCCGGTCCACTGTGATCTTTTCGATGCCCTTGTACACACCCAGTCCATGGTTTTCATGGACCACGTAATCGCCGATAGAAAGCTCGGTGAAGCTCTGGATCTTTTTCCCGCTGTATTCTGTCTTTTTCCGCTTTTTCTTCTTTTCTCTGCCGAAAATGTCCGACTCTGTGATAACCACAAATTTTACCAGGGGATATTCAAACCCTCTTCTGGCATTTCCGAAGGCTGTCATGATCTCCCCGGGAGAGATGACCCGGTCCATATCTTCGGTATAGAAGCTGTTCAGTCCTTCTTCCCGCAGGTCCTCTGCCAGGCGCGCAGCCCTGGTCCTGGATGGAGAAAGGAGCAGGACGCAGAAGCCGTTTTTCTTAAATCTTTTTAAATCTTTGACCAGAAGTTCAAAGCTGTTGTTGTAGGGACTCACCGATGCCGCGGTGATCTGATACTGTCCCTGGATCTCCCAGTCTCCCTTCTGCTGTTCGATGGTGCACAGGGAGACGCAGTTCTTTTTATTTAGTTTATACACCACTTGTCTGGTGCTGATCAGCAAATCGGTCTGCCCAGGAAGGAGATAGCCCTTCTCCAGCCGGTGCTTCATACTCTCCCGGAATTCTTCCTCTATGGCGTTTCCCTGCTCCGTGAGACGATTGGTCTCATCCAATATGACCAGGGTGTCCTCCTCCCGGAAATAATCCAGAAAAGTCACGGCATCTTTATAGAAATATCTGAGGAAATGCTCTGCCGCTGAAAAGTCCTGAAACTCTCTCAGGCTGTCCACAGCTTCCTCGACTGTATTTTTCAGGCGCGCCGCTTCTTCTGTGAGAAAAGCATCCCGGAATTTCTGGACAGCTGTTTTCTTCTCTTTCTCAATGGCTTTCAGTCCCTTTTCCAGAGTCTCCCGATCCAGCACCAGCTCTGCTGCCGGATAGACGGTGATCTCATCCAGATTCTCCACGGAACGCTGGCTTTCCGCGTCAAAGCTGCGGATAGAATCAATTTCATCTCCCCATAGCTCAATCCTCACCGGATTGTCCTCCGTCAGAGGATAGATGTCGATGATGCCGCCCCGGAAGGAGAACTGTCCCGGCGCCTCCGCCTGGGCATTTCTTTCATAACCCATACCGATCAGCTTCTTCTTCAGCTGTTCCAGATCTACCTGGCTGGTATTGGAAAAGTGCAGTGTGTGTTCCTTCAGTACCTGAAGGGGAAGCAGATAATCCATGCAGCCCCCCATGCTGGTGATCACTGTGACCTCACGGTTTTCCAGCAGGGCAGCAAGAACCTTCATCCTTTCCCTGGTAAGAAGATTCCCGTGGATATCCGCCTGAAAGAAGATCAGGTCCTTTGCCGGATAATAGAGTACCTCCCTGTTATACAGGCGGTAATCTTCATAAAGTTCCTTTGCCTTTAAATCGTTTTCGGCTATGATGAGACAGTTCGCCTTTTCCTGCCGGCTGTCTTTTTTGCTGCCCTCAAAAAGCCCATAGATCATATGGGCTTTCTGAGATTCCACGCAGCCGGATAGCTGCAGAACACCCCGGTTTTTCGGAAGGCGTTCCCTGATTTCCTGGTACTGTGTTAAATTTTCCAAAGGCTGCATGAATACCTGCATTGTCTTACTCCTGCTGTTCCTGTATAGAATCCGTTCCTGCTTTTTTCTTCTTTCCTGAGCCATTATACTGGTTCATGGCTGCGTCGATCCCGCTCTGCAGAATGGTCTCCACGGCGTCTGCCGCTTTCTTCACTGCTTCATCCACCAGTTCTCTTTCCTGGGAAGAAAAGTGCCCCAGCACATAATCCGCCAGATCCCAGCCCTTTGGCTTTGCTCCCACGCCTACCTTGATCCGGTAAAAGTTCTGGGTGCCCAGCTGCCCGATGATGCTTTTTATGCCGTTATGCCCGCCGGCGCTTCCTTTCTTACGGATGCGGATCTGCCCCGGCTCCAGGTCAATGTCGTCATAAATGACGATCAGCTCTGTTTCCGGGTCTATCTTATAATAATTTACAAATTCCCGTATGGACTCTCCGCTTAAATTCATATAAGTAAGGGGCTTTGCCAGCATGACCTTTTCCCCGGCAATCATCCCTTTTCCATACATTGCCTTGTGGGCAATGCCGCCCTGAGGAATCCGGCAGCGGTCGATGATCTCATCGATCACATCAAATCCCATGTTGTGTCTGGTCTTCTCATATTGTCTGCCTGGGTTCCCAAGCCCTGCTATTAGAAACATATGATTCTCCTTAATTAAAATATACCAGCTCCTGCTTCAGCGGCTCTGTTGGTTCTACAGAAACTGCTGTCAGGACAGGTCCTTCTTTATGATAAGATTCTCTGTATTCATAGTGGACTTTCGCCTTTACCTTCACCCATTTTCCAGTGACCAGTTTCTTTGCCTCCGGACTTTTGCAGATATAGCCGATAAAGCTGGTATCATCTGCACAGCAGGTCATTGCCATCCTGCCGGGTACAAACTCATCTTTGGCGAATTCCCTGGACTTCAGCACCATGGCGGTGAAAGCAACCACTTTCCCGTTGTAGGTCTCCGGATGGTCCATGGCGTCAATGAACCAGATGCCGTAATCCTCGTCCATGATATCGATCACATCTGCCTTTACATCAAACGGCATTTCTTCTGCGAAGATATCCTCAATTTCTCCCTCTTCATCTTCAAAAATGATCTCTGCCGCCTGGTTCACTGCCTTCACATTCCTTCTGAAAGAAGCCAGAGGCATGTCTGCACTGCAGCGGTTGAAAACCACCATATCCGCATTTCTCACCATCTCTACAAAGAGGGATTTCATATTATTCATATATACCTGGAAGGTAGAGGCATCTACGGTAACAATCTGCTGGGCAATGCCCCAGTCCTTAGGAAGAGGGATCTCCTCAAATTTACTTACCTGCCACATGCCGTTATACTCGATGATGACCCGTTCAGGACGGTAAAAAGCGTCAAAAGCCACCAGCCGCTCCTGGGTCAGATCCTCCAGGCTGTCAATGATCTCCACGTCGGTTCTGGATTTCTTTAATTGTTTCTTATCGTATTCTTCCTCTCCTTCTTCACAGAGGATCAGAAGTGTGGGACCGTCAATCTGGAAATAATCCTGCCCTATGGTAAAATCCAGGAAAGTGGTCTTGCCGCTTTCCAGAAAGCCGGTCATAAAATACACGGGTACTCTGAATTCGTCCATTTGTCAATCCTTTCTTTCCTTTTGGCTTATGCAACGCCGAAAAGCTCTGCGATTTTTTCTTCCTGAAGCTTGGATCCGATCACACAGAGACGTCCTGTGTAATCCGGAGAACCAGTCCGGATATCCGCTTCTCCCGGCACCATGTCGAAATAGATCCACTGACCGTCTTTGCCTTCCACCATTCCTTTGGCTCTCAGGATCATGCCGTATTCTTCACTTCCGGACAAGGTCTCCAGAATGGTTTCAATCTCTTCCTGGCTGAAGGTCTTAACGGTCTCTCTTCCCCAGCTGGTGAATACTTCGTCTGCATGATGATGGTGATG
>DWVZ01000003.1 GCA_019119975.1 Candidatus Blautia merdavium | reverse complement strand
GTATCCGGTCTTTTAGGCGGGCATTCCGGGGCTGAGATTGATAAGAACCGGGCAAACGCCACCGTGGTGCTGGCAAGGTTCCTGAAAGAGTGCAGGCAGCAGGGAGAATATGCTCTGGCAGAGCTTTCCGGAGGATTAAAGGACAATGCCATTCCCAGAGAGGCAAAAGCAGTGCTTCTGACAGATACAGAAAGCGGAGAGCGGATGGCTGCCTATGCGGAGGACTTTACCAGAGCGCTGAAAAAGGAATATACGGGAAGTGACGAAGGGATCACTGTGACAGCGAAACCTCTGGGAGGTGCCACAGAGCCGGTGCTCCATCCGGTGAGCCTGGAGAAGGTTTTGTTTTTCCTTCTGAACTATCCAAACGGTATCCAGAAGATGTGCGGATTTATCGACGGGCTGGTAGAGACTTCCTGCAATTTGGGGATCACCTGCCTGACCCCGGAAGCGCTGTGCGGTTCTGCCAGTGTCCGCAGTTCTGTGGGCACAGCCAAACAGGCGCTGGCAGATAAGATCGCGTATCTGACAGAATTTTTAGGCGGTGAATTTACCGTGGAAGGGGATTATCCTTCCTGGGAGTACCGGCAGGACTCTGCCCTGCGCGGGGTGATGGTCCGTGTATACAGAAACTTATATGGCAAAGATCCCCAGGTGCAGGTGATCCATGCAGGTCTGGAATGCGGTCTTTTCTATGAAAAGATCCCGGGACTGGACTGCGTTTCCATCGGACCGGATATGAAGGATATCCATACGTCAGAGGAGCGGCTGTCCATTTCCTCTGTACAGAGGGTGTGGGAATATCTGACAGAAGTTCTCAGGGAGATCAGGGAATAAAAAAAGTGTCATAAATGCCTCTGTCTGCGCATACAATGGTATCATGTTGAGCAAAGCTCAATGTGCTTGTGTACTGTAGGAGCAGACGGAGGTTTTTTTGTGCGGAAATGGTTCTTGGGGTTTTGTTTCCTTCTGTTTTTCAACGTCCAGACGGCAGGGTACCTTCGGGAAAACGTTTCTCTGGAAGAGCTGAAAGAAGCAGGGATTCCTGTAGAGGACTTCTGCAAAGCCGGTGTGGAGAGGGAGGAGATGGATCTGTATCTTACTTTCTGGGAAGATCTTGTCTGTTTTCCGGCAGCGGGGAGCTGCGGGGAGGCAGACAGTGGATTTTTCTTTGAAAATACCTGGAAGGAAGAGCGGAATTACGGAGGAAACCGGGTCCACGAAGGCTGTGACATTTTCGGTGAGAAGTCCGTAAGCGGCTATTACCCGGTAGTCAGTATGACCGCAGGCGTGGTGGAAAAGATCGGATGGCTGCCCCTGGGAGGCTGGCGCATCGGTATCCGAAGCCCGGGCGGCGGATATTTTTACTATGCCCACCTTTCGTCCTATGGGGCAGAGTTTCAGGAAGGAGACTCTGTGAAAGCAGGGGAGGTGCTGGGTTTTCTGGGAGACAGCGGATACGGGGAGGAGGGAACCACCGGCAAATTTCCTCCCCACCTGCATCTGGGAATTTATGTGCGTACAGAAAAGACGGAGGAATATGCACTGAATCCTTATCCGGTCTTAGAGTTCCTGCAGGAGGAGCAGAAAAATTTTTTCTATTAAAAAGAAAGAAAATATGCTATACTTTATGGATAGTTAAGGAGTAATGCATTATGGAAATACGGTTATGGCGTGAACTGCTGATTCCTTATGAACTCGCAGTAAAAGAGCTGGTCATGAAATTTAACCAGCTGAAAAAAGAACACAGAGAAAAAGACATGTATTCCCCCATTGAACAGGTTTCCGGGAGAGTCAAGTCCATCAACAGCATCCTGGAGAAGATGCAGAGAAAAAATGTTTCCTGGGAAGAGCTGGAGGAAAAGGTGGAGGACATCGCAGGTGTGCGTATTATCTGCCAGTTTTATGAGGACATTGAAAAGGTAGCGCAGCTGATCCGCAGGCGCAGTGATATGAAGGTCCTGGAAGAGAAGGATTATATCACCCACATGAAGGAAAGCGGATACAGAAGCTACCATATCATTATTTCCTACGGAACGGAAACCCTGGAAGGAAGAAAGGAGATCCGGGCAGAGATCCAGATCCGGACCCTTGCCATGAATTTCTGGGCAACCATCGAACATTCTCTGCAGTATAAATACAAGGGCAATATGCCTGCTCACCTGACGGAGCGTCTGACCAGCGCGGCGGATTCGATCCTGCAGCTGGACGCGGAAATGTCTTCGGTGCGAAATGAGGTTATGGATGCGCAGAATTCCATGCTCCATCAGTCCAATCTGGTGGCAGATATCCTGAATAATATCGAGAATCTGTATCATTTCTCTAATAAAAGAGAAGTGGCAAAGATCCAGGACGAATTTTACCGGATCTACAGCCAGAAGGATCTGGCGCAGCTGGAGCGGTTCCACAGGGAGCTGGATATTATCGCAGAGGGATACCGCGCCCAGGCAATCACGTTGGAAGAGGTAGAATAGACAGATGACAAGACCAGAGTTACCCCAGGCGTATGCAGAGAGGATGCGCAGCCTGTTAGGAGAAGAATATGCGGCATATGAAAAGACCTATGAACAGCCTGTCAGACAGGGACTGCGTCTGAACCGGCGCAAGATCACGGCAGAAAAGTGGGAGCAGATCCGTCCTTTTTTGGGAGAAAAGATTCCCTGGGTTGCCAATGGATATTACATAGAGAACGGACAGGAGGAACTGCCTTCCAGGCATCCTTATTATTTTGCAGGGCTTTATTACCTGCAGGAGCCCAGCGCCATGACGCCAGCCAGCCGCCTTCCCATCCGGGAAGGGGACTATGTGCTGGATCTGTGCGCGGCACCGGGCGGGAAGGCCACCGAGCTGGCAGGAAGACTGGCAGGCAGCGGTCTGCTTCTTGCCAATGACCTGAGCAGCAGCAGAGCCAAGGCTCTTTTAAAGAATCTGGAGCTGACCGGAGCGGCGAATATCTATGTGACCAGCGAAACACCCCAGAAGCTGGCAGAAAACCTGCCGGAATTTTTTGATAAGGTGCTGATCGATGCGCCCTGTTCCGGAGAAGGTATGTTCCATAAGGAGCCAAAGATGATCCAATACTGGGAGGAACAGCCTCCTTCCTATTATGCCAAGATCCAGAAAGAGCTGATCCTTCTGGGGACAAGGATGCTCAGACCAGGCGGTATGCTGCTGTATTCCACCTGTACCTTTTCCCCGGAAGAAAACGAAGAAGTGATCGCGGATCTTCTGGAACAAAATCCGGATATGGCGCTTGTGCCCATAGAATCCTACAGCGGATTTTCCCCGGGATTTCCCATCCGGGGCGCTTCCGAGGAGAGAAACCGCGCGCTGAAAAACTGCGTGCGTATCTTTCCCCACAAGATGCCCGGAGAGGGGCACTTTTTGGCTCTTTTGCAGAAGAAGGGCACGGCGGGAAACAGGAAAGAGAAGGCTTCTCCATCTGCGGCGCTGCCTGCCTGTGCGGAAGAATTTCTGAAGCTGGTAAAACTGGATTTTTCCCAGGGAATCTTTCAGCTGGAACGGGAAAAGCTGTATTTCCTGCCGGGAAAGAGCAGGCTGCCAAAGCTTCGTTACCTGCGCACCGGACTTTATCTGGGAGAGGTAAAGAAGAACCGTTTTGAGCCTTCCCAGGCGCTTGCCATGGCGTTAAGCCCGGAAACCTTTGCCTCCTGTGTGGAGCTGGACAGCCGGGATTTAAGAACCGTCAAATACTTAAAGGGAGAAACCCTGGATGTCTCAGACCTGGTACGCCCGGGACAAAAGGGCTGGCAGCTGGTCTGCACAGACGGATACGCCTTAGGGTTCGGCAAGCTTTCCGGAGGCAGTTTAAAAAATAAATATTACCCAGGCTGGAGATTACAGTAATGGAAAAGATAAGGCTGGATAAATACCTTGCCGACATGGGGCAGGGGACCAGAAGTGAAGTGAAAAAATGGATCCGGAAGGGAGCGGTTTCCGTCAATGGAGAAACTGTGAAAAGCCCGGAATATAAAGTAAACTGTCCCTCGGATCAGGTCAGCATACAGGGCAGGCAGGTGCAGTATGAAAAGTTTGAATACTATATGCTGAACAAGCCTGCCGGTACGGTGTCCGCAAGGGAAGACAGCAAAGAGCCCACCGTACTGGATCTGATCCGGTCTAAAAAGAGGAAAGACCTGTTCCCGGTGGGCAGACTGGACAAAGATACAGAAGGACTGCTTCTGATCACCAATGACGGGGCGCTTGCCCATGATCTGCTTTCCCCCAAAAAGCATGTGGACAAGACGTATTTTGTACAGCTTTTAAAGGAATTAAAGGAAGAAGAGAAAGAACAGCTGGAAAAAGGCGTGGATATTGGAGATGAGAAACCAACGCTTCCGGCAGAGGTGATCTTTTCAGAGAAAAAGGACCAGGTGTACATCACCATCCGGGAGGGCAGATTCCATCAGATCAAGAGGATGTTCCACGCGGTGGACAACCAGGTGGTATATCTGAAGCGGGTCTCCATGGGCAGCCTGAAGCTGGACGAAAAGCTTCTGCCCGGAGACTACCGCGTACTGACCAAAGAAGAGATAGAAGGGTTAAGAGAACATGCTTGAACAGATAAAAGCCGTCCTGTTCGACCTGGACGGGACATTAGTAGATTCCATGTGGATCTGGAAGGATGTGGATATTGAATTTCTCAGGGAGAGAAACCTTGCGCTTCCCAAGGATCTGGAAGCTTTTCAGGATCAGCTGGAAGGTATGGGATTTACGGAGACTGCCGTTTTCTTTCAGGAGAAATTCCGGCTTACGGAGTCTGTGGAAGAGATCAAAGATACCTGGGTGAAAATGGCAGAAGAAAAATATGCCCGGGAGATCCCCCTGAAACCAGGCGCAGCCGAATTTGTAGAGGAATTGAAAAGAAGAAATATAAAACTGGGCATTTGCTCCAGCAACAGCAGGGAGCTGATTCAAACAGTCTTAAAAGCCCATGGCATGGAAAACAGCTTTGACTGTATTACCACCTGCTGCGACGTGCCTAAGAGCAAGCCGGAGCCGGATGTATATCTGAAAACAGCCCAAATGCTGTCCGTGGAGCCGGCAGACTGCCTGGTCTTTGAGGATGTGCCTATGGGAATCCTGGCAGGGAAGCGGGCTGGCATGCAGGTGTGCGCTGTGGATGACGACTTCAGCAAAAAGCAGGAAAAAGAGAAGCGGGCACTTGCAGACTGGTATATCCGAGATTACAGTGAGATTTTAGAAAGGGAACCTGTATGAACCGAGATTTTCTGCCTGTGACAAGAGAAGATATGGAAAAGAGAGGGATGGAGCAGCTGGATTTTGTGTATGTATCCGGAGATGCCTATGTGGACCATCCCTCCTTTGGCGCTGCCATCATTACCAGGCTTTTGGAGTATTATGGATACCGGGTAGGCGTGATCGCCCAGCCGGACTGGAAGAAAAAGGAGAGCATCGCAGTCTTTGGTGAACCGCGTCTGGGCTTCTTGGTATCTGCAGGCAATATGGACTCCATGGTCAATCATTATACAGTAGCAAAAAAGCACAGAAAGCAGGACGCCTATTCTCCCGGAGGGATTATGGGGCTGCGCCCGGACCGGGCTGTGACCGTATACAGCAACCTGATCCGCCAGACCTATAAGCATACGCCCATCATCCTGGGAGGGATTGAGGCATCTCTGCGCCGGCTTGCCCACTATGATTACTGGTCCGATTCCTTAAAACGCTCGATCCTCATGGATTCCGGGGCAGATATGATCTCCTACGGCATGGGAGAGAGAAGCATCCTGGAGATCGCAGAGCAGCTGAACCGGGGCGTTCCCATCCAGGAGATCACCCAGGTGGCAGGTACAGTGTACCGGGCAAAGACGGCAGAACATGCACGGATCCTTCCTTCTTTTGAAGAACTTTCAAAGGACAGGAAAAAATATGGGGAAAGCTTTCTGATTCAATATCAGAATACCGATCCTTTCACCGGGCAGGTGCTGGCAGAGGAGTATCCAAACAGAGGCTATGTGATACAGAATCCGCCGGCAAAACCTCTGACCCAGAAGGAGATGGATGAGGTTTACGGGCTTCCCTATCAGAGGACTTACCACCCCATGTATGAAAAACAGGGGAAGATTCCGGCTATGGAGGAGATCAAATTCAGCATTACCAGCAACCGGGGATGCTTTGGCGGCTGCAATTTCTGTGCTCTGGCATTTCACCAGGGAAGGATTGTGCAGACACGGAGCCAGGAATCTATGTTAGAAGAAGCCAGGGACTATGTAAAGGAACCGGATTTTAAAGGCTATATCCACGATGTGGGAGGACCGACGGCAGACTTTCGTCATCCCTCTTGCAAAAAACAGATGAAAAAGGGCGTCTGCACCAACCGCCAGTGCCTGTTCCCGGAACCCTGCCCCAATCTGGAGGCAGACCACAGGGATTACCTGGAGGTATTAAGAAAGATGCGGGCGCTGCCGGGAGTGAAGAAAGTATTTATCCGTTCCGGCATCCGCTTCGACTATGTCAATGCAGACCCATCGCCGGAGTTTCTGGAGGAGCTGGCAAAGTATCATGTCAGCGGTCAGTTAAGAGTAGCTCCGGAGCATGTGTCCGACCAGGTGCTGTATTATATGGGAAAACCGAAGCATCAGGTTTATGAAGAATTCTTAAAAAAATTCCGGCGGGCAAATGAAAAGGCAGGGAAAAAGCAGTATGCGGTGCCTTATCTGATGTCCTCCCATCCGGGCTGTACGCTGAAAGACGCGGTGCAGCTGGCAGAGTATGTGCGGGATCTGGGATTTATGCCGGAACAGGTGCAGGATTTCTATCCTACCCCGTCCACCCTGTCTACCTGCATGTATTACACAGGGACAGACCCCAGAACAGGAAAAGAAGTCTATGTGCCCAGGACCTACAGGGAAAAAGCCATGCAGCGGGCGCTGATCCAGTATAAGAATCCGGAAAACTATGAGCTGGTCAAGGAAGCACTTCTGCAGGCAAAAAGGGAAGACCTGATCGGCTATGAGAGAAAATGCCTGATTCGCCCAAGACCGGGAGAACCATGGGCAAAAGGAAAAAAGAAAGGCGAAGAGGGAAAAAGCTATGGAATACAGGGAAAAGCAAACAGACAGAACCGGGGAGAGCAGGGGCGAAAGCCAGGAAAGAAAAGAACCATCCGAAACGTCCACAAGAAGAAGTAAGATCGCCCTTGTGACAGGAGCCACCTCCGGCATGGGAAAGGAATTTGTACGGGAAATCTCTGCGAAACTGCCCTGGCTGGACGAGATCTGGGCAGTGGCAAGGAATCAGGAAATGCTGGATGCCTTAAAGGAAGAGGTACCGGTTGCCAAAATCCGGGGATTTGCATTGGATATTACCAAAAAAGAGGACCGGAGAGCGCTGAAAGAAGAGCTGGAAGCGGCAAAGCCGGCAATCCGGGTCTACGTGGCAGCAGCAGGAGCAGGAGTTCAGAAAAAGGTGGAAGAGACTGCTTTAGAAGAACTGGAGAACATGACGGAACTAAACTGTACGGCGCTGACCGCGCTGACTGCCCTGTGCCTGCCCTACTGCAAAAAGAACAGCCGGATCATTCTCATGTCCAGCGCAGCCGCTTTTTTGCCCCAGCCGGGATTCGCGGTCTATGCGGCTACCAAAGCTTATGTCTTAAGCTTTGCCAGGGCGCTTAGAAGAGAATTAAAAGGACAGGCGTCTGTAACCGTGGTCTGCCCGGGACCGGTAGATACGGCATTTCTGGAAAAAATGGGCGGAAAAGAGCAGATGCCTTCCTACAAAAGGCATTTTATCGCACGTCCCGAGGCAGTGGTGAGAAAAGCTCTGCGGGACAGCGCCAAGGGAAAAGAAATGTCTGTATACGGCATTTCCATGAAAAGCCTGCGTCTATTCAGCCGGGCGTTTCCTCAGAGAGTGATTCTGAATAAAGCACAGGACCGGTCAGAGAAAACGTCCGCAGAACGAATAGAAAAAACATTCAGGGAACAGATGGGAGTATTTAACTTGTGATGAAGAAAGACAAAAGAAAAATCCGGAAAGGGGATTACGGCTATATCAGAAGCCAGCAAAAGAAGCGGGTGCTGTACACGCTTCTGGCTTTTATAGCGCCTTTAAGTGTATTTTTTACCGGACTGTATATTAACAGGACCAGGAATTCGATTTTTACTGTGGTGGCAGTTGTAGCGTGCCTTCCTGCCTGCAAATTCGCGGTGGGGATGATCATGATGTTTCTGCAAAAGCCCATGAGCCGGGCAGATTATCTGGAAATAGAGAAGCATAAGCACGGGCTTACCTGTGCCTATGAGCTGGCAGTGTCTGCCTATGAGAAACAGTCCTTTCTGGATTCCCTGGCAGTGTGCGGGAATACGGTGGCAGGCTACGCCAGCAGCGCTAAAACGGATACGGCATTTGCAGAGAAGCATATTCAGAGTATTTTGAAACAGAACGGATATCATGTGAGTGTGAAAATCTTCAGACGGCTGCCGGACTACACGGCGCGCCTGGACTCCATGTGGGACCACAGGGAGAGTCTGGAGAAAGATATTAAGTTCAAGCCGGACGAAAGGGAACCGGAAGTTACGAGAAATGAGAAGATCATGCAGGTAATTTATGCGATCTCTCTTTAGGAGCCGATATGAGACAGCTGATAATAAAGGAAAAAGAAAGCGGACAGCGCCTGGACCGGTATCTGGGGAAATACCTGGATCAGGCGCCCAAAAGCTTTTTATATAAAATGCTTCGCAAGAAGAATATTACGTTAAATGGAAGAAAGGCAGACGGAAGCGAAAAGCTGGATCCCGGAGATGAGATTAAGCTTTTTCTTTCAGAGGAAACTCTGGGAAAATTTTGCCGGGGGCAGGAAATGCCGGAAACAGGTTTTGATAAAGTCCCATTAGAGATTGTATATGAGGACCAGGATGTGCTCCTGATCAATAAACCAGTGGGAATGCTCTCACAGAAAGCGGAAAAAGAGGACGTTTCGCTTTGCGAGTATCTGATTGATTACCTTCTGGAAAAAGGCGAACTGACCCAGGAGGATCTAAGGACCTTCCGCCCAGGTGTCTGCAACCGGCTGGACAGAAATACCAGCGGACTTGTGGCAGCAGGGAAAACCCTCCATGGACTGCAGGAGCTTTCCAGATGTTTTAAAGACAGGACCATTCATAAATATTATCTGGCAGCCGTAAAAGGAAGGATTGAAAAACCTGCCCATATAAAAGGATTTTTATGGAAGCGGGAACAGGAAAATAAATCTCAGATTTTAAAAACTCAGAGAAAGGGCAGCCAGCCGATTGAGACCAAGTATGTGCCCCTTTCCCGGACCGGGGATGCCACCCTTCTGCAGGTGGAGCTGCTGACCGGGCGTTCTCACCAGATCCGGAGCCATCTGGCGAGCATCGGGCATCCGGTGCTGGGGGACTGGAAATATGGGGAGAAAAAGATAAACGAAAGAATCAAAGCGCAATACGGTGTGACCAGCCAGCTGCTTCATGCCTGGAAACTGGAATTTCCGCAGAAGGAGCAGGGGCTTGCCAGGCTTGCAGGAAAGACTTTTACAGCAGAACTGCCGGAAGGATTCCAGCGGGCAGCCCGAGAAGAAGGGCTGCTTTAGGAAAGAGCACCGGCAAGACGAAAGGGAGATGAAGGACATGAAGCGTTTCTGGGAAGAACTTTGGGAATATGTGAAAATGATTCTGATCGTGGTGGTCGTGGTGCTGATCGTCAACAATTTTCTGCTGATCAATGCCAAGATCCCTTCAGAATCTATGGAAGATACCATTATGACAGGGGACAGGATTTTTGGAAACCGGCTTGCTTATCTTTTCTCGGATCCCCAGAGATATGATATTGTGATTTTTAAGTATCCGGATGATGAGACGCAGCTTTATATTAAAAGGGTGATCGGGCTTCCGGGGGAAACGGTGGAGATCCGGGATGGAAAAGTGTATATTGACGGTTCTGAGACCCCTCTGGATGACAGCTTTACGCCGGAAACGCCAGTGGGCAATTATGGTCCCTATACGGTTCCGGAAGGCTGCTATTTCATGCTGGGCGACAATCGGAATTATTCCAAGGATTCCCGATTCTGGCAGAATCCCTATGTGGAAAAGGAAAAAATCCTGGGGAAAGCCATGCTGAAATATTTCCCCGGTTTTAAGCTATTGAAATAGAGAGGACAGACAGCTATGGCAACATGGAATTCCAGAGGACTGAGAGGTTCCACACTGGAAGAATTGATCAACAGGACTTGTGAACAATACAGAGAAAAGGGGCTGGCGCTGATCCAAAAGGTGCCGACCCCCATTACACCGGTGAAGATCGACCGGCAGAGCAGGCATATCACGCTTGCCTATTTTGAAAAGAAAAGTACTGTGGATTATATCGGGGTCGTACAGGGGATTCCGGTATGCTTTGATGCCAAGGAGTGCAATACAGATCAGTTTCCTTTGCAGAACATCCACGAACATCAGGTAACATTTATGAGGGATTTTGAAAAGCAGCAGGGAATTGCTTTTCTGATCCTTTCTTTTTCTCACAGAGATGAGATCTATTACCTGCCGTACCGGCTCATGCTGAAATTTTGGGAGAGAGGAAAGGCGGGAGGTATCCGGCATTTCAAATACAGCGAGCTGCCGCCCCAGTGGTTCCTGAGAAAAAGCGGCAACTTTCTGGTGCCATTTTTGGAAGGGATCCAGAAGGATTTAGAGGCGAGAGAATAGAAGGTAAGGGATTGGTTAAATTGTATTTTTTTGTGTACAAATAAATTGACAGGAATATAGTTGTATGTTAGAATTTCCCTAAAAAGTGATTTTTTTAACAAACAGTTATGCCGAATACCAGAGGAAGAAAAAGACAGGAGCCGTTTGTGTATGGGGAAATTTCGGAAAAGCATTTATCTTATACTATTTTTGTTTTTATCTGTACAAAATCTCCTGTATTTTCAGGGCGAACAGCAAAGACACGGAACGGATTGGGGACAGAAATGCAGAAAGATCTCCATTGAATCTGCAAAAGAGAGACAGAAATTAACAGAAGCAAAAGCAGAACAGCCTTGTCAGGCAATAAAAAGAGAACGGCAGAAGGTAAATTTTGTTAAAGATCTGTCACAATATTCTATGACTTATCTGAGACAGGATGGAAAGTCGGAATATGTGGTTTTCACTCCTGAGTTCTGTCAGAAAAGTGAAATCGAAAAAGCTTGTGACAGGCTGAGGGCACCTCCCAAGGGAAGAAAAACTCAGCTGATCACTGTTTCACTATAAGAATACAGAATAACGTAGACAAGGAGCGTAAGATGAAGACTGTACAGAAGAGCAAAATAGTAGTAATCGGAGCCGGAAATGTAGGCGAAGCAATTGCCTATACTTTAATGGTAAGAGAACAGGTAAAAGAGATTGTTCTGGTGGATGTCAATGAAGACAGGGCTAGAGGCGCAGCTTTTGACATTGCCCATGGGACAGGCTTTCATAAACCGGTTTGTGTAAGACAGGGAGGATACGAGGAGTGCAGCGACGCGCAGCTGATCATTATTACAGCCGGGATTGCCAGAAAGCCGGGACAGACCAGACTGGAGCTGGCAAAGATAAATGTATCCATTGCAAAAAGCATTACAGAAAGCATTATGAAATATAATCAGGATCCGCTGATCCTGGTGGTATCCAATCCGGCAGATATTCTCACTACGGTGGTTCAGGAAGTCTCAGGACTTCCGGCAGACAGAGTCATTGGAAGTGGTACTTCTCTTGATACGGCAAGATTTCGCTATAATCTTAGCAGAGAACTTGGTGTCAGTATTGAAGATATTCAGGCATATATTATAGGAGAGCATGGTGACAGTCAAGTGCCGGTATGGAGTTCTGCTACAGTAGCCGGGTTTTCTTTGGAAGAATACGCAAAGCAGGAAGGCATTGTATTAGATAAGGCAAAAATCGCCGAATGCACGAAGATAGACGGCGCTGAGATTATTCGACTAAAAGGAGCTACTTTTTATGGAGTCGCCATGGCAGTTTCCAGCATTGCAGAAGCAATTTTGAAGGATAACCATACGGTCTTACCGGTTGCTCATGTTCTGGATGAAAGCTTTGGAACGTGGGCGGGTATAGCTGCCTCACTTCCCTGCCGTATCGGTAGTGAGGGGATTGAAGCATGTTACCGGATTTCTATGAATACAGAAGAGGCTCGCGCCATGGAAAAATCTGTAAAAGTGTTACAGGAATTCTGGAATCTGGTAAAAGAACAGTAAAGATAAGGAGAAAATACAAATGGACAAGAAAGAATTTGCATTAAAGAAACATGAAGAATGGGAAGGAAAAATAGAAGTTATCAGCAGGGCAAAGATTGAAACACCGGAGGATCTTTCTGTTGCTTATACTCCAGGCGTTGCAGAGCCTTGTCTGAAGATTTCAGAAGACATAGATTTGTCTTATCAATACACACGCCGGGGAAATATGGTAGCAGTAGTGACCGATGGAACAGCAGTCCTGGGACTGGGAGACATTGGCCCGGAGGCAGGTATGCCGGTTATGGAAGGAAAATGCGCGCTGTTTAAAACCTTTGGTGATGTGGACGCATTTCCTCTGTGTGTGCGTTCCAAAGAGGTAGATGATATTGTAAAGACCGTCAGCCTTCTGGCTGGAAGCTTCGGCGGCGTGAACCTGGAAGATATCTCCGCTCCCAGATGCTTTGAAATTGAACGGAAATTAAAAGAATGCTGTGACATTCCTATTTTCCATGACGACCAGCACGGAACCGCAGTGGTTACAGCAGCAGCCCTGATCAATGCGCTGAAGATCGTAGGAAAGAAACTGGATGATATTAAAGTGGTTACATCCGGGGCAGGCGCGGCAGGCATCGCCATCATTAAGCTGCTGGTAAGCCTGGGACTGAAAAATGTGGTGATGTGTGACCGCCAGGGCGCCATCTACAAAGGCCGTGACAACTTAAATGCAGAGAAAATGGAAATGGCAGAAATCTGCAACCAGAATATGGAAAAAGGCACTCTGGAGGAAGTATTAAAAGGCGCAGATGTATTTATCGGCGTATCTGCTCCGGGCACAGTGACAGAAGAGATGGTCAGAAACATGGCAGACAAGCCCATCCTCTTCCCCATGGCAAATCCGGTTCCCGAGATCATGCCGGAGCTTGCGAAAAACGCAGGCGCAGCAGTAGTCGGAACAGGAAGGAGCGATTTCCCCAACCAAATCAACAATGTACTTGCTTTCCCGGGAATCTTCCGCGGCGCTCTGGATGTACGTGCAAAGGACATCAATGATGAGATGAAAGTGGCTGCAGCATATGCCATTGCAGGATTAGTAGAAGAAGATAAATTATGCCCGGATTACATCATTCCGAATCCGTTTGATAAACGTGTGGCGAAAGCCGTTGCAGAGGCCGTTGCAGAAGCCGCAAGAAAAACAGGAGTAGCAAGAATCTAAGATACGTAATAGCATAGCCGGAGGATAAAGCACACCTATCTATCCGCCCGGCAAGTGTATTTCGCTAAGTGAGCCGCCTATCTTTTTTTGGAGAGGGCGGCTTGCTTACTTTAAAATTTTTAGAAGATTTCAGAATACGTCCATGAGAAGCTTTTCCTCTGGAACCGGTTGCAAAAGAAGAAAAGAACCATTATGATGATAGAGCAGGAATAATTTCGGAAAGGATAGGAAGAATGGCGAAAAAAATCTATGCAGTAAAAAAAGGAAGGACAACAGGACTTTTTGACAACTGGGAAGACTGCAAAAAAAGTGTGAATGGTTTTCCAGGAGCGCAGTATAAAAGCTTTCTGCTTATGGAAGAAGCAAAAGCCTATCTGGGAATCCGGCAGTCAGGCAGTACCAGAGAGGAGGACCCCCGGAAGGAAGAAAACGAAGATGCCTGTACAGCATATGTAGACGGAAGCTTTGATGCAGGACAGAAAGCATATTCTTACGGCTGCATCCTCCTGTGGAAGGGAGAAAAGCTGACCGATAAAAAGGCCTTTTACGGTGGGGAAGACGCCGAGATGCGCAATGTGGCAGGAGAACTGGAGGGCGCTATGGCAGCCATGAGATTCTGCGAGGAGCATAAGATCCCGGTACTGCATTTGTACTATGATTATCAGGGAATTGAGTCCTGGGCAACCGGAGAGTGGAAGAGAAATAAACCGGGAACCATACGGTATAAAGCATTTGTAGACAGCCTGAGAGAAGTCAGGGTCGTCTTTCATAAAGTGAAAGGGCACAGCGGAGTGGAGCTGAACGAAGAGGTAGACAGGCTGGCAAAATCAGCGCTTGGGATTTTATAGAGAAGTTCTCTGGATTTTCTTCAGAAAGGCGCAAAAAACTAAGGCAGAAGATTCAGCAGTCTCAGACAGTTTAAGAAACTGCTGAATCTACGAATTGTTCAATTATGATCTTTAAATGTTTTCTTTTGGATTCGGGGCACTGATGGATCAGATCCATGAAAATATAATCATCCTGGTCGGGAGCATCAGAGAATAAAATGTAGTCCGTGGTCACAGAAAAGTAATTGGCAATCTTGATCAAAGTCTCGTTTGACATACCCTTGGTCCCGGCTTCGATATCTCTTAGAAACTGCGGTGTGATATCCAAAGCTTCCGAAAATTCTTCACGTGTGATCCTGCGGGAATCCCGAAGTCCCCGGATTCTTTTTCCAATATCCGTTCGATTTACCGTTCGCATAATACAACCTCCAAAGAAATTATATTTCATGACTATAAAAAATAACACAAACTAAAAAGCTTATATTTTTATAACCATAAGTTTAAAAGCGCTGAAAAATACAGCCCACAGAAGGAGTACAGATATGCTCAAAGGATATGTTATTCTTTTTTGGGCGTTTGTAATATTATGATTGTGCCGAGCGCACAAGAGATACAGGCGCGGAAACAGTATGGAAAATAGTGAAAAATTACAGGAAATTTTAAGAAAACAAACCAAGGAAAACGATAAAATACAAAACATGCTCCAAAGAGTTGAGACAGAATATAAATCAGGAAATTTGACAAAAGAAGAGGTGGTCCGCTATCTAGGAATCCGTATCAAATAAGCAGGATCAAATAATAAGGGAAGGCGCTGCGCATCAGTATTTATAGAAACAATAAAAAAGCAGGAAAGAGAGGAACAGCGTCTGTATCCCTTGCAGCGCCTTTGAAAAGAATAATCTGTCCAAAGAGGAGCGGAACTTTTAGAAAAGGGAAGCCAATAAGTTTTGACATATAAGAAAACATATAGTACAATTTATGCGAATTATCCGTTTCTCAGCAGGAAATGCTTCTATAGGCTGACTGCGGAAACGGGATGATACTTTGAAAAGAAAAAAACAGGTGTTAAAAGATGAGAAAACTAGCTTTAGACGATAAGATTTTATTAAAAGTAGACAAGCCTGCCCGCTATATCGGCGGTGAGGTAAATTCCGTCATGAAAGACAAAAATGAGGTGGACATCCGTTTCGCCATGTGTTTCCCGGACGTGACCGAATGACACCAATACAACAGTGCTGTAACACTATATATAGTAGTGTGTGGTTACACACTGTCCGATATATATGAACCCAAAATACTTATACGTTATTGGATGACATGAAATGATATTGTTGTAAGC
>DWVZ01000061.1 GCA_019119975.1 Candidatus Blautia merdavium | reverse complement strand
TCTGTCACTTTGCACTACCTTATCGTTGTCTATCTCCGTATTCACATCATTCCCAAACACCTTATTAACTTCCCGCATAACATACGCTCTGTTTGCTTGGCTGGTCATGCTCACACCGAAGATACCAATTGCTGTGACCGCAGCAACAGCCGTCCACTGTATCGCCTTCTTTCTCCACCAGCCAGCTGCTCTTCTGCTGGCTGGATATGTAATTGTAGTTTCTTTTTTTGTTTTTTCTTTTGTTTCTTCCTTTGTATTTTCTTTTTTACTATCATCGAAATCATCTGTATGATCGTCCGCTCCCTCATCACTGCTGATGTGGAAGCCCCGTTCTCTGGCTTTTTGCATAAGTGCCTGAAATTTTTCCTCTGTGGGATTCCACTCTTCTGTATCCGGGACCGCTTCCAGGTTTCTCTGTATCTCCTCTGCTTCTTTCGCATCCTTCACCGGGTCCCATTGATCGAGGATCTCTTCTTTCAGGTCTGTGTCAGACACAGGATTCCTTTTGATTGGTTGTTCTTTTTTCTCCATGAAACTCCTATCTGTTCTTGACTTTTCCTGACAAGTGTATCATATTATGATGTTAAGGGCACAACAGTTTCTGCCCCAGGATCCCTGCGGCTGATCCGCATTTTGTGGTATCCTATTCTTATAGTTACTATTTTGAATATCAGGAGGAACATCATGAAACATATCGTTCTTACCGGCGGCGGTACTGCCGGACACGTTACCCCCAATATCGCTATGGTTCCCCGCTTAAAAGAACTGGGATATAAAATCTCCTACATCGGTTCTTACGACGGAATTGAAAAAAAGCTTATTGAGGAAATGGGAATTCCCTATTACGGCATTTCTTCCGGTAAATTGAGACGTTATTTTGACGTTAAAAACTTTACCGATCCCTTTAAAGTAATGAAGGGTTATCTGGAAGCAAAGAAACTCATGAAACAGCTGAAACCGGATGTGGTATTCTCCAAAGGAGGATTTGTCACTGTTCCTGTTGTCATTGCTGCCAGCAGGAAGAAAATCCCTGCCTTTATCCATGAATCCGATATGACTCCCGGACTTGCCAATAAACTTTCCCTTCCATTTGCCACAAAGGTGTGCTGCAACTTCCCTGAGACTGTCTCCCACCTTCCGGCAGAGAAAGCTGTCCTTACCGGAACCCCCATCCGCCAGGAGCTCTTAAGCGGGAACCCAGATAAAGCCATGGCGTTTACAGGATTCACTTCCAGCAAACCGGTCATCCTGATCATCGGAGGAAGCCTGGGCGCTGCTGCTGTCAATGACGCTGTCCGCGGCATCCTTCCTGAACTTTTAAAGGATTTCCAGATCATCCACTTATGTGGAAAAGGCAAATTGGATTCCAAACTGGAGGGAACCGAAGGTTATGTCCAGTATGAGTACATCAAACAGGAACTCGCCGATCTGTTTGCCCTTGCCGATATTGTAATTTCCCGTGCAGGCGCCAATGCTATCTGTGAACTCAGCGCCCTGAAAAAACCGAATCTCCTCATTCCCCTTTCCGCACGTGCCAGCCGGGGAGACCAGATCCTGAATGCCCGGTCCTTTGAACGTCTCGGCTACAGCAAGGTTCTGGAAGAGGAAGATATCACTCCTGAAATTCTGCTGAAAAATGTCCATGAGCTATACGAAAACCGTGAAACTTACATCTCTGCCATGGCTTCCAGCAAACACAAAGACTCCATCGAACTGATCGTTTCGCTGTTAGAGGAAGCGGTCAATAAAAAATAAGTTACGCTTCTTCAAAGTCGTCTTTGTAGCGTTCTGTCAGATACATCTTTAACCTGTGTTTCTTGGTTCTCAGATTCTCGATTGAGATACCAAGAGCACGGGCTGTTTCTTCTGCATCTTCTCCTCTTATGTACATTCTTATCACAATTTCATACCAGTCAGGATTCTTCTTTTCTAAATCGTCCAATATTCTTTCTGTCAGTTCCCGGAGCACAAGGTTATTCAGGATCTCATCTTCAAAAGAATTTCTCCCACTGTTCTTTATGCGGATTTTATCCGTTACTTCTTCAGCGGATTCGTCCTCTTCCGGAACTCCGGCAACCGTCACTTCATGTACCTGATAAGACTTTCTGCAAAAATCAATGGCTTTTCTCTTGGCGTTTACAGAAAACCAGTTGGGATAAAATTCTTCCTCCACAATCTCCTCTTTCTCAAGAAACAACAGGAATACTTCCTGACATACATCTTCTGCAAGGTCAGCATCATGCAATACGCCATATGCTACATTCTTTACCAGACGATAGTACTGAAAATAAATTCTACGATATTTCTCTTCTGTCATTGCTTATTTCTTTCGATTTGTTACTCCATAGAAAACTTTGACAATATTTCCTCTTTATCCTCTTCCGTCAATGTTCCTGGTGTCCAGCTGATTCCCGCATGATCCCCTTCTTTGCGCGGAATTAAATGCATGTGGAAGTGAAAGACCGTCTGACCTGCTGCCTCTCCATTGTTCTGAACGATATTATAGCCGTCGCAGTCTAAAATATCCTTCATCTTCGTAATTACCTTTTTTGCCAGAATCATGGCATGTCCCGCTGTCTCATCCGGAAGCTCATACAAGTTTGCATGGTGTGCCTTCGGTATGATCAGCGCATGTCCCTTTGCCGCAGGTCCCAGGTCTAATATCACCCGGAACTCTTCGTTCTCATAAAGGGTCGCCGATGGTATTTCTCCATTGGCAATTTTACAGAAAATACATTCTTTCATACATTTTCTCCTTTCTTTAAAGCTCTCTACTATATATCCGAATCTAATTCGGAATATATGACACCTTTTATGTCGAATTTTGACGATTTTTGTATTAAAGTTTCATTTGCCATTTAAAAACAGGAGTGCTACACTAACTTACGTAGTATTATGAAGGGGGGATATTACCATGAACAACAACATTTCACCTGTTTCTGACAATTCTGCAAACTCAATATACGATTATCAGATGCTCTATCAGGAACTTTTATCTCAGCATCAGTTTATGATGTCGCAAATTTCTCATGAAATCCGAAATCCTGTGACTTTAATTAACAGTTTTTTGCAGATTCTTGGCAAACAACACCCGGAACTTGCTTCCGAAGACTGCTGGAATAAAATCATGGAGAATATGGAATTCTTAAAATCCCTTTTATCCGATTTTTCCCAATTTAACAATTCCGGCAGGACAACTATGCAGGAAACCAACATCGTGCATCTTTTCCACGACATCCTGGAATCTGTCACACCTGCTTACCGCAGCCTTGGGATTGAACTGATCCTGAAAAAAGAAACCGCAATCCCTACTTTTCTGGCAGATAAAACCAAAATACGGCAGTTGATCCTCAATCTTTTAAGAAATGCCAGAGAAGCCATAGGTACCGGCGGCACTATTGTCTGTACCCTGAAATCCGACGGCAATTCTGTTACTATATCCATCCGTGATACTGGTCCCGGAATCCCCGATGCCTACCAGAAAGACCTGTTCGAGCCTTTTATCACACACAAACAGGAAGGTACCGGTCTCGGTCTTGCCATCTGCCGACGCATTGCAGAAGCGCATGAAGGCAGCATCTCTTTTTCCTCCGCACCCGAAAAAGGGACCGAATTCACGGTTGTTTTTCCTGTCAAATAAGAATTGTTATTGTCCAAGTCCATCTTCTGCACCGGAATACACAGGCAATACCTTCTTTTCCTATCATTCCTGTGTATTCCGGTGAAGCGCAGACCGAAATTATAAGCGCCGTCTGTGATACAGCAGAACACAGAGGACAAAGCCGCATAACAGTCCGCCAAAATGCGCTGCATTATCCACCCCGGCACTGGTAACTCCATGGTACAGAGACAGTGCGGCAAGTATCAGCAGCTGACGGGCAGTAAAATTTTCGATGTATCCGCGGTTCCTAATGACAATATAAATCAGGGCGCCGATCACTGCAAAAACAGCGCCTGATGCGCCTGCCGAAACCACAGCTTCCTGATGAGAAATCTCCAGTGCCAGAGAAATAACATTTGCACCGATTCCTCCCAAAAGGTAAATCAGCAAATATTTTATCTTTCCTACCGTTCTTTCTAAACAGTCTCCCACAAAAAACAACACCAGCATATTGTTGCCCAGATGCTGGATTCCAAAATGAAGGAACATGGATGTGACCAGTCGGTAATACTGGTGTCCCTGATAGATATAGGGGGTATAGGACGCTCCACAATCCACCATATGCTGCGCATTCAGAGATGTTCCTGTAATCTCTACCAGTAAAAATACCAAGATATTCAGAAGAATGACCGCAGTATTTACAGGCACCTGTTTTCTTTGTCTGACTAGTCTTTGAAAATCAGAGTCTCTCCCCGGCTCTAAGGGGGTATTGCCCTTATACTGTTCCATAAATCTCCGCCTTTATGATTAATAAAAGCATATAATCCTGCTTTTCTCCAATATTTATATACAATTTCTCTATACTTTTCAAATTTTCTAAGTTGTATATATTATAAGTCTTTCATAGGCATTACGCAAGACACCTTTCATCTATTTTCCAATATCTGGTAATTTATATTGAAACTGCACCCTGGAAAACTGTATTATATCCCCATCTTTCAGTTCGTATTCTTCTTCCGGGTTCAGATACTGCTGGTTCAGCCTGGTTCCGTTTCTCGAATTTAGATCTATGAGAAAATCTTTGCCGCTTTTACGAACAATTCTGGCATGTGTACGGCTGACCGTAGGGTCATCGATCCACAGATCTGCCGTCTGTTTCCATTTTCCAATAAAGGTAACTTCCTGATGAAGATAAAACTTTTTTTGTTCTGGCTGATCCAGCCATTCCAGACAGGCACAGGACTCCTCGATACTGGTGTCCAAAAGGGTGGTCAGTCCGGCATCTTCCTCCTCTGGTTTCCAACTTTCCTCTCTTTCTGCTTCCCAGCTCTTCTCATTACTGTTTTCCGTCTCTTTCCATTCTGAAAAAGCACCTCTTCCTTCTTTGCCCTGCTCTTCTCCCCAGATTTCTGCTTTTTTCCTTTCTTCATTCTGTTCTTTTCTTTCTGCCCTCTCCTGTTCTTCTGCCTTCTCGTTTTTCCTCTCTTTAAAAAACTTCCATGCGATAGCTCCGGCAAGAGACAGACCCAGGACTGTACTCAACAGGAAAATGCCTGTCCAGGATAACAGCCGGAAATGCCGTGCCAGAAAGATCAGACCAGCCAGAAAAAGAATGCTGCCGACAAATACAGCAACTCCTTCCTGTTCCCGGTTTTCCTGTTCGTCTTCTTTATAGAATTCATCGAGAATCTTTCTTCTCTCTTCCTCCTCTTCTTCCTGGGGTCTTTCCCGGTAATCTTCATATAGATTTTTCTTTTCTTCTGTTTTACTGTATACAAAGCTTTTAATTACTTCTCTGGTAATACAGCCATTGGCTGCTGCTTTATAAACACCGTATCCCATCGTAACTGCCTTTTTATCTTCATAATTGATCTTCGGAAGGAGGTATTCCAGAAGTTCCTGAAACTGCATACCCGTTTCCCTGATATAATATGGAAAATAGAGGAAGCTTAACTTCTGGGTTTCTTTATTTTTATAAATATATTTCGCTTCCAGCAAAAGGGAATCACTGTTCAAAAGGTATTCGCTGAGTCCTTCTGTCACTTCACCTGCACAAAGAAGCAGCTGCGCCAGCTCTTTCTCCCCTATTTTGCTGCATTCATAAAGTGACTGTATACTTTGATACCCGGTCGTGTCATAGTAAAACAGAGCTTCTCCATTTACCTTCTGAAGCCTGCAGGGCAGCAGCCCGGGCACTGTATTTTCCAGTAAAATGGCAGTCTGATATCCCTTGGGTTCTGTCATGCCTTCCTGCTGAAGGATAATATAGTTTTGGTTCAGGCTCCGTTTATAAGATACCTGCACAGGCTTTTCCCCCTCTCCTAGCGTATCAGATTCCCTGCCAGTCTCCTGGCAGCATTTACCGTTTCTATAAATACCACAGGTTTGATGATCTTTCTCTCTGCCCTTCCTTCCTGGTTCCATTCCAGGTCTGAAAAAGGGATTTGGATGCTGTTTTGAAATCCCACTTGTATCGTCTCCTTATCCCGCGCGGTCCAAAATCCGGCTTCCTGTTCCGCCGCTGCTTCCGTACTGTCCGAGGCGCATACCGCCTGCGAAGCACCTCTGACTGCTGTCTCATAGGCTTTCCCTGTATCATAGATTCTCTGATACTCACCCAGGATCAGGAGCAATGCCGCAAAAATAGTAAACAGCCAGAGACCGCTTATCAGAGCTGCTTCTACTGTAAAACTCCCTTTTAATATCTTCCCGTCCATTCCCATAACATGATCACCGCCATTCCTGCACAAAGGAAGGGTACAAATGCAATGTCCGCTTTCCTCTTCCCTTTGAAAAATAAATATACTGCTCTGAAAAATATGCCAGAAAATGCCACCAGCAGGACTTCCATGATTTTCTCCAGCCCCAAAGATGCTCCTGCTGTCAAGATCAGCCACCCATCCCCATATCCCATCTGTTCTTGTGTAACTTTGGACAGAAGCAGAAAAAACAGCCCTGGCAGTGCTCCACACACACATTTGATCCACATTTTATCAAAGCCCTGTTTCCCCAGGGCTGCTTTTCCCACCTCCGTCAGCAGGATCACGCCTCCATAAATCATAATTTTCCACACGGAGATTTTTTTACAGCGCCAATCTTCCACACTGCATAGCAGTATCAGTGGAAAATGAATCCACCAAATCCACATGTTGTTATCCTCCTTTGCATCTTGTGCAAATCCTCATTGTCTCTGTTTCTGATTTCTTAACTGCATGGACATGTCTGGTCAGTCCCTGGCAGGTTCTGCTGCTGTGGTAGCAATCTCCTGAAGTTGTTATGTAAACTGTTCCATTCACCTTTCCTCCTGAACAGCATTTGCCGCAGGGCTGATACGGATTTCCGTATTCATTGGTTCTTTCCTGAGCATCTAAGGAGGATACTGCCTGAATTTTCAACTGGATATGCGTGCAGTCCCTTGAAGTATGATACACACTTTCCCAGTCTGTCACATAGACAATCTCTTCTGCCGCCCCTTTCCCATATTTTTTCCCATGGTAGCCTGTCCATGCTCTCGCTTGTCCCAGAACTTGAATTTTCACTGGAAAGCTGCGAAAAAAAGGAATTGGGCACTGGTAAAAGAACACTGCCTTTAAAGACACCATCTCCTCCTCATAATCTGACTCCAACAGGAGCATATCCTTGGGGTCAATGCCTATGAGATCTGCATCCTGCAGTTCCTCTCTTACCTTCTTTGTGCCATAAGCAATGCAGACCGCCTGTGTCACAGCTCCTACAGGTGAATCCCTATCGTCCTCCACGCAATAAGCATACATGCCCAGTTCCTTTGCCGCTTCACTCAGCGCTGACTGCAGCAGGATCTCTGTCCTGTACAGATCCAGCATACTTACCAGACAGACAACCGCCAGAAAGAAAACAGGCAGGACAACAGCGCTTTCTGCCGTAAGACTTCCTTTCTGCCAAAGAGAGCACTCCTCCTTTCCATAGTTTACGGTTCTTTCTCCTGGAAATGCCATTGCCCTGCCTCCCTTCTCTTTCTCCTGCAATACATTTATGGTTGATCTCCCATATAGCCAGTAAGGAATTACCCATCTTGCTGCTTAAGCTGTATAATGATGAAGCAATCGCTATGCTATTCCTTTACTATGCTAACTCTTTGTCATGGTATATCCGTAAAATCGTTGTGCGCTCCATATCTGCTTTTCAGGTCCCTGAAAACGGATTTCCACAGAAAGAGCGTCAATACAGGAGTCAAAGGAAAAACTTTCATAACCGCTGATGCTTCTGACATCCTGTTCTATCATATCCATACAGCGTACTGTCAGGGTCTGGGGTGATTTAGCCGCCAGCAGCAGCCGCAGATGCGCCTGATAATCCAGACCGCTGTCTGTATTCTGCCCTTCCTCCAGACTGCCAGAGAGACGGCTCAGCTGTGTTTTCCAGGAGTAAGCATCTTTCGTCAGCGGCACTTTTCCACCGGACAGAAGTGTTCTGACATCACAGACACTTTCCACATACGCCCAGCCTGCTGCCAGGACTGCCTGCACCAGCTCCATGCCCTGTGGGATAAGCGCTACAATCGAAAGTGCAGCCGCACAGGCTTTCAGTTCTGCCCGTTTCTGAGAATCTGTATACAAAAAAGCCAGATTAGAAACTTCCCGCAGGGCAATCAGCTGGTTGACAGTGCTTTGAAGATTGTCTCTGTCACTGTCTTTTCCTCCCAGAATATATTCCACCTGGTAATCCAGCGCTGTCTCTTCCCTGATCTGTGTAAAGCATCCCAGCTTTTCCAGTATATATTCTGCCAGAAACAGCCGGTCGGAAATGCTTTCCTGGTAACCGGAGCCGGGAATCTCTCCCTGCCCCTGCTGTATCTCTCTGCGGGATAAATAGCCTGTGACATCTCCGGTCTTTTCGGATATCTGAGCATCCGCAGGCACTGCCAGCCCTAAGAATCCATGTTCCTTTATGCTCTTGACAATTTCCAGCGGATTGTTCTTCTCGGATATGCCTTCCATGGGTACTGTCTGACTTAAATCCTCCTCCTGGATTCCCTGCTCCTTGACTGCTTCCTGCTTTTCTATACCGTCTTTCTCCCGGTTGTAGTTCTCCAGCAGTGCCTCCAGCCCCAGGTTTCCCAGATTCTGTTTCATGTACCGGACCATCTGGCTCCTGACGGCTTTGCCGCTCTCCTCCGCCGCTGTGCGGTACCCGTCCAGTGCACATGCCTGGATACGACAGGCAGTCAGACCGGACGCCAAAGCAGGCTCCATATACGCCTCCAGCTGTTCGATCAGCTGTGCCTGGCTGATCCGCTCTGTACCGTATCCTGCATCCAGGAAGAAGAGTCCGTATGTTTCCAAAAGAACCGGGTGATATTCTGAAAACAGGGAATACAGCCCTGTATCCGCTGCATTGACTGCTTTTACTCTTGCTGCAGATACTCTTGCCGACTGGATGCAGGCAGCAAGCAGACTTAAGATTACCAGCATGAGAAGGCACATCGCCGCTGTCATACTCCCCTTTGCCTTCAACGGCATCACCGCCTTAAATGCTGTTGCTCTGGCTGGTGATTTTTGACAGAATACTTTTTACCAGACTGGTCAGCTGCTCTTTGAAAATAATGACTAAACCAATGAGAACAACGATAAAATCAGAATGATCTCCACAACCCCGACTGCATCCTCATCCCACCAAAATTCCTTCAATAACTCCATATTTCTACCTCCTCTTACCTACGCATTTACCTCTATCCCCGTCATTTAGAAAAAATTGAGAGACGCAGGGACGATCAAAATCACTAAAACCACCATCAGCTGCAGGATCATGGGTAGCAAAAGCTTTGTGGACGCCTCCTCTCCCCTTATCCTTGCCTGCCGCTTCCTCTCCTCTGACGCTGATGCAGCCTCTCTCTCAAGAAGATCCAGCAGATTCTGGCTGCCTCTCTTCAAATTCTGCACCAGCAGTACCGACAGTACTTTATATTCCGGCAGGGAACACCGCTTTCCCATCCGTTCATAGGCTTCCGCCTCATAAACGCCATGGTCCATTTCCCTGCATGTGCGGACAATTTCTTCATAAGCGTACCTTTCCTTCATAGAATAGGTTTGCTTCATTTTCAGATAATCAGCAGCCAGCTTTTCCATGGATTTTCTGATATTCAGCCCTGCCCGCAGAAAAAGCACAAGACGGTCTAAAATATCCGGATAATCCCTTTTCATTTCCTGCTTTTTCTCAGCCTCTTTTTGCTTTTCTTTTTCCTTCGTCAGCGGAAAAATCCCCAATCCCAGTACTGTGGACATCAGGCAGATCATCCACCCGGACTGGCTGTCTGGTTCTTTATAATAAATCGCCTTTCCGTCAATAGTTTGGGGAAGCTGCAGAACTTTACCTGTATCTTCACTGTTTTTATCCGCCTCTTCCTGGATTTTTTGCTGGAGCTGCTCTGCATCTGTCAGAAGCCTTGGAAACACCTGCGCCTCCTTTTCCCATCTCCGTTCCTCTCCGCTCAGCGTCAGCAGACACTCAATTTTTACTGTTTTGCCTGTTTCCGGGATTTTATCTCCCAGCTTTCCTTGCCAGTCCAGGATATCCGGATGGTCTGTACTCCAGGACAGCTGTACCGGAGAATCTGAAACCTCCTGGGGAAAATCCAGGTCTTCGCGAATTCCTCTCCAGTCAGTCCCTTTTTCTGTGAAATAAGTCTCCAGGTATTCTTCTGCCTGACGCAGATATTCCTGTGTTTCTTTTTCCGTGTAGCTTCTCTCCGGAACCAAAATCTGTATGGTGTTTGTTTCCCCCTGTATTTCTGCCTCCAGCTCTTGCTGACGGCTGCCTTCTCCGTACTCAGGGCGCTCCAGATACTGGGCGCTTTTTCCCGTTCCCTGTGACAGCACCGTAAGGATTCCTATACTGTTCCCCGCGGCAGCGATCAGCAAGGCAATGCAGACTTCCTTTCTCTTCTTTACCCAACTAAACTTCAATGTCTACCAGCCTTTCTCCCCAACGGTAAGCAGCCAGGTAAACAGCCAGACATACCGTCATGACTCCTGCTCCTGCGGGATTCTTGTAGAGGACGCCAAGAAATTCCGGAGAAGTCGTCTGCAGATAGAGAATGATTCCCGGAGGAATCAGACTCATGATCTTTTGTTCCATCTTTCTGGCTGCCAGAGCTGCATCAATCTCCTTTTTTGCATCTATACGCTCTTCCATAGAAACAATACAATTCTGAAGGATTTCCTTCATATTCCCTCCCATTTTCCGTGACTGGATCAGAATTTCCGAAAAATTCATAATATCTTCCGTCCTGCTTCGGATTCCCAGATCATAAAAGAGATCTTCTGCCGGTACGCTGAGACGAAGCTGCCTTTGCATATAGGCAAATTCCTGCGTAATGGCTCCTTGCTTTCCATAAATCTTTTCCATATCTCTAACCGCTTCCCCCAGGGCATTTTCCAGAGAATATCCGGAAGCGATCCCTACCCTCACTGCATTCAGTCCGTCTTTAAACTGGTAGTAGAGCTGCTTTCTCCTCTTGTCCGCTCTCTGCCTGCGCCTCATGGGAATGTACCAGAGTGGAAATGGAAGCATAAAAAGAAAAGCTGCCCACGTTTTATAGAAAAGATAATTTGCAGCGCTGCACAAAAGCGCCGCTTCTGCCAGAAATAAAATCCATTCCTTCCAGGATAAGGTATAGGTGCCATAGTCTGTTTTCTCCTGTTTTTAACTGACTTTTTTATTCACATTCTATCCCTGCCCTTTCCAGTTTCTCCCTGTGGATCAGGTTTCCTGTCCGCTCAAGATGCTCCTTTCGCAAATACAGCGGATGCATTCGGATCTCATCTCCTTCGATACCGTCGATCTCTGCAATTTCCAACAGTTTTCTGCTCTTATCCTTCTGTCTCCCCAGATGGATAAAAATATCAAATCCCGATACAATCTGTCTTCGCACCACAGCCCCGGGAAGAACTGCCCCCATAAGCGCCATGGTCTCCAGCCGCACTGCCATATCCCTGCAGCTGTTGGCATGAATAGTGGAAAGACTGCCGTCATGCCCTACATTGACTGCCTGAAGCAGCTCTGCTGCCTCTGCGGCGCGGACCTCTCCGACGATAATTCTGCTGGGGCGCATTCTTAAAGATGTCTTCAGCAGATCCCCCATGGTGATCTGCTGGCTCTGCTCTGTATTCGCCTGTCTGCATTCCAGACGTACCAGATTTGCGATCCCCTGGATCTGCAGCTCTGCATTATCCTCAATGGTGATCAGCCGTTCATCAGCAGGTATAGAAGCCGACAGGGCATTTAAAAAGGTGGTTTTTCCTGAACCGGTGCCGCCTCCGATCAGCATGGTATATCCGGCTTTGACAAGCTTGTCCAGGAACACCGCCGCCTCTTTTGTAATACTGTCCATCTGTATCAGCCGTTCCATGGTTATGGGATCTTTTGGGAATTTCCGGACAGTAAGGATGGGACCATTCAGCGCTGCCGGCGCGATCACTGCGTTGACACGTTCTCCACTGTCCAGTCTGGCATCCACAATGGGCTGCAGCGTATTGATCACCCGGTTGCACCTGGCGGCAATCTGCTGTACCACATCCTCCAGCTTTTCCGGAGAGGTAAAGTGTCTGTCCCAGGGCGATATCTTTCCTTCCCGTTCAATGAAAATATGCTGCCAGCCATTTACCATGATTTCTGTAATTGTATCATCCTGCAATAGCTCTTCCAGCACATCCATTTTCCGGACTGCGTGAAACAGCTCTGTGCGAAGCTTTGTCCTGTCTTCAATAGTCAGATAATCTCTCCTGCTCTGTTCCAGCAGCAGCTGGTCTATGAGATCCAGAACCTGGCTGTCACTGCATTCCCACAAATTTTCCATATGTTCTTTCAGTGCTTTTCTTACTTTTTGCATGGCATTGTCATATTGATCCGTCCGGCTCATTTTCTCTCAGCACCTTTCCCACATAATTTCCCCATCTTCCCCACATCAGAGAACCGGGAAAATCGGCTTTGTCTGTCTCAGGGACTGCTGGCAGGCTCAGTTTGCAGATTCTGCTGTCTGACAGTTCCCCTGTCCACATCTGACGGAGCTCCTCGAACCGGCGGATCTTACAGTCCGAAATCCAGTCGCCGGGGACCGGCATATAGATCCTTTGGCATAAATCCAGCACGGAAAACAACTGGTCCACACCATTGCCGATATCCAGAATTACCACTTCATACTTTCGGCTCTCCCTGATCAGCTGCAGGATCTGCACCCATTCCTGAAACCGAATGTTCCTGAGATCCTCCGGGGACTGGACCGGCGGAAGGTAAGAAAGATTCCCCATCTTTTCTGCAACGCTTTCCAGCTTCCACATCAGATTTATCTTTCCGCTGCGCATGGCATAAACCAAATCACCCAGGTTCTTCTCGTAATTCCTGTCAAACAGCTGTTCAAAACCGGAATAATCCTCCATATTGATGTACAGAACTTCCCGCTCCTGCGCCAGGATCTGTCCGGCAGACAAAGAAAACAACGTTTTCCCGCATCTGCCCGCAGGAGAATAAACACCGATGACCCTAAGCTTCTCCTCCGCCGCTGTATATACCGCAGGAAAAGGTCTGGTCTGGGCACAGTACTCCATCACCTCCCTTACAATACTCTCCACAGACTGGTATTTATAGATACATTTGTGTTCTCCCTGTTCCTTTTTCTTATCCTCAGACAGAATGATCAGTTTCTCTGCCGGTATCCTCTCCACACTCCTGTCCATATCCGCCTCTGCGATCATAAGGATATCCAAAGGATTCTCTCCTGCATATTCCTTCAGTCTCTCTACGTCTGTAAACGCTTCTGCCTCAAAGGGCAGCCTTTTCCTCCGGTTCATATACTCGGCGAAATTGCAGGCGTAACCGGATTCTGTATCACACACAGCCAGAATATTCTTCTTCATTACACGATACCTCCCAAATACAGCATTGTTCCTAAAAAGACAGGTACCGTAAAATGGAAATTTTCAGGATTTTTCCCCTTTTTCAGATACGGTTTCCTCTCCCCTGTCCGGACTGCATCTTTTGTATAAGAGATAAAATAAGAAATCCTCTCCCGCAGATTGCCGCAGGAAATAAGAAATGCCAGAGACAGCACTGCTCCCAGCGCCAAAGAACTTCCCATGATTTTAAGACTTCCCCTTATTCCCGATATTCCTCCCAAAACAGACAGCAATTTAATATCTCCTGCACCAATCATCCTGAAGTAAAACAACGGGAACAGCAGCAATACGGGTACCACCACTCCTGCTCCGAAACTGATGCCGCCATACACCCCTTCCTCCAACAGCCTGCATACAATGGCGGCTGCAAGCCCGGTAAGAATCAGTTCATTCTTTACTTGTTCCATGAGAAAGTCCATAAGCACTGCCGACAGTGATACAGCTATCAAAAGCCCGCAGCGGACCGTCATTTCATCACCTCTTATTCTGTTTTATTTTGTTTTGTGGATCATTTGCCGAACGGCATTGGACAACCACCTTGCGGTGTGTCAGATTTGTGTGTGTTAAGTGATTCTGATTATATACCCCTGCTTTCCTTTTTGTAAAGGGAAAAAATCACCAAATGAGATCTTTGTCAGGTCTAACCAAAATTACCATTTGCAATACCTGTGATTTTCGGTTAAAATAGAGAGCAGAAGGAGCATCACATATGAAAACAATAATTTTTTTAGGTGACAGCATTACTGCTGCCGATAGGATCATCTCCGGCAACCCGCTGGGCATGGGATATGTAAATATATTTTCTGAATCACTGAATAAGTCCGCACAGGACTGGTATATTTTTAATAAAGCAGTAGACGGATATAAGACCGAGCAGGTTGCCGCCCGACTGCATTCTGACTGCATTGCCTTTCATCCTGACTATGTAAGTATCCTGGTAGGTGTCAATGATATCGGCAAGATTGCCCAGTCCGATGTATCGGAGCAGGAAAAGCTTTACATGCTGGAGGACAGTATCCGCAGCTACCACGAAATGCTTTTCGACCTTTCCAGGGAAACTTCTGCCAGAGTGATCACTTTGGAGCCTTTTATCCTTCCTGCTGGTGAAGAATACCAGACCTGGGTGCCATGGCAGCAGAAAATGGCAAAAAACATCAAGAAGCTGGCTCGTAATTACGGCGCTTCTTTTATCCCTCTCCAGGAACCTCTTCTGGAAAAGGTTTCCGAGCTGGGTCATAAGGCTGTGACTGCAGACGGCATTCATCTGACCTTCCAGGGGCAGCAAATTCTGGCAGATATTATCAAAGAAGCCTTTTCTTTATAAAAATTATGCAAAAGGCGGCAGACCGCACGAACCTACCGTTTTATCATGCAGCCGGTAAGTTTGTACGATGTGCCGCTTTTTTCTGTCTGAAACTCAGTCCTTACTTTTGATGGTTATTGATCCCTGCGGTCTCCGGCAATGATATCTTCAAATCTGGCATGCACCGTTTCTGCCAGCTGAAAAGGATTCACCTTCAGTGTAATCCCGATCTTTCCTCCGCTGACATAAATCTGTTCATAGTTTTTGGCGCTTTCATGGATGACCGTTGGATAATTCTTCTTCATTCCCAGCGGGCTGCATCCCCCTCTCACATAGCCGGTCACTTTTGTGATATCTTTCACATGGATCATTTCCACAGATTTCTCTCCCACTGCCTTTGCCGCTGTCTTCAGGTCGATTTCTTCAGCGATGGGGATCACCAGCACATAGTATTCTCTGCTCTTTCCCTGTACTACCAGTGTTTTAAAGGACTGCTCCACAGGGGCGCCTGTTTTCTGCGCTGTGTGAAGGCCGTCAATGAATTCTTCACATTCGTACTGTATTGCCTCATAGGGAACTTTATTCTTTTCCAGTATTCTCATGGCATTGGTTTTCAATTCTTTTTGTTTTCCCATTTTCTAATCCTCCTTTTTCCTTCGCTCAGACAGCATCTGCTCTGCCTTCACAGACTTTCGGTTTCTGTTTTATTCCATACCCACTTTTGTCCATACCTGCTCCTGCAAAATGCATAAAAACAACGGCTGCGGGCAAGCTTATAAATAAAGCAAATGGAAAGGAGCTCCGACTATGAAATCAGAATCTCATTCTAAAACAACTTCCCCAAAAGACGATCCCTACCGTGTGGAGGCAACCTCTGCCAATGACCTGGATGCCAGTGCTGCCACCGAACTGACCGGTATGATCCCTTTTCTTCCCAGAAATCCATCGCAGATTGAGTCCTATCAATCCCTTATGCCTTATTCTCCGGAATCCATCGTACAGAAAACCTCCGATAAGGCTGTCAGAGATCCCAAAGAAAAGCTGCCAAACACCTGATCTTTTCTGCGGAAAAACAGCAGGGACGCCAACTGCCCTGCTGTTTCTTTCTGTCTGACAGGAAAACCGTCATTCTTCTGTATTGGTTTCGTCCTCTTCCGCTCCGGAGTCTGTCACAGCAGTACCTGTTACCATCTGCACCGGCTCTGCCTGTCCTGCTTTTTCCTTAAGCCAGCTTAAAGTGAATTCCTCATCTGTCTGCTGGTGCATTCCGTGTTCCTCTGCCATCTGCTCGGTATAATCAGAAAGCTTATACAGACCGCACTGAGAATTGTCTGCATTATAATGCATGACAAGGGGAATCAGAGTAAAATCATCTATGGAGATTTCTCCGGATTCGCTGTCTTTTGTAATGGTGAAATCTGCCATTCCTCCCAGCAGATTCGCCGGCGAAGTCTGGGCATTGGCAAAGTTTCCTAAGGAGTAATATACCAGCATCTCTCCTCCGTCAGGTCTCTGCAGTTTTTCATAGGTTTTCAGTATGTGGGGGTGCGAAGAAATTACCACATCGACACCCTGCTGCGCAAGGAAATTCAGACGTTCTTCCATATTGGCATCTGTCTTAGAATCATCGTCTTTTCCTCCATGCAGAAATACAATCTTCACATCTGCGCCATTTGACTCCGCTTCCTGCATGTCTTCCTTCACAGAATCCTCTGAGTATAAATCTACCATATAAGCATTCTCTTCGGGAATGGAATGGTTTTCACTGATCATACAATTATAATTGACCACAGCAATCTTGAAATTCTTCTTTTCAATGAACTTCACTCTGCTGTCGTCCTCTTCCTTATGGACCCCGAGAAGCGTTGTATCCGGATATTCTGTGTCCCAAAAGGTAACAGTATTGAGAATTCCTGTCATCTCCTGGTCATAGGCGTGCTCTGTAGCCTGGGTGACAATGTCGAATCCGGCTTTTACTAATGCGTCCCCCACTTCGGTCGGTGTAGCAAAATCCGGATAGCCTGCCACATCTTCATGATCATTCACAAAGGGCGTCTCCTGATTCACTGAAGCCAGGTCTGCGTTTTCAATGTCAGACTTAATATTCTCATATAAAAAATCAAAGTTCCAGTTATTGGCTTCTCCAGCCTGGATCAGGCTGTCATGGATCAGATTGTCTCCCACTGCCACCATGTGTAGCGTATTTCGTTCCGCTTCTTTTTTTGCCTCTTCTTCTGCCTCTTTCTGCGCTGCCGCTCTTGCAGCCTCTTCTGCTTCCAGCTTCTTATTCCGGATCGTAACAGCGGCGGCTATGATTACTACCAGAAGGATCAGGATGCCCGCTCCTCCCAGTATCATTCTCTGCCTCATCACCTGCTTGCGGCGCTGCCTTTCTCTGGCAATCCTGCGTCTTCTCTTTTCTTCCCGCAGCCTTTCTTCTTCCAGTTCTCTTCTTCTGCGGCGTTCACTCATATAGAATACCTCACTTTTAAATTTTCCCAGTCCATGGTTTCCAGTTAAAATCCGTTTCATTATAGCACAAATAGCTGAAAATTTCTCTATAGAAATGATTTTTTTCTATTTGCACAGAAAAGAAAACAGGTGTATGATACTTCTTGATTTAAAATATTAATTTTATATTTCATAATTATTAAATGCAGAGGCAGAGAATATCATGAATCCAGGAAAACAACGAAATTATTTTTTAGATAATTATAAGGCTCTTTTGATCGTTCTGGTCCTGATCGGACACTTTATAGAGCCCTGCTATACCAATAATCCTTTTCTGAATGTTTTAAAATGGGTAATTTTTTCTTTCCATATGCCGGCTTTTATTTTTATATCCGGGTATTTTTCCAAAAAGGATATGTCTATAGAGAAGCTGATCCAGAAGCTGGCAGTTCCTTACTTTGTGTTTGAGCTGCTTTACTATCTTCTGTATGTACTGGTCATCCATAAAGATACCGGGCTTTATTTCAACCGCCCGAAATTTTCCCTGTGGTATCTTATGGCATTGTTCTTCTGGAGAATTGCCACTCCTTATATCCGGAAAATCCCGGGAAATCTGTTTATTGCTTTTACTGCCGGGATCCTGATTGGATTTTCCCATCTGGGAAATTTCTTCAGCATCCCAAGGACTTTGTTCTTCTATCCGTTCTTTCTGGCTGGCTATTATTTCCGTGATGAATGGCTGGAAACAGCCCGCAGAAACGGGGCGAAGCTGTTTGCGGGACTGGCGGCTGCAGTGGGTATCCTCCTGACCGGTCTGGCGCTTTCCGGCATCCGCCTTTCTCCATTTGTGTTCTACGGCAGATATGCTTATGACGAAACCGGCGCGGACGGATGGGCAGGTGTACTGATCCGGCTGATGTGTTATGCGATTTCCTTTCTGGCGCTGTTTGCAATCTGCAGCCTGATTCCGGGAAAGAAACACTTCTTCTCTGTCTTAGGTGTGCGCACAATGCCCATTTATCTGTTTCACGGATTGGTGTATTCTGTTTTAAAGGCAACGCCTCTTTTAAGAAATGTAGATGGTCCGTTGGAAACCGCACTGCTCCTGGGATTCTGCATCCTGCTTTCCTTTGCCCTTGCCACAGAGCTTCCATACCGTTTCGTCACCTGGATTTCACAGCTTCCTGTGAATTTCCCAAAGCCTCCGGCAAACCTCTCTGTTCCGAGATTAAAACGGAAAAGAATGCAGCAAAATCTCCTGCGCATGAAATAAGCGTCTGTTTCCTATCGGATTCTAAATATAAAAATACCCGGACATCGGAAAATGCATTCCGGTTCCGGGTATTTCTCTATTCATCCTGGTAATCTTTTTCACAGTCTTTGCATCTGCCCTCCAGACTGCAGGTAAAGTGCAGCATGGGATCCAGCACACGGCTGCAGGTCGCTTTTGCATATTCTACTTTATGAACCGCATCTCTTTGGGTCCTGGGACACTGCCGTTTATATTCCTTCACATATTTCTCCATTCGGATCCTCCTCCTGACCTTTCAGAGACTGAAAGTAACGCTTTGTTTCACCGATCACAACGCCGCTAAGCCCCAGAAGTCCGATCAAATTAGGAAATGCCATACAGGCATTGGTAATGTCTGCCAGCAGCCAGATCGGTTTTAATTCTAGATAAGGCGCTACTGCCACACAGGCAATATACAGAATCTTGTAAACGAAAATCCACTTAACTCCTTTGCACAGGTAGACCAGGCATCTTTCGCCATAATAGCACCAGCTGATAATGGTTGTAAAGGCAAAGAAAATCAGTCCGATGGAGACCATATACATACCCAGGTTTCCCGGCAGGCTCATGTTGTATGCAGCATTGGACAGCTTTCCTCCGTCCAGGTCTGTGGTTTCCAAAAGTCCGGAGGTGATCACCACGATCCCTGTCATGGTGCAGATGACAATGGTTGTAAAAAATACACTTGTCATGGATACCAGACCCTGACGAACACAGGATTTTGTCTTTGCAGCGGCTACTACAATGGGAGAACTTCCCAGCCCTGCTTCATTGGTATAGACTCCTCTGGCAATGCCTGTCCGCATAGCGGTCATGACAGAAATAAACATGGTGCCTGCCGCGCCTCCGGCGACTGCATGAGGCGTAAACGCAGAGGTTAGGATCAACTGGAAAGCGCCGGGGATCTCTCTGGCATTGACCAGCAGAATGATGACGGATCCCAGCACATAAAAAAGTGCCATAAACGGAACAATAAACTGTGCCGCATTGGATATGGACTGGATACCTCCCAACACTACGCCTGCAACTGCCACAGCCACCACGATGCCGATGATCCAGACCGGAAGCCCGAATGCCTCGCTGGTGGATTCTGTAATGGCGTTTACCTGGGGAAACGTACCGCAGCCCAGCATTGCCGTCATGATCCCGAAAAAGGCAAACAGCTGCGCCAGCCATTTCCATTTCTCTCCCATCCCGTTTTGGATATAATACATAGGGCCGCCGCAGACCTGTCCGTTCTCATCCGTGGTCCTGTATTTTACTGCCAGCACACCTTCTGCATATTTGGTCGCCATTCCAAGGAAAGCAGATACCCACATCCAGAACAAAGAGCCAGGACCTCCTGCCCGCAAAGCTGTGGCAACCCCTACGATACTCCCCGTGCCGATGGTTGCTGCCAGCGCGGTACAAAGAGATGCAAAAGCCGATACATCCCCCTCGCCTTCCTCCTTCTGGAAAATATAGCGGATCGCCAATGCCAGCTTTGTGATCTGCAGCCCTTTCAGCCGGACTGTAAAATACAGCCCTGTAGCAAGAAGCAGAAGCATGGTGGGCGGTCCCCACACGACTTCCTGTACTTTTTCAAGTACCGATAAAAAACGGTCCATAAAAACATCCTTTCACAATCACGTTTTTATAAAAAGAAAGAGCCTGCTCCTGCAAACTCTTTCTCTGTCTCAGCGCATTCCTATTTATTATACTCGCTTTTTTCCCCTGCGTACAGACAAAATTTTATTTTTCTCTTCTTTTCTCAGCCGATCCCGCCGTAAACCAGACCTAAGACAAAGACGATCACTGCCAGCGGTACATAGAGATACTTGGCTGCAAATCGGAAAAATCCGGGCAGCGTTTTCTTCCTTCCTGTCTCCAGTTCCTCTTTGATCTTGTCAAATCCAAAGACATAATAGATGGATACCGCCCCAAGCACTGCACCGAAAGGCACTACGAGAATGGTAACAAAATCCATCCAGTTTCCTACTCTCGTCTCCTCTTCCAGAAACAGCCCTACAAGCAGTGTGATGGCTCCGCACAAAAGCACGGCTGCATTTCTCTTCATACCGAATTTGTGCTGCCAGCTCTCTGTCACAGCCTCAAACATATTAATGAGGGATGTGATACCCGCAAAGCACACAGATAAGAAAAAGATCACAGCAAAAAGCCTGCCCATGGGCATCTGGCGGAAGATATTGGGAATGGTGATAAACATCAGCGATGGACCGGAAGAAGGCTCAATGCCGAACGCAAATACTGCAGGCATGATCGCCAATGCGGAAAACATGGCTGCTATGGTATCAAAAAACGCTGTCTGAAGGGACGCTTTGGGGATATCTTCTTTCTTGTTCAGATAGGAACCGTAAACGATCATTCCCGAACCTGTAATCGACAGGGAAAAGAACGCCTGTCCCATTGCCATGACCCAGGTATCCACGTTTGCCAGCGCCTCCCATTTGGGTACAAAAAGGAATTTATATCCTTCACCTGCCCCCGGCAGAAAAGCTACGCGCACTGCCAGCACGGCAAACAAGATAAAAAACAGGGGCATGAGGATCTTATTGGCTTTCTCGATCTGCGCTGCTGCCCCGCAAAGAAGGACCAGTACAGTCAGGACGATCACCACGATATGCCATGGAGTATTTCCCATAAAAGCCGTTACTTCTGAAAAATACTGGGAAGCATCTGTTTCCAGCACGGTGTTGGTCAGGGAGCCCCAGAGAAATCTCAGCACCCAGCCAATGATCACCGAGTACCCTACAGCGATTCCCAGAGATCCCAGCAGAGGGATCCATCCGAGGATCTTTCCCGGATTCCTTTTCTCACCGCGGTTCCAGCAATATTCATAGGCACCCAGAGTTCCTGTTCCGCAGCGCCGTCCTATGGCAAACTCTGCGGAAAGTCCCACGAATCCAAAAAGACATATGAACAGGATATATGGAATTAAAAAAGCCGCACCTCCATATTCTCCCAGACGGTAGGGAAACATCCAGATATTCCCCAGACCTACTGCGGATCCTACACATGCAAGAACAAATCCCAGGGAATTGCTGAAACTCCCGTTTTTGTGTTTCTGCATCTTTTTTCCTCCTATTTCCCCGGCATGTTCAGCCGGATACAGCACTTGTTCCCATCCTTAATTTCTTTAAACCAGTGCTGCGTTGATTTTTAAAACTACACCTCTTCAATGTAACAAAGAACCACTGGAAAGTCAACCAAAGCTTTTTCTGTTTTCTGACGTTTTTTTTACATTTATGTGATATACTGTATCGTGCAAAATGTCCGCCTCCGGAGGATATACCGTTTCCTTCCCCGCGGCATATTTTACTATGATTTGAAAACAACGGGAGTCTGCTTTTTATGACCGCTCTGCGTACGCCTCAAACTCCCTTTGTGAGAATTACAGAAATTACAGGAGAACTACTATGGATAATTTTATTTTTGTTCTGGAGATCATCGGCACCATTGCCTTCGCCTCCTCCGGCGCCATGGTTGCCATTGAAAAGAAAATGGATATCTTCGGCGTGAATATCCTAGGCGCCACCACTGCGGTAGGCGGCGGAATGATGCGGGATATCATACTGGGCGTTACACCGCCCACTGCCTTTTCCAAACCGGTGTATATCCTTTTTTCCATCCTGACATCCACCCTGCTTTTTGCCATCATGTACACCAACCCGGAAATCATGGATTCTAAGATCAAAAACCAGTTTTACGACAAGATCATGCTGATCTGCGACACCGCGGGTCTGGGAATCTTCACGGTTGTAGGCATACAGACAGCTTCCCGCATTATTCCCTATGACAATGCGTTCTTCTTTATCTTTATCGGAGTGCTGACTGGTGTGGGCGGCGGTGTCCTTCGAGATATCATGGCTGGTGAAACACCGTATATCCTTGTGCGGGAAATCTATGCCAGCGCCGCCATTGCCGGAGGAATCGTCTGCGTGGTCTGCCGGGAATCTATGGGCGAGGCGGCAGGCGTGATCCTGGGGCTTGCCGTCACCGTAGTTATCCGCACACTCGCCGCGCTTTTTCACTGGAATCTTTTTCGGATACATTGACTCTTTTGGGAAAGATGATATACTAAAAACAGCTTATGCGAAAAGGAGATGTTTCAGAAATGAGTAAAATCGATGAAGTAAGAAAAGCTATGGTCACCGCTATGAAAGAAGGCAACAAAGAGAGAAAGGATTCCCTTTCCATGCTGCTGTCCGCCCTGAAAAACAAGGCGATCGACAAGCGCGCAGACCTGACAGAAGCAGAGGAAAACGAAGTTGTATTAAAGGAAATCAAACAGACAAAAGAAACTCTGGAAATGACTCCGGCTGACAGAACCGATATTATGGAAGAATGCAAAAACCGCATTGCCGTATACGAAGAATTCGCACCGAAAATGCTCAGCGTGGAGGAGATCCGGGAAGTGATCCAGGGCGTGCTCGATGAACTTTCCATCCCTGCTCCTACTGCGAAAGATAAAGGAAAAATCATGAAGGTCCTGATGCCCAAGGTAAAAGGCATTGCAGACGGCAAATTGGTCAATAAGGTGTTGGGAAGTATGCTTCAGTAGCCAAATCTGCTTTTGCTTCCAGATTGGTATTTTGTTTTGCAATGGATATTCGGATAAACGTAACAGAGGGCTGTCAGCGGCTTCCGTGTCACTAAGGCATTAATCAGTGACACGGTCCGGACAGTCCTCTTCTTTTGTCTTTGGCATTGATCAGTGACACGGTTCGGACAGTCCTCTTCTTTACTTTTTCTCCGGCAAGGGACTGGGAAAAATCCCCCAAAGAATTTCTGGCAGCAATATCTGAAACTTCTTTTATTTTATCAGTTCAATTCCCTGCTGCAATAATTCTTTTGTAAGGATACCTGTCCTTCCGGCTGCAAGATTGCCGTCTTTATCAATAAAAAACGTGGTCGGAAACGCCTGGATCCCATAAGTCATGACTGCATCCATCTCCAGGTCATAATACACAGGAAAAGTAAATCCCTGCTCCTCTACATAGGCTTTTCCGCTTTCTTCTGTCTCTCCCATACAGCCTACTCCATCCAGCATGATAAACTGGATCTCCTCTCCCATCTCTTCATAAACCTCCTGAAATTCCGGCATTTCTTCTTTACAGGGCGGACACTTGCTGGTCCAGAAATTCAGCACTCCCGGCTTCCCGTCTAAAAGTTCCAGAAGGTGCACTTCCTTCCCATCTTTGTCCCATACGGTAAAATCAGGCGCTGCAACAGGTTCTTTTTCCTCTTGCTGGGTTTCCTCTTCTTCGCTCTCTGTTTTATCCTCTTCTCCATCGTCTTTGCCTTCTCCATCATCTTTGCCGGATGCCTCCTGTTTTTCTTCCAGGGTTTTCAGCTCTTGCCTTTGCGCTTCTTCTTTCAGTTCCTGATAGCCAAATCCGGCGATCACCAGCAGCAAGATCAGTCCTGCTGCTGCCAGAATCCATTTTTGTTTTGCGTTCATAATTCCTCCTCTGCCAAATCTCTTCTGTTATGCCAGCAGTGACAAATATTCGTTGAGCCATCCTGTCATCATCAGGATTCCCACCAGGATCAGCAGTCCTCCTGAAACCTTATTGATCACAGAATAGTGCTGTTTGATCCAGTCAAAAGTAGTCTTCAGCTTCTGTATCAGTACGGCGCTGATCAGAAAAGGAATTCCCAGTCCTGCAGAATAGCACAGCAAAAGTATCATGCCGTGAAACACCGAGCCAGCGGAAGACGCCAGCATCAGTGCCGAACCCAGGAAAGCTCCCACACAAGGCGTCCAGCCCACGGCAAAGACAATCCCGAAAAGAACTGTGGAGAGAATTCCCATCTCAGTATTCTGCCCCATTCCTGTGGTGCCTCTGAAAATGGAAAGGCGGATAACCCCAAGAAAATTCAGTCCGAAAAAGATCACCACAAGTCCGCTGACAATATTGACTCCTGTCTGATACTGCTTCAAAAGCATCCCGATGCTGCCGGCAAAAGCCCCCAAAGCAGCGAAGGTTATGGTAAATCCCAGCACAAATGCTGCCGCTTTGAAAAGCGGAGAACGCCTGCTGCTCTGTTCTCCGGATGTCCCGCCTGCGAAATATGCCGCATAAACCGGCAGCATAGGGAGCAGACAGGGGGAGATAAAAGTAATCATGCCTTCCAGGAAAGTGATAAGATACGTCATAAATGTTTGTCCTCCATAGTCTGTGCAATTAGTTTCTGGTTTTTGTATTATAGCAGAAAGCGGAGAAAATATCTGTAACTTTATTACATTTGTGTTATTAACTTTATTATACTTTGCTGTATTTGCTGTCTTCACCAAAAGATTTTTAGAAAGTGAAATCATGCCGCACAAAATATTAGGGATATATAACATTTTGCACCCCAGTTTCTTCAAATGCTCTTTTTCCTATAAATATTTCGTGCTACAATTCTTACTATGGATATTCCTTTTCGAATGAGTTCCACAGTTTTTACTTCTCTGGAAAGCGTCGAAATAGAACTTATGATTTTATTTAAAAAAGGAGATGCTGCTGTTATGAAATTTTGGATATCTGGCTACAGCCAGGAAAACTGCCCTTCTGTCTGCCTGTTTGACCTGGATCAGTACGATTCTGTCTGGAAGACTTGCCTGTCTAATCCTTCCTACCTTTGTTTTCACGGACCTTTTCTCTTTGCTTTGGGAGAATTTAAAGAATACGGCACGCTTACTTCCTTTCGCTTCCAGGAAGGCGCCTGGATTCCTGTAGATTCTCTGCGCACGGAAGGAGGTGCTCTGTGCCACATTACCACAGATCCTTCTATGAACTTTCTGGCAGGCTCCTGCTGGGGCAGCGGACACCTCTTTACCGTAAGGCTTCACCCAGACGGCACCTTTGGTCCGGTCCTGTTCTCTGAAGTGCTGGACGACGGCACCGGCAGAAAATCCCGGATGCATTTTTCAAAAATCCTCGGTCAATACCTTTACGCTGTGAATATCGAACTGGATGCGATCTTTTGTTTTCATCAGGAAAACGGTGCTCTTCGTCCGGCATCTATTCTGCAGCTTCCTGCCGGCTGCGGTCCCAGGCACTTTTATGCAGATGAACAGAGGCAGCGTTTTTACTGTGTTACGGAATACTCCAGTGAACTGCTGGTGATCGACAGCAGCAGCCCGGAGAATCTGCGCCTTTTGGGGCGTTATCCTATGCTGGATCCCGGCTTTTCCGGAAAAAGCACCGGTTCTACTCTGGCAGTCAGCCGGGACGGACAGGATCTGTACTGCGCTAACCGCGGAGAGGATACCGTGGTGCATTTCCGTCTGTCCCCGGAAGGAACGCCCTCTCTGGCAGGCAGATACTCCTGTCATGGAAACTGTCCACGGCATATTGCACTGCTGGATGATGATCGTTTCGTGGGAATTGCTAATCAGACCAGTGATGAGGTAATCCTGCTGGAACGAAACCGGTCTGATGGAGCGCTGGGTGAAGTGCCAGCGTTCCGGATACCGTTTGCTTCACCTTCGTTTTTAGAGGATGCCGCCTTTTTAGAGAACTGTCTTTTTTGGAAGACGTCTTTTAAGGAACATGTCTTTTAGGGGACATTGCAAATTAAAATTTCTTATGCTATGATTTTCATAGTTGTACACCAGTCTTTATGGGGGATATTACTATCCTGCTGCTGGATGACCGGATATCTTTTCCGGTTTTGTGATAAATCTTATAAGTAAAGGAAGTCTTCTCATGGAAGAAAATGAAAAAATCGTATTATTTGAAAAAACACCCATCCCTTCTGCGGTAGCAAAACTGTCCATTCCCATGGTATTCAGTTCCCTTGTCATGGTCCTTTACAACATGGCAGATACATACTTTGTAGGAATGTTGAATAATCCTGTAGAAAACGCGGCGGTAGCTCTGGCAGCTCCTGTTCTCCTGGCTTTTAATGCGGTCAACAACCTGTTTGGAGTGGGAACCTCAAGTATGATGAGCCGTGCTCTGGGAAGGAAAGACTATGATACTGTTTCCGAAAGTTCTGCCTTCGGGTTCTACTGTTCTCTGATCAGCGGTATTCTTTTCGGTATACTCTGTACCATACTGAACAGTCCTCTGCTTACTTTGATCGGTGCGGATGCCACTACACGCACGGCTACACAGGGCTATCTGTTCTGGACGGTCTCACTGGGGGCAGCTCCCGCGATCCTGAACGTCGTTCTGGCATATCTGGTACGTTCTGAAGGTGCGGCGCTTCACGCCAGTATCGGAACTATGAGCGGATGTCTTCTGAATATCATTCTGGATCCCTTTTTTATCCTCCCCTGGGGGCTTAACATGGGCGCAGAGGGAGCCGGATGCGCCACATTTATTTCAAACTGCGTGGCGTGCCTGTATTTCTTTGTTTTATTATATGTAAAGAGAGGGAAGACTTTTGTCTGTGTGAATCCAAGAAGATTGCGCTTGAAAAAGCCTATTATTATGGAAATCTGCGGTGTGGGGATTCCTGCTTCCATTCAGAATCTGCTGAATGTGACTGGTATGACGATCCTGAATAATTTTACGTCGGCGTACGGCGCAGACGCAGTGGCAGCTATGGGGATTTCGTATAAGATTTATATGGTGCCTATGCAGATCACACTGGGATTTTCTCAGGGGATTATGCCTTTGGTCAGCTATAACTTTGCCTCCGGCAACCGCAGACGTATGAAGGGCTCGATTCTTTTTGCGTTAAAAATCATGCTTCCCATACTGGCGGCAGTTACGGTCATTTACTACATAGGTGCTGGCGGATTGATTCATGCATTTATGAGAAACAGTGAAATCATAGCGTATGGTACAGCTTTCCTGCGGGGCTTTTGTCTGGGACTTATTTTCCTTTGCGTCGATTTCCTGGCAGTGGGCGTATTTCAGGCTTTGGGGTTTGGCAAATATGCTCTGCTCTTTGCCATTATGCGTAAAATCGTGCTGGAAATTCCTGCTTTGTTCCTGTTAAATCATTTCTTCCCGCTGTATGGATTGGCTTATGCGCAGTTTACTGCGGAATTGGTGCTGAGTATCTGCGCAGTGTTTATGCTGAGACATATTTTCAGGAAATATCCGGATACGATGAGGGATGCTGTGCGGTAGAAGTGTACATATTCCATATCCAAAGAGCTCGGAAGCCCGCGTAAATGCTGGATTTCCGAGCTCTATTTTTTTATTCAGACTTCTCGTCGGATTGCTTGATCCTGCCTTATTCAAAAGTCAGGATCATCAATTCTGCAGCAATTTCTTTACTTTTCACACGCATCATACTGTCTTCAACCCGTTCTTTCCCCAGCAGGTTCATATTTCCATACCACACCAGTTCCTGGTCTATAACAGCAAAATGTTCACAGGTTGCTTCCACTGTCTTTATGTAAAATCCAGCCTGTCTCATATCTTCATGAAGCTGCATCCAGAATCCTGCATCTCCATAATCATAGGAATCTGGCTCCCATGTAACGATCGTAACCTCCACTCCTGAGACTTGTTTTTCCTTCAGCAGATCGATCAGTCCATGTACTTTCTGTCCGCTGATAACCGGACTTGAGATGACAATATTTTTATTCGCTTCCAGCAAATCTTTTCTATATACCGCCGCATAATTCTCGCTGTCAAAAATAGCATTCGCCGTCTGCTTCTCGCTTTGCAGACCGCTGCAGACTTCATAGCCAATCTGTTTATATGCTTTCAGCCGCTTTGCGTACATCTTATCAAACATGGAAATATGGCTGTCAACATAGTCATAGACTATCACATTCTTCTTACCCTCGTAATCCCTGTTCAGCCTTCCCGCATATTGTTCCACCACGCTGCGGAAGGAAACCGGAGTAGCCATAATCAGCGTATCCAGTCTGGGGAAATCAAAGCCTTCTCCCACAAGGCTGCCTGTGGCAACTAAAATCAGCGTTTCCTTTGGGCTTACTGCCTGAAGCTGTTCTCTGATCTCCCGGTGTTCTTTTTTGGAATGATTTCCCGTCATAAGGAATACCTGATCCGCATATCCCTTCACTCTC